>DATFRP010000265.1:0-10826 GCA_035263125.1 Vicinamibacterales bacterium
CGCTCGGGAGCAGACCTGTGCGTCCGCTCGATCGAGAGCCAGCTGAGGCACGTGGCCACCAGCGGACCGAGCATGCCGAAGAGCGCCTCCGGGTTCAGCCCGTCTCCGGCGACCGCGGTGATTGCGAGCCAGGACGTCAGACTGGCTCCAACCATCCACGCGATCGAGCTCATCTTCTGTAAACCGTCTTTGCCAGCTCGTAAAAACCGACGACCATCCCGAGCAGAAGCCCCGCCAGCAGGAACCACGGGGCCGTGCCGCGCCATCGATCGACCAGGTACCCGATCCCGCCAAGCAGGAGAATGGCACCCACCAACGTGTACGAGGCCGCGATGACCGATCCCGAGCCGGTCACGTTCTTCTCCAGAAACTGGAAGGAACGCCCGAACGGAAACGGTCGATTCTTCTTCGGCATCTCGCCAATATCAACGGAGCAAAAGGCCGGACCGCGGGGCAGCCGACGTGCGCCACAACACATACATCGCGCGAATCAGGCTGCGTACCGCCCATCAGTATAACCTCAGTTTGTGAAAAAGTTCACCAGCATACGTCAAGTGCCATGTTTTCAATGGGTTTCGGGCCATTCATGCGCTTGACGCTCGTCGCAACCGGGACCTATACTGCCCCTACCAGCGCCGCCTCGATCCGTACTATGCGCACACCTGTCCCTGTCCGCACGATCCTGGTTTCCACCATCGGCGTGGCGCTCGCATGCCTGGCGCTGCAGATCACCTCGTCGGCTGCTCAGCGTCCGGTGTCCCGCGAGCGATCGCTCTTCGTCAGCGCCGTCGACAGCAACGGTGAACCGGTCGAGAGCCTCGGCCCTGACGCCTTCGTCATCCGCGAGGATGGCGTCCGTCGCGAGGTCCTGCGCGTAACGCGCGCCACCGAACCGATCGACGTCGCTGTGCTCATCGACAACAGCCAGTCGGCCAGCGACGACATTACGTTCTTCCGCGAGAGCCTCTCGAAGTTCGTGTCGAAGATGGCACCCGGCAATCACGTCGCGCTGATCGCCCTGGCCGACCGTCCCACGATCCTCGTCGACTACACCGACGACACGAAACGGCTGACGGCCAGCGTCGGCCGACTGTTCCCGATGAGCGGCAGCGGCATGACGCTCCTCGACGCGATCGTTGAAACATCGAAGGGACTCGAGAAGCGCGAGACGCCGCGCGCTGCAATGGTACCGGTCATCACCGACGGAATCGAGTTCACGAATCATTACCACCAGGACGTCGTGAACACGCTGCGCAAAGCAAGAACGCCGCTGCACATGGTCACGATCGGGCAGTTCTACCACCAGGAAGAGCCGCTCGGGGTCCGCGAACGATCGCTTCTGCTCGACCTCGGGCCGCGCTCGAGCGGTGGTCAGCGGATCAGCCTGCTCAGTCCGCATGGGCTCGATGAGGCGCTGCAGCGGCTCGCTCGCGAGTTGCTCTCGCAGTACAAGGTCACATACGGACGTCCCGAATCGTTGATTCCCCCGGAGAAGACCGAGGTCTCATCGGGCAAAGAGGGGGTCACGATGCGCGGGGCGCCGGCTCGCGGGGAGTCTGGAGTTTGACGTGGCGCGTTCTTCGCTCGTTGCTGCAATCGTTCTGGTAGGGGCGGCCGCACTCGCGGCGCAGCAGTCGCCCCCTGCATCGTCGCCAGTTCCGGCCACGCAAGCACCAGCTCCGCCTACACCGGCGCCAGCTCCGGCTACTCAAGCTCCGGCGCCCGCTCCACAAGGCTCGCCGGCGCCGCCCGCTCCACCTTCGCAGTCGCCGCAGACTCAGGGGGAGCGCCAGCGGCCGGCGTTTCGAGCCGGCATCGACATCGTGTCGCTCAACGTGACGGTCACCGACAGCGCGAATCGCTACATCACTGATCTCGACGAAGGCGACTTTTCGATCTTCGAGGACGGCGTCAAGCAGAACGTCACGTTCTTCTCGAGACGGCAGCAGCCGATTGCGTTGTCGCTGCTCCTCGACAGCAGCGCGAGCATGGAGCAGCACCTCCCCGTACTCCAGGCGGCGGCAACCAATTTCGTGCACCGGCTGAAGCCGAACGATATCGCGCAGGTCGTCGACTTCGACAGCAAGGTCGAGATCCGGCAGGGATTCACCAGCAACAAAGGCGATCTCCAGGCGGCGATCGAGCTGACGAGCGCCGGCGGATCGACGTCGCTGCACAATGCCGTCTACATCGCGCTGAAGGAGCTCCGGAAGGTGCGCGCGGTGAACGAGGAGGACGTTCGCCGTCAGGCGCTGATCGTGTTCTCGGACGGCGAAGACACATCGAGTCTGGTCTCGTTCGATGAGGTGCTCGATCTCGCGAAGCGCTCGGAAACGGCCATCTACGCGATCGCCCTTCGCGGGAACGATACGCAGGCCAAGGGCTTCCGGGAAGCCGAGTTCACGATGCGGACGCTGGCACAGGAAACGGGCGGCCGCGCGTTCTTCCCCGCCAAGATCGAAGACCTCGCGGGCGTCTACTCGCAGATCGCGGACGAACTCGCAAGCCAGTACACCATCGGCTATTCCTCCGGCAACCAGCGCCGCGACGGCGCGTGGCGCCGCGTCGTGGTGCAGGTGTCGCGACCGAACATCACTCCACGCGCCAAGAAGGGGTACTACGCCCCTACGCCACGTTGAGCCTGATCCCTCTCATCCTCTACGCCGCTGCCGGCGTCGTCTACGCGGTGCACTTCGTACGACGTCAGCCCGGCGTCGGGCGGGCCGCCACGACGCTGCTGCTTCTCGGCGCTCTCTCGCACACGTTCGTGATCGGAATGCAGACGATGGAAGTGCGGCACGTGCCGATCGCGAACATGTCACGCGCCGTCTCGTCATTCGTCTGGATGCTGGCGCTCTCCTATCTCTACCTGGAGTTGACCACCGATGAACGCGCGATGGGCGTCTTCATCCTTCCGTTGCTCGTGGGCCTGCAGGCGATTCCCGTTCTGAACCCGGGTGTCGAGACCAAAGACCCCTTGTTCGACAGTCCCTGGTTCTGGGTGCACGTGACCTCGCTGCTGTTCGCGTACGCGAGCTTCGCGCTCGCGGCAATGCTGGGACTGACCTACATGCTGCAGTTCAAGGAGATCAAGAAGAAGCAGCTCGGATACTTCTACACCCGGCTGCCGTCGCTGCACATCCTCGATGCGATGAACTCGAGAGCGGTGGTCATTGGCTGGGTGTTTCTGACGATCGGCGTAGTCGTTGGCGTGGTGTGGGCGTCCCAGGCACGGGCGTTGAACCCTGGCAACGCGAACCTGCAGGAGATGTCGCTGAACGATCCGAAGATCTTCATCGCGCTGGTGTCGTGGATGGTGTACTCGTTCGAAGTGTTCGCACGGCGAACGCTGGGCTGGACCGGACGGCGGTCGGCATGGCTGTCGACCCTGGGATTTGCGATCGTCCTGCTGAACTTCCTGCCGGTGAACTACTTCGTCACCACGAGCCATACGTTTCAGTAATGCACCTCATCCTTCTGGGCGTCAGTCACAAAACGGCTCCCGTGGATCTCCGGGAACGTCTCGATTTTTCGAGTCGCGATCTCGGCGCCGCAGTCGAAGTCCTCGCCACGCGCCCCTCGACGGCGGAATCGGTGGTGCTGTCGACGTGCAACCGATCGGAGATTTACGTCGCGAGCGATGATCCGTTCCGCGCGCGCGAGGACGTCACGGCCTTCCTGAGCGAGTATCACGGGCTCGAGCTCGACGTGTTCATGCCGCATGTGTTCGCGCACAGCGACGAGGCCGCGGCCAGGCATCTGTTTCGTGTGGCGGCCGGTCTCGACTCGATCATCGTCGGCGAGCCGCAGATTCTCGGACAGGTGAAGGACGCGTTCCAGAAGGCGTCGGAACGCCGATGCACCGGGCCGATTCTCACCAAGTTGTTCCACTGGTCTTTCGGCGTGGGCAAGCGCGTACGCTCTGAAACCGCGCTCGGCGAGGGTGCGGTGTCGATCAGCTTCGCTGCGGTCGCCCTCGCACGCAAGATCTTCGGGCGGCTCGACGGACGACGCGTCGTGGTGATCGGAGCCGGCGAGATCAGTACACTCACCGCCGAGCATCTGCGCGCGCAAGGCGTGGGCGAGATCCTCATCACGAGCCGCACTGCGACGAGCGCGGACGTGCTGGCGTCGGCGGTGAACGGCCGCGCCGTCTGGTGGAACGAGGCGATCGCCGCGCTGGCGACGGCCGATATCGTCGTGACCGCCACCGGATCGCAGCGGCCGATTCTGACCCGCGCACAGGTCGAGGCCGCGGCCGGACGTCGCCGGCTCGATCCGCTGTTCCTCATCGATCTGGCGGTGCCCCGGGATGTCGATCCCACTGTCGGCGATCTCGAGCAGGTGTTCCTGTACAACATCGACGACCTTCAGTCGATCGTGCAGGAGAACCTGTCGCGCCGGGCCGCAGAGATTCAGCATGCGGAAGCGATCGTCTCGGAAGAGCTCGTGAAGTTCGCGTCGTGGCAGCGATCGCGCGGTGTCGTTCCGACCGTCGTCGCGCTGCGCCAGCGGTTCGATGCGATCAGGCGGGGCGAAATGAAACGGCTCGACAGCAAGCTTTCGGGGCTGTCTCCCGAGGCGCTCGCCAAAGTCGACGAGGTGACACGCCTCATCGTCGAGAAGCTCCTGCTCGATCCCACCGAGCAGCTGAAAGCGCTCCCGGACGAGGAGACGCAGGTCGCCTACACGGAAGCGGTCAATCGTCTGTTCCGGCTGCGCGCCAACGAATCGACCTCGGAAGTTCCCGACCCGTCGCCCGGGATCAGGCCGGCCGATCGTCGACGCCCCTGAATCTGTTCATGCCCACGCTGAGACTCGGCACTCGCGGCAGTCAGCTTGCGCTCGTGCAGGCACGAATGGTGGCGTCACTGATCAGCGTGCGCACCGGCCACCACTGCGAGGAGATCATCATCAAGACGTCCGGCGATCGCCTTGCCGAAGCCAGCCTCTCGGAAATCGGGGGAAAGCGGCTCTTCGTCAAGGAAATCGAAGACGCGCTGCTCGCGCGCGAGATCGACGTCGCGGTGCACAGCAGCAAGGACATGCCCGCCGTCCTGCCCGAGGGCCTGACGATCGGTGCCGTCCTCCCACGCGAAGATCCGCGCGATGCGATGATTCTTCCCGGGAGTGCACCGCCGTACGCATCGCTCGAGGAGATCATCCGCGCGCTCGGAGACGGGCCTCGCATCGGCACGAGCAGTGTTCGCAGAACGGCCCAGCTCTGGCGCCTCTTCCCGATGGCGCGGTTCGCACCTATTCGCGGCAATCTGGACACCCGGATGCGCAAGTTGGACTCGGGCGATTATGATGCTCTCGTCCTGGCAGCGGCGGGTCTCAGACGTCTCAATCACGGCCACCGCGTCTCGGCCGCGCTTCCGGTCGATGCATGCGTGCCGGCTCCAGGGCAGGGCATCGTCGCCGTCGAGATCCGGAGCGACGATGATCAGACGCGCGCGGTGGTGGCAGCGATCAACGACACCGCCGCAGCCGCTGCGCTCGATGCCGAACGAGCCGTCGTCGAACGACTCGGTGGGGGATGCCAGATGCCGATCGGTGCGTACGCCCGACTCGCAGAAGGGACGGTGCATGTCGCCGCCGTCGTGATCTCGATCGACGGCGAACGCGTCGTGCGTGCAGAAGCAACCGGTGCCGCGCTCGATGCGAGGGCTGTCGGCGTCGTCGCAGCGGACCGCCTGCTCGAACGTGGAGCGGGCGCCATTCTCGCCGAGGCGCGACAGGCGGGGTCAGCAGTGGAAGGCCTGCAACCATGAAGAACCCCGCCGTTTACTTGATCGGCACTGGCCCTGGAGACCCTGGCCTTTTGACGGTGCACGGCCTCGACTGCCTTCAGAAGGCCGACGTCGTCATTTACGACCCGCTGGTGTCGGTGCGACTGCTGAAGCACGCCCGGCCTGGTGCCGAGTTGATTAACGTCGGCAGCTCGGCGCAGAAGCCGATGGCACAAGAAGCGATCGGCTACCTGCTGGCCGAGAAGGCACGCGAGGGCAGCCTGGTCGCGCGGCTCAAACGCGGCGATCCCTTCGTGTTCGATCGCGGCGGCGAAGAAGCGCTGTTCCTGCACGAGCAGAGGATTCCCTTCGAGGTGATTCCCGGCATTCCGCTGGGCATTGGCGTGCCTGCGTACGCAGGCGTGCCGGTCACCTACCCCGGCGGCGGCGACACGATCACGCTGGTGCGGGGATACGAAGACGAGAGTCGCACGCCACCTGATATCGACTGGGCGAGCCTCGCAAAGCTCGAGGGCACGATGGTGTGCTACGCCGGCGTCCAGCAGCTGCCGCGCATGCTCGAGGCGATGCGGTCGCACGGGTGGGCCGGCGACGAAGAAGCCGTCATCGTCTACAACGGGACGCTGGCGAGCCAGGAGAGTGTGTCGGGGACGATCGACGAGCTCCTGGCGGAGGTGCACGAGCACCCGAAACGCGGGCCGGCCATTCTCGTCGTCGGACGCGTGGTCGGTTTTCGCGAGCACATTCGATGGTTCGATGCCCGTCCGCTGTTCGGCAAGCGGGTGCTGGTGACGCGGCCGCGCGATCAGGCACACGAGATGGTCGACCGGTTGAACGTACTCGGGGCCGAAGCGATCGAAGCGCCGATGATCCGCATCGAGCCGCCCGAGGATGACGGCCCGCTGACGCAGGCGGCACACGATGTCGGATCGTTCGACTGGATCGTGTTCACCAGCCCCAATGCAGTGGACGCATTCATGACGGCGCTGCTCGCAGTGGCGCACGACATTCGCGCGCTCGCGGGTCCTCAGTTGTGCACCGTGGGCAGCGGCACGGCAGAGCGACTGGCCCGCTACGGTATTCGTGTCGATCTGGTCCCCGACGAGTTCCGCGCCGAGGCGGTCGTGGCGGCACTCAAGGCGAACGGCGCCGTCGAGGGCGCGCGAGTGCTCGTGCCCCGCGCTGACATCGGTCGCGATGTGATCACCGACGGCCTGCGAAGCGCCGGCGCGAGCGTGACAGACGTCGTGGCGTACCGCACGGTCCTCGAAGACGCGCAGCAGGATGAAGGACCCGACGTCTACCGGATGCTCCTCGACCAGACGATCGATGTCGTGACGTTCACGAGTCCTTCGGCCGTCAAGAACTTCACGTCCATCTACGGCGTGGAACAGGCGACCGACCTGCTGAAGAACACCGTCGTCGCGGCCATCGGTCCGGTCACCGCTGATGCGGTCATACAATTGGGTATTCCGGTCGCGGTGACGCCTGTCGTGTCGACGGTTCCCGCGCTGGTGGATGCCATCGCTGCCCACGTCTCCAGATCACGATTCGTGAGCACGTGAGCGCGTAGGGGCCGCCTTCCATGGGGGCCGCCTTCCGCCTCCGCTGAACTACGGCGGACAGGTCAGGCGGCCCGTGTAATGAGTTGTGTCCGGCTTCCCTGGCCCTTGAACGATGTCGAAGGCAGCCGGACCGGCACGAGGACGCTATGCCTGTCAGCAGCACGACCCGTCTGTCTCTGACGCGCCGGCCCCGCCGGCTTCGACGCACCGAAGCGATTCGATCGCTCGTCCGAGAGACCCGGCTGACGCCGGACTGTTTCATCTATCCACTGTTCCTCGTCTCAGGGCGCGGGATTCGTCGCGAGATTGGGTCGATGCCGGGCGTCTTTCATCTGTCTGTCGACGAAGCCGTGAAGGAAGCGGCTGCCGCCAAGGCCGATGGCGTGCCGGCGGTGATTCTGTTCGGACTGCCCGACAACAAGGATCTGCTTGGATCCGCGGCCGCCGATCCCGACGCGCCGGTGCAGTCGGCGGTGCGCGCGCTGAAGCGCGAGGTTCGCGATCTGCTCGTGATCACTGACGTCTGCATGTGCGAGTACACCTCTCACGGGCACTGCGGCATCGTCGAGGGCGATGAGATCGTCAACGACATCACCGTGGAACATCTCGCGCAGGCGGCGCTGTCTCATGCGGTGGCCGGCGCCGACATCGTGGCCCCCTCCGACATGATGGATGGCCGCGTCGCGGCCATTCGCAAGACGCTCGACGAGCGCGGCTTCGATCAGACCGCGATCATGTCCTATGCGGCCAAGTACTGCTCGGGATTCTATGGTCCGTTCCGCGAGGCCGCCGATTCGACACCGCAGTTCGGCGATCGGCGCAGCCATCAGATGGATCCTGGGAACGTCGAGGAAGCGCTCCGCGAAGTCGAGATCGATCTGGCCGAAGGCGCGGACATCGTGATGGTCAAACCCGCGCTCCCGTATCTCGATGTGCTCGCCAAGGTGAAGGAGCGCTTCGGCCAGCCGACCGCCGCCTATCACGTCAGTGGCGAGTACTCGATGCTGAAAGCGGCTGCCGAGCGCGGATGGATCGACGAGCCCCGTGTGATGATGGAGACGCTCATCGGCATCAGGCGGGCGGGCGCCGACATGATCATCACGTACTATGCAAGAGAGGCTGCGCGTCTCTTGTGATCCACGTAATGCAAAATTCAAAATGCAAAATGCAAAACGTCGGCTGGGTTTTGCATTTTGAATTTCGCATTTTGCATTTTGCATTACACCCGTCCGATGAAAACACCCACCACTTCGCAGAAGCTGTTCGCTCGCGCCAGCCAGATCCTTCCCGGGGGCGTGGACTCCCCCGTCCGGGCGTTTCACGCCGTTGGCGGCACGCCGCTCTTCGTTCGACGCGCGGCGGGGGCCACGATCGAAGACGTCGACGGCAATCGTTTCGTCGATTACGTCATGTCGTGGGGGCCGTTGATCCACGGACACAGCCCGCGCCCGCTCGTGCAGGCGATCGCGACTGCGGCGCGGCGCGGCACGAGCTTCGGGGCGCCGTCCCCGCTCGAGCACGAGCTCGGCGAGCAGGTGCGCACGTTGATGCCGTCGCTCGAACGCGTGCGCTTCGTGAGCTCCGGCACCGAAGCCGCGATGAGCGTGATCCGCGTTGCGCGCGCGTTCACCAAGCGTGATCTCATCGTCAAGTTCGAAGGGTGCTATCACGGACACGCCGACGCGTTTCTGGTGAAAGCGGGATCGGGCGCGATGACGCTCGGCATTCCCACCAGCCCCGGCGTACCGTCGGCCGTGGCAAACCAGACGCTCCTCGCGAAATACAACAGCATTCCCTCCGTCGATGCGTTAATCGACGCTCACCCCGATTCGATTGCCGCGATCATCGTGGAACCGATTGCCGGCAACATCGGCGTGGTGCCTCCGACGCATGGATTCCTGACCGGGCTGCGCGAGCGGTGCCTCCGTCATGGAATCGTGTTGATCTTCGATGAGGTGATCTCGGGCTTTCGCGCATCCGCGGGCGGCGCGCAGGCGGTGTTCGATGTACGGCCCGATCTGACCTGCCTGGGGAAGATCATCGGCGGCGGATTCCCCGTCGGTGCCTACGGGGGTCGCGCGGCGATCATGGACCTCGTTGCGCCTGCGGGACCTGTCTACCAGGCCGGCACGCTCTCGGGAAATCCAGTGGCGATGACGGCCGGGTTGTGGGCGCTCAAGCGCCTCACCCCACGGCTCTACAAGGACCTCGCACGGCGCGGGTCGCTGCTCGCGAGCGGGCTCGCCGACGCCGCACGCGAGGCGCATGTGCCGCTGCAGGTCAATGCGTTCGGGTCGCTCGTCACGCCCTTCTTCACGTCGTCGCCCGTGCGCGACTACGAGTCGGCGCTCGAGTCGAATACCACTGCGTACGCCACCTTCTTCAGAGGCATGCTGGCACGCGGCATCTACCCGCCGCCTTCTCAGTTCGAAGCGTGGTTCCTCTCCGCGGCGCACACCGACACGCACATCAAGAAGACCATTACTGCTGCGCGCGCGGCGATGAAAGAGGTCGCGCGCGAGGTAAGGTAGGCGCGCGCGGCGCGCCCCTGCTCAGCGCGCCGGCTGGATTTGTACCGGGGAGTCCAGCCTGACTCGCAGCACCGCGCCTTGCGGCAGCTCGACTTCCTTGCCTTCGGTGGCTGCGGTGATGCCGCCGCCGCCGACGAGCACGCCAATGAGCGCGCCTTTGAAGCCACCGAGAAGGCCACCGAGCACTGCACCGACACCTGCGCCGGTCGCGATGCGGCCGGTCTCGCCTTTGATCCCTTCGCCCTGAATCGCCTGAGTCACCGTCCCGCGAATCGGATACGCGCGTCCGTCCACGGTGACCTGATCGAAGCTGACCGTCATCTTCGCCGTGCGGTTTGTGCGGGTCGCCGGTTGAACGTTGGTCACGACGCCGCGAAGCACCGACCCAGCTGGGATCACGGCTCTCCCGCTCACGTTCACATCGACGAGCGTCGTCGCCTCGAAGCGATCTTCAACCTGGGCGGTACCGGAGTTGAGCGGGCTCTGCAGCCGCGCATCGAGTTCGGTGCCCGACGGGATCTCGACAGAGCCCGCAGGCGGCGGCGTTGTGGAAGCTGCCGATGTTGACGACGCCGGCGGCCGCGACGAGGACGACGTCGTGCGCGCGTCACCGCGAGCGCGAGCTCGCAGATCGTCGATCCGATCGCGCACGTCGGCCCACTCGCTGCGGGCGAGCGTGCGTTCCTTGCGCAACTTCACTTTCAGATAGATCACTTCATCACGGAGGTCGTCGAGCTCGGTTGTCATCTGCGCGGCATCGCGGGCGCGCGTCTGCTGGATGTCGCGCTCGGCCAGGTAGATGTTGTCCTGCAGCCGCTGCACGTCCGCCTGCGTCACCGTGGTGGCCTGGCGTGCAGCCGCAGGAGCAGCGAGGGCGAGGAGGAGAACTCCGGGGAGGACGACGCGTTGAATCGACTTCATCACCCAGACGAAGTAGGCGAGCGGCTGCAGGATGTCGTGGGGATCGCCGCCGATGT
>DATFRP010000266.1:0-39297 GCA_035263125.1 Vicinamibacterales bacterium
CCGGCTTCAGCGGATACTACGGCTGAGAGTTCTCGCGACGCGAGAACCGATTCGATGCCAAACTTTTTGTTGCAACTCACATCCGCCGAGCAGGCGCGGCTCCTCGAAGAGATGAACTACATGAACCTCGAGGAGATTCGCGGCTTCTGCACCGCGCGCGGGATCCCGTACAAGATCGTGGCCGAGTCCTCGGCCGGGACGATGCGCGCCACCAAGGATGCCGATCGGAAGCCGATCGTCCTGGCTCGGGTCCGACGCTATCTCACGACAGGAGAGACGGGCCAACCCACGTGCATCTCCGCGGCGATCGTCCGCACTGCGAATCCGCCATCGCGCCCTGGTCCTCACGACCGTCTGTACTATCGTTGGTACGCGAAGGAGCACCTGAGCGTCATCCGGTTGCTCCGCGAGTTGACTGGCGGCCGCTTCAAGGACGGCGCGGTCGCCCGAGTGCTCGCGATGGAGTTCTGGACTCGCGGAGAAGCGCCCACCCTCGAGACGTTCGCCCGGGCGTGGACGAAAGCCAAGGCCACCCAGGACAATCTGCTCACGCCGGAGTACGCCTACCTGACCGACCTCAAGCACCAGCGCGCCGACGGCGACTGGAAAGCCATTCGAACCGCCAAAGCGAAGTCGGCGTTGAAGACGCTCGCGAGAATCGCGCCGATCCTTACGAAGCAGCTGGACCGATCGTGATCAGCAGCGAGTCGCATCAAAGCGACCTCGCCGGCCCGAGTTTCAGGTACAGCCCATGCTGACATGGGGCATGAGCGTGCACTGACCCCAGATTCTCGGGAAATGCTTCAAGCCCCGCCGCCCGCTACGCGGTCGCCCACGATGCACCGTGGACGCAGGCAATACCTCGGTGGCCTCCACGCGAGTTTCTGAGGTCTCGAGAGGTATGAGGAGTTGACACATGCGAAACATCATTTCGGCCACTGCGGAGCGTCGATTCGCGTCAGTCGTCACGGCACTGTTGATCGTGACGGTCGCACCCTGGGTCAGTGCACAACGTCCCGCCTGGGTGCACCTCGGCACCAAGGAGATCGAGGGACGCGTGGATCACGACAAGATCAGCTGCCACGGCAACGATACCTACCGCGCGCTTCAGTTTCGCGTGAGCGGCGCCGCCGTGCAGTTCGACCGCGTCGTGGTCGAGTACGGCAACCACAACAGGCGCCCGTATCCGTTTCGCTTCCTGGTTCGTGTGAACGGCGTCAGTCCCGTCCTCGACCTGGTCGGCGGTGAACGTGACATCACCAACGTGGAGTTCTGGTACGAGAAAGCGTCCTGGGGACAGAAGCCGGAGGTGCGGCTGTACGGACGACGATAGGCGCGGGATTCGCCGTCGATGCGGCGCGTGAATGTCCTTCGCGCCGTGACGTCAGCGCACCTTCATCACGATGAAGGTGAGATCGTCGTATTGCTCCGCGTCGCGGATCCAATCCTTCATCTCGGCGGAAATTCGGGCGCTGATCTCGTCGGCTGGAAGATGAGCGGTCCGGCGGAGTAAATCCTGCAGGCGTTCCTCGCCGAACTCCTCGTCCTCGGGGTTGTGCGCCTCTGGGACGCCGTCGGTGAACGCGAGGAGGACGTCGCCAGGACACAGATCGACGGTCGCTTCTTCGTAGTCCATGTCAGGGAACATGCCGACGACCGTTCCTCCGATGGACAGTTGCTCGATCTCGGGCGACGCCGAGTCTGTCGATTGCCGGCCGGCTCGCAGGAGGTACGGCGCGTTGTGGCCGGCGTTGACGTAGCGCAGCTGACGACGCTGCTGGTCGAGTTGCGCATAGAAGAACGTGGCGTACTTGCTTGCGGGTGTCGACCGGTGGACGAACTGGTTCATTCGCGCGACGAGGCGGGGCGGCGACACGTCGCCTTCGGACGAGATGATCCGCAGCGACGCCTGCACAACCGACATGATCAGGGCGGCAGCAACGCCTTTGCCCGACACATCGGCCAGCGCGATGCCGATCTCCCGGTCGCGCAGCTCGACGAAGTCGTAGTAGTCGCCGCCGATGCGCCGGGCCGGAACGCTGATCGCGGCGAAATCGGCAGATTCGTCGCGGGGCGGAGCATCGGGCAGCAGGCGGCGCTGGACGTCCGACGCCAGTGCGATGTCGCGGCGCAGTGTTTCCTGTTCGACGACGCGATCGGTCAGCCGCGCGTTTTCGATCATGAGCGCGAACTGATCGGCGCACGCACTCAGCACCTGTTTCTCGTGTGCGCTGAAGCCGGAGAGCTGCGGACGTCCACCCAGCAGCAGCACGCCGAGGATCTCATTGCGTGTCCGCAGCGGTACGGCCAGGCTGACGCCCGCCGCAGCAAGCCCACGAATCTCGTCGATCCGCTCGGGTCGATGCGCCGCGGCCCATTCGGCAAGGGCGGAGAGTTCACGCGGCACAAACGGGAGCGGCTGCGGATAGGTTCGCAACCTGGTGATCAGAAACCCGTCGGCGGCAATCGCAGGCACTTCGAGCGTGCCCGTCGCGACGAGGCAGTGGTACTCCGCCGGCGAGCCATCGCGGCGCTCGAGCAGCGCAGCCGACTCCACGTTGAGCTCGTCACACACGCTCGCAAGTACGGCGCGCAGCGCGCCCGTGTACGAGTCGGCGCTGCGCGCGGCGTCAACGAAGGCCGTGAGCATGTCCGCGGGCGAGACATCCGATTCGACATCGTCACCGACAACTGCGTGGCGAATGTCGCGTACGGCGAGCCGCATCCGTTGATGCGCCCATCGCCAGACGGACGGCGACTGTTCACGCATCGCGACCATCGGCGAGATGAGTGTGGTGCGCCACGCCGGCACGGAGGCGGCCCCCGCAGCGACGAGAGTGACGACCGCCGTTGAAGCGGCAAACGGCAGCCATCCGAAGTCGGCGACCTCGAGGTATCGGACGAGCAGCCACATGCCGCCGAAGAGCGCGATCGATCCCACCGCGACTCCCGCCATCGACAGCTTCAAGCCGCCGCCAAGCACCAGTGCAACGAGATCGCGATTGACGGCGCCCAGCGCCATCCGCGTGCCCAGCTCCATCGTGCGCTGCCGGACGAAGTACGACATCACGCCATAGATGCCGAGCGTCGCCATGATCAGCGCCGCAAGACCGAAGAACGTCATCACCAGCGAGCTGAGACGCTCGAGCTGCAGCGTGTCGCCGGTGACATCGTTCATCGTGCGCACGTCGCCAATCGGTAGCAGCGGGTTGGCCTGCCGAATGCTGCGGCGAACCGCGCCGATCAGTTGATCGGTCGGCAGCGCCGAGCGTACGACGACACTCATCGGATTCACCGGGAAGATGTACGGCGACATATAGAGCTCCGGCGAGGGCGGCCGTTTCAATCCGCCGTTGCGGATGTCACCGACAACACCGACGATGGTGAACGAGTCGCCGTCAGCCTGGCTGAGACGCCCGGACGCGCCAATTGGATCGCGGCCTGGCCAATACGCGCGCGCGGCAGTTTCATTGACGACAACGTTGATCGGCTCCGGCGGGTCGTTGGACTTCTTGATCGGCCGCGGCCGGTCGTCGGATTGGTTGAGCCACCGGCCCGCGCGGAGCGGGATCTGCATCGTCGACAAGTAGTCCGGCGTGGTCCTGACGATGAGCACGCGCTGCCCCAAGGCATCCGGCGGCCGCCCCTCGGCGTAGACGGCTGTGCCGCCGCCGCCCCCAAGAGTCGGGTACTGACTCGCGAACACGACGCCCGTCACGCCGGGCGTTTGTCGCACCGCCGCCACTAACCGGTCCTGTTCGCGCCGAAACGCATTCGCCCGTTCCGCCCGTTGCTCTCGCGTGGTGGAGGGAGGCGCCACGCTGCGCGGCAGGGTGAGCTCGAACGTGACGAGGCCGTCCGGGTCGTAGCCCAAAGGCACGCGTCCCAGATCGCGCAGGTGGACGACGAGAATGACCGACGTCGTAAGGAGCGTAAAAGCGAGGGCGATTTCGGCGACGACGAACGCTTGCGACAGGCGTCGCGCGGGTGCGCTGGCCGACGCGCGAACGCCGTCGGTGAGCACCGCGCTGGGAGGCGTGCGGGACGCCTGCCACAGCGGGGCCAGTCCGGCGAGTACGCCGGTGGCGACCGCTACTGCCACGCTGAAGCCGAGCACCTTCCAATCGATCGAGATCAGGTCGGCACGCGGGACGAACGCGGCTGCGGCGGTCAGGATCTGCCGGACGAAGATCGCGCTGAGAGCGACGCCGGCGGCGGCGCCCGCAATGGAGACCAGCGCACCCTCGGCGAAGTAGCGCAGCGCGAGCTGCCGGCGCGACGCACCGAGCGCGACGCGGATCGCCGTCTCGCGAGCGCGCACGACTGATCGCGCCAGCAGCAGCGTGGCGACGTTGGCGCAGGCAATAAGCAGCAGGAGCGCTGCGCCCCCGAGCAGGATTAGCAGCGTGGCGCGCAGGCTGGGAGGCGTCGACTCCTGCAGGCTGACCGCGTTCCCCGTGTAGAACTGATAACGCTCGGGGTCGGTCGCGGCCACGGTGAGAGCAACGCGCCTGACGTCTGCCTGCGCCTGTTCCAGCGAGACGCCCGGTTTGCGCCGGGCGTACACCGAATACATACCGCTGCCACGGTTCTGGCTGTTCTCCGATGGATCGAGCGGAATCCAGACCTCAGTGTTGCCGCCTCCCATGCCCAGGCTCGCGATCGGCAGTCGGAACGCCGGTGGCATCACGCCGCTCACGGTGTAGCGTCGATCATCGAGCGTGATCGCGCTGCCAACAATGTCGCGCCGGCCGCCGAGGCGCTGCCACAGGGCGCTCGAGATGACGGCGCTGCTGTCGTCGGCGAACCATTGTCCGAGCAGAGGCGAACCGAGCTGCCGCACCAGGGAAGGTGTGACCGCCACTCCGGAGACGAATCGCGGCTCGCCAGGTGCCGTCAGGTGGAACGGGCCCCCGCGAAACCAGCCGAACGCGTCGAAGCTCGCGGTCTGCTGCTGGTAGTCGAGCAGCTCTGGAACCGACATGAACAGGAACGTGCCTGGGTTCCTCGTGTTCGCGCGGTACAGCGACACGAAGCGTTCGCTGCTCGGGTACGGCAGCGGCCGTAGCAGTACGCCGTTGATGACGGTGAAGATCGCGGTCGCCGAGCCGATCCCGACGGCAAACGCCACCACCGCGAGGAGGGCGACACCAGGGGCCGTCTTCCACGAGGCCCAGGCTTGCGAGAAGGCTGACAGCACCGCGGCGAGACTGTAACGCGGACGCGCCCGGCGCTACAACTGCTGCACGCGTTGCCGCAATCGGGCCATATCGTGCAAACCCTTGTTGGCCGACCGTTTCATACTGCAGGTGCATCGGGAGACGGAGCGAGTCGTGCGACTGCCAGAGGTGGGATATACAATGGGCCTTCAACTCTTTGAAGAGGACAGACCCCTCTGAGAGGTCTTCCTGAACCGGAAGTCGTCGATGACGACAGGCCTCAGTAGGGTAGAACGTCTCGTGCAACGACACCGCACGAAGTGAGCGCCGCTTCGGTCCTCGAGGCGGAAGCTGGATGGCACCGCCGCCAGACACTCCACACATGGCGGTTCCAGCAGTCTACGAAAGGTATGCTGCTGTGTCTGCCATCCGACGAACATTCGCTGCCGATCTCCCTTTACTCTCTGGCTCCCATGTCGTCGTCCGCGGCTGGGTCTATCGCCTCCGCGTTCTCGCAAAGACGACGTTCATCATCGTCCGCGACTGCAGTGGCGTCGTGCAGTGTGTTGCGCCGACGGCCTCGCTGCACGATCTGCGAACGAAGGTCGACGATGCGATCGAGGTGTGTGGCACCGTGCGAAGAGACGATCGCGCGCGTGGTGGTATCGAGATCGACATCCAGAGCACGACGCTGCTGAATCGCGCCGCATCGCTCCTCCCGTTCACGTCATCGTCCGATGTCGGCGACGTCGGTCTGGACATCCTCACGGAATACCGCCCGCTTGCACTCCGGAACGATCGCGTCGGGGATGTCTTCCGCATTCAGGCTGCGATCCTGAAACACTTCAGGGACTACCTGACCTCACAGCGGTTTACAGAGATCGTCTCGTCGAAGATCGTCGCGAGTGGCACCGAAGGAGGAACGAATCTGTTCGAGATCAAGTACTTCGATCGCGTTGCCTATCTTGCGCAGAGCCCGCAGTTCTACAAGGAGCACGGTGTGGTGGGCTTCGAGCGCGTGTTCGAAACGGGTCACGTGTATCGCGCGGAGCCGCATGCGACGAGCCGGCATCTGACCGAATACTACTCGCTCGACTTCGAGATGGGCTTCATCGACGGTCCGGAGGATGTGATCCAGGTCGAGCGAGAGCTGCTGACGTACATCTTCGACAAACTGAACACCGAGCAGGGCACGCGGCTCGACAAGTATCGGTCTGCGCCGCTCCCATCGATGCTCGATGTGGCGGTCTGGACATTCGACGAATGCCTCGAGCGCCTCGGACGTATCGACCTCGTTGACGACCTTGATCCAGAGGCCGAGCGCCAACTCTGTCGGCTCGCGGAACAGGAGCACGGTGTCGCTGCCGTCTTCGTACTTGGATTTCCGCTTTCGGCGCGGCCGTTCTATACGCACGCTCTTACCGAGACGAGTGCGGCCGGTTTCGACCTGCTGTTCAACGGGCTTGAGATCACGACGGGTGGGCAGCGCTTACACCGGCGGGGTGATCTCGAAAGCGCGCTGAAGACGCGCGGGATTTCGCCGGCACCGTTCGAGAGCCATCTCAAAATGTTCGAGCTGGGCATGCCGCCGCACGGCGGACTCGCCATTGGTCTCGAGCGCTTGACGGCGCAGATCCTCGCGCTGCAAAACGTCCGCGAAGCCACGCTGTATCCGCGCGACAGGTATCGAGTGACCCCGTAGCGACGCCAGGGCTCACCGTTCCCAGCTGAGTGGGCTGTTGCGCTGCTTGAAGGTCTTGTCGAAACGATCCGGCAGGCCGCTATCGGAGCTGATGTAGCGGCGTTTGATGAGCCACTTGCCATCGACTTTGACCAGTTCGGAGTCCTCGCGGCCCTGTTCGGTCACTGTGGGAGGTTTCCCGATCCCGGAATTGGAGACGCCGGTCCAGATGACATGCGCGATCGCTCGGTTTCCTCTCACTTCGATGACCGGGTTGGTCAGGAGCATGTGGTTTTGCGGGCGCGGCGTGGCATCCGTGGTCCGTGCGGGACCTCCTCCATACAACTTGGCGATTTCCTCGCGGCCGTGGGCGATCGTGCCGTCGACGTCGAGCATCGCGTCCGCGGTGAAGTACTCGGACAATTCGTGGGACTTGCCCTGCGAGAGATCGTAGTAGTAGCGCGTCAACAGATCTTCGATCTGGATGCGGTCGAGGAGCGTTTCCATTGTGACCTGTTGCGCCGACGCGGGCATGGCCAGCGATATCAGCAGCAGGAAGGCAGCAGCGCCAGTCACGGCATGTGCGTGACGCCGAAACGGTTTCTGAACAAGGTGCAGGTTCATGCGGGCCTCTCTTGTCGGTAGAGAACGGATAGTTGCAGCGGTGTCAAGACGGCAACATTCAAACACACGCCATAGCCGCGCTTCCAATCTGAGCCGCACACAAGTGTCGGCGATGAAAGCACGGAGTGATAGCCTGAGATCGATGCAACATGGGTCGAACCAATCCCCACATAGGAGAACGGCACATGGTGACAATGAAGAAGGAAGCCGGGCAGGCCGTGACACACGCAAGGGCGGCCGTTGGCGAGGCGAGCCGCCAGAGTGGACAATTGGCGTCTCGGCTGGCCAACAAGACTGCTAAACAAGCCAGGAAGACCATCGCTCGAGTGCGGATACAGGCAACCGAAACGGCGGGGAAGGTCGTGGGGAAGATCACCGGCCGCAGCCGAAAGCGGAGGAGAGCCAAGGTCGTGGCTGTTGTCGGCGCCACCGCGGTCGCGGCTGCGGTCGGCGTCGCCGCGATCCGACGGCGCAGGCGTTAGCGTGCTCTTCTCGCTCCCCCGCCTTCAAACCACGTGAGGGCCGCAGTTAATTCGACGCGCCCTCCGTGCTCGTGCGTCGACCGGGTACAAGCGAGCGCACCTTCGACAGCCACGCGCTCAGTCGCTGGTTCGCGAGCGACTGCTCCAGCGCATCGAGTTTGACGTAGGCCGCAGGCACCAGCAGCAGCGTCAGGAACAGACAGAGTGACTGCGCACCGATGATCGTCACCGCGATCGCCGAGCGCTGTGCGCCCCCGATGCCGACGCCGAGCGCGGTGGGAATCAGCCCGAAGATGATCGCGAGCGTCGTCATCAGAATCGGGCGCAGCCGCGTGCGGCACGCTTCCACGATCGCCTGGTCGCGCGGCACGCCGCGTGATCGCAGGACGTTGGTGTAGTCGACCTGGAGAATCGAGTTCTTCTTCACGATCCCGAACAGCAGCAGGATCCCGAGCGCGCTCCACAGGTTCAGCGTCCGGCCGGTCGCCAGGATCGTGAACAGCGCGAACGGGACCGACAGCGGCAGCACCGTCATGATGATGAGCGGCTGCACGAAGCTCTCGAACTGGGCGGCGAGCACCATGTAGACGAAGATGCTGGCGAGCGCGATCGCCAGCATCAGGTTGTCGGTGGTCTCATCGAGGTTCTGCGTCTGCCCGCGCATCTGGAAGCTGTAGCCCGGCGGCAGCTTGGCTTCGGTGATGATGCGACGGAGGTCACCCGACGATTGGTCGAGCGCGTAGCCAGGGGCGGTGTCGGCGTTCAGGTTGATCGCATATTGCCGGTTTGTTCGGGTGATGCGTGTCGGCCCGAATCCTCGATGGAGTTGCGCGATGTTGTCGATACGAACCGGCTGGCCCGTGGTCGACGACACCGTGAGTTTGCCGACCATGTCGATGTCGCGGCGTTGACTTTCCAGCACCCGAATCGTCACTGGATATTGTTCGCCGGCTTCGCGATACGTCGTGATCTCGTCGTCGCCCGCCACCATGAGGCGGAGCGTGTTGCCGATCGTCGCCATGCGTACACCCAGGTCGGCGGCACGCGATCGATCCACTGCCACCTGCACCTCGGGGCTGGCATCGCTGTAGTCGGACTTCGCGTCAACGAGGCTCGGCGTCGCTTTGGCCTTTTCGACGATGCGCTGCGAGTACTCGTAGAGCGTCTTGAGATCAGGGCCGAGCAGCGCGGACTGCAGCTGGAAGTTCCCGCCGCCGCCGAGTGGATTCCGACCCACAATGCTGGCAGCGTACGCGGGATGACGCGCGAATACGCGGCGCACCTGCTGCATGATCTGGCTCTGTGTCACCGTCCGCTGGTTCGACGGCTTCAAGTAGAACAGCAGGTGAAAGTGCGTGTAGCGATCGGCGCCTGCGATGTACGCCACCTGTGAGACGCCGTCGAGTTCGCCAATCTCCTTCACCACGTTGCGGGCGATCTCGGTCGTCCCCTCGATCGACGTGCCCTGCGGCGTGTCGGCGTGGACGGTGAACTCGTTCATGTCTTCGGGCGGCACGAACGTGCGTCCCACCATCTTGTTCAGCGGGATCGTGAGCGCAACCAGTGCGACCGAGATGCCGATGATCCACATCGGATGCGCGAGCGTCCACCGCAGCGATGCGGTATACCAACGATCGAGCGCATGAAACAGCCGATGGTGCTTCGTATCCTCGGCCATCCCCGCCTCTGACAGTGTCAGCCAGCGCGAGCTGAGCATCGGCGTCAGCGTGAAGCTGACGACCATCGACACCAGAATCGCAAAGGCCATGGTCCAGCCGAACGGATAGATGAAGCGCCGCGCGTACCCGGTCATGAACGCAACCGGCAGGAAGATGACGATGAGCGACAGCGTCGTCGCCATCACCGGCAGCGCGACTTCACGCGTGCCTTGAATAGCGGCATCGAAGGGCGAACGCTGCTTCTCCTCGATGTAGCGGAAGATATTTTCCAGCACCACGATCGCGTCGTCGATGACGATGCCGACGGCAAGCGTGAGCGCCAGCAGCGTCATGTTGTTGAGCGTGAAGTCCATCGCGCGCATCAACGTGAACGTCGCGATGATCGACGCCGGGATGGCGACCGAGGCGATGACGACGGCCCGCAGGTTCCTGATGAAGAAGAGCACGACCAGCGACGCGAGCAGGCTGCCCCAGATGAGATGCTCCTCGAGCGACGCGATCGACGCGTAGATGAACCTGGAGTCGTCGGTCGGGATCGTGAGCGTGACGTCGGGAGGCAGGGTCTTGCGAACCGACTGAAGCTTGTCCTTGACGCCTTCGATGACCGTGATCGTGTTCTCGCCCGAGGCCCGGCGGATGTCGAGTTGAACGCCGGGGCTTCCATCCGCCATGAACAGCGAGGTCGACACCTTCTTGACCGAATCCTCGGCATAGCCGACGTCGGACACTCGCAGCGGGACGCCGTTCACCGTGGCGACGATCACGTCGTTGAACTGCTCGGTCGCCTCCACGCGACCCAACGTGCGCAGGCCGACTTCCCACTTGCCCTGCTCGAGCGTCCCGCCGGGAATCTCGACATTCTCCTGCCGGATGGCGTTCACCACCTGATCGATCGACAACCCGTGCGCATTCAGTTTCTCGACATCGACAACGATGTGAATTTCGCGGGAGCGATCACCGTTCATGGTGACGGCACCGACGCCGTTGACCGCTTCGAGCGCGCGCTTGATCTGCTTGTCGGCAATCTCGGTGAGCGTGCGCAGGCTCGCAGTCTTGCTCGAGAGCATGACGCTCATGATCGGATCGGCGTCGGGATCCTGCTTCTGAACGACCGGAGGCAGCGTCTCGGGCGGGACGTTCCGCATTGCGCCGGCAACTTTCTCGCGAACCGCGTTGGCGGCGTCCTCCAGGTTGGCCTCGAGGACGAACCGGATTTGGATGTTCGCGGTGCCTCCGGCGTTGACGTTGGCGGTCATCTGGTCGATTCCGGCGATGCCGCTGAGCGCGTTTTCCATCGGCATGATCACCGCCGACGTCATCTCGTCGGGCGACGCGCCGGGCAGCCGCAGCGACACGTTGACCTGCGCGGGATCCGCCTTCGGGAAAAGATCGACGCCGAGGTCGCGGAACGAGAACACGCCGAGCACCACCAGCGACATCACGAGCATCGTGGCGAAGACCGGACGTCGGACGCAGAGTTCAGAGAGCACCTGCTACTTGCCTCCTGCAGAGAACAATATGAGGACACCCTTCGGCATGAGACCTCTGATCTTAACTGACGTACGTATCTGAGTCCGATGGCACGTCAGCCGCCGCTGACCTGTACGGAGGCGTCGCACGCCCAGCACCCGCCCGCCGTCAACTTACCGAGGACGGCGTACGAGCAGGCCTCGTCGGTTGCGAGGGAAAGATTGACGTGCAGGCGTTCACGGTTGCACACCGCCACGGCGACCTGGGCGTCACAGCTCACGGCGTCCGGGCACCGAACGGGTTGCCGATGCACGCGAATCTCGATCTCCGCGTTGCTGGCGTCGGCAGGCCAGACGTCCAGTTCGACAGTGATCGATCGCGCCCTGCCTCCCAGCCAGACGTACCCGGTATGGAACAGCGTGTCGTCACCGCCCGAAGTTGCGAGGCGTGGGGTTCCGCGCGACGAGCGATCACCGAACAAGCCGAATGGATCGAGATCGAATTGCGTGCGTTCGACGAATGCCTTCCACGAGCGCACACCGGCCTCGATGAACCGGCGCGTGTCCTCGAGGCCGGCCATGGGCAGGATGCCCGTCGACGCGCCGGACGCGGCCCTGGTGAGGACGACGGCCAGCGAAGTGAAGGGCAAGCCGCCCGTCAGTAATTGCACGTGTGGTGTCGATGCCAGGAGCCTGCCTGCAATCCCGTTGGCGGGGTGCGCGCAGAGATCGCTCAGCTTCGAGGGCAGCGGCGTGTTGAGCGTGTGGGGCCACAGCGAGCCGTCCACGCCACCGATCGCCTCGAGCGACGCAGTGTCCACGAGTTCTGCCAGAAGGCCTGATGAGAAGTAGTAGTTGTTCGGCACGGGGATGGTGTCGTCGCCGTAATGGAACTCCGTCGTCAACACGTACACACCATCGTCCTTGAGCACGCGGCGGACCTCGCGAAGGTGCGTGAGAAAGTCGTCGTACGCTCCGATGTGCTCGATCGCGCACGACGAGTAGCAGAAGTCGAACGCCCGGTCGGCGAACTCGAGTGCGCGCATGTCCATGCGCCGAGCCGAGACTCGAGAGTGGTCGATCGGAAACGGCGCTGCATCCTTGACGAATCGATCCGGATCATCGGACCGTGCCCCTTCCCAGGCACTGGCGGATTCGTAGAGGTCGGTCACCGTCAGATGCCCGACGTGGCGAGCGAGCGCGTAGAGAAGGCGTTCCACGCCCCCTCCCATGGACAACCCGCGCGCATTCGCACGCAGGAATCCGAGCGTGCGCAGCGCCCGGAAGATCTGCGCGAATTCCCACTGTTTCCGGTGCAGACGCGGCTGCTCCTCGAGTTCGGTGCGAACGATGCGATCGAACTCGGGATCGAACCAGTCCCCGGCGTCGCAGAGCTTGCTGAGCGACTTCACTGCGGGACGTCCACTTCGATGCGTCTGCGGCCGGCCGCCGCACCCGATTTGCCGTGCGGGTCGAGACGAGCGACACGGTCAACGATCGCCAGGTGGGCGCGGACCGAGGCTTCCCACGTGAACGCGCGCGTACGCGCGCGTCCCCGATCTGCGAGATCACGACTCACGTTGGGGTCCCGGAGCACGTGCAGCACCGCGTTGGCAATCTGTTCGGGTCGCTGCGGGTCCACGAAGAGCGCGGCATCGGCGCACACTTCCGGCAGCGCTCCCGTGCGTGCGGCCACGACCGGGCACCCTCGAGCCATCGCCTCCAAGGCGGGGAACCCGAATCCTTCATACAGCGATGGAGTCACGAGCACCGAGGCCCGATCGAGAAGGGCGATCTTATCTGCCTCGCTGACCGGTCCGAGGACCGTGACGCGCGCGAGTGAACGGCCGTCCACCCCGGAGGCCCCGACATCGACCTGCGACCCCTCGCCGGCGATCACCAGATGCGCGTCCGTCTGCTGTTCGATCATCTGGAACGCCGCGAGCAGTGCCGGCAGATTCTTCATCGGGTTCACGTGGCCGATCCAGAGGATGTACGGCGCGCCGGGCCGGTCGGCGTCCATACCCGCGGAGAGTGGCACCGGACTGCCGTGATGGATGACGTGCACGCGATCGCTCTCGATGCCGTAGTGCCGGCACACGTCGTTCTTCGTCGCCTGAGATGGCGTGATCACGGCAAGGGCCCGCCGGAGTGCTCTTCCGAGACAGCGCCGGTAGAAGTGGTACTGACGCGGGTGCGTATCGCGAAACAGCCACGGGATCATGTCGTGGATCGTGACGAGGCCGCGGCTGCCGACGAGCGGCGCTTCGAGCTGACTGAGACCGAAGACGAGTGCGTCGCGAGATCGCCAGGCGAGCTGGTTCGCAAAGCACCACCGCTGAAGGTTGCCCGTCGTACCGCGTGAGGGGGACATGCGTCGGCTCACCCAGCGAACCGACGCGTCTGCGGGAATCGACGACTCCGGGAAAAAGCGCCTCGCGTCCTCGTTGAGGACGACGGTGATGGGACGCTCGACACCGGCTCGCCACAGTGCGTTCACGAGATGAACGCCATACACGCCGATGCCGTCCACACAGTCGCCGATGGCGGTGGCGTTCACGATGAGGGAGCGCTTCGTCATGTCAGTCCTCGAAGACGCCACGCCGCTCGCGATAATTGCCTGCGACGACGGCAGGTTCGCCATCCATCACGAGCCGACCCCGATCGAGCCAGACGAGGCGATTGCATTCGGCCTGCAGAAAATCGAGGTTGTGCGACACGAACACGGATGTCACCCCGCCCGAGCTGAGCGCCTGGACCCGCGCGCGGCACTTATCCATGAAGAACTCGTCGCCCACGCCGAACACCTCGTCGATGAGCAGGACGTCGGGCTCCACGTCGAAGGCGAGTGCGAAGGCGAGGCGCGCGTACATGCCCGACGAGTAGTGCTTCACCGGTTCGTGAATGAAGCCATCGATCCCGGCGAAGCGGACGATGTCGTCGAGTCGCGCAGTGATGCGGGCGGGCGACAGTCCGAGCAGGCTGCCCGCGAGGACGCAGTTCTCGGCGCCCGACAGATCGGGATGAAAACCGACGCCGAGGTCGAGCAGCGGAACGATGCGTCTGGCGGTATCGACGGCGACGTGCCCATGCTGCGGCACGATCACCCGCGCGAGCACACGGAGCAGTGTCGATTTGCCGGCGCCGTTCCGGCCGATGACGCCGAGCCGTTCTCCCGGTGCGACCGACATCGTCACCCCTGAGAGCGCCGCGTACGACGTGCGCGGCTTCCTGCCCAGCCATGACGCGAGGGAGTACTTCAGGCTGCGCGCCTCGATCGCATTCGTGCGGAAGGTGACGCGCACATTTTTCAGCTCGAAGACGCTGCCGGTCACGGTGTTGGCCTCACAGATAGAAATAGAGGCGCGTGCGCGCCCACAGCACCGACAGCGAGCCAAGAGTCAGAGCGGCGACGGCGGTGCCGGACGACAGCGCCCAGTCCATCGCATCCGGCCATCGTTCGGCATGGATTGGCTTCTGAAAAAGCGCCGCAAGATGGGTCAGCGGGTGCCACACGAGCAGTCGTGCCTGCATGGACTCTGGTGGAAACAAGTCCGGATTGAACAGGATTGGTGCCGTGAAGAATGCGAACATGAGCCCGAGCTGAACCACGGGACGGATATCGCGGAAGAACGTGAAGAGCGTGGCGCAGCACAGGCCCGCACCGAGCGCCGCCACGGACCACGGCAGCACGGCAAGCGGCAGCACGAGGAGGTGCACGGTCCAGTGCTCCTTCATGAATGCCAGGACGAGGGCCACCGCCGCGAAGGAGAATCCGAACTCGACTGACGCGACAATCCACCGCGCGAGCGGGAGCGACAACGGCGAGGCTGGCGACCTCTTCAGCAGCCAGTCGCCCTGCACGAACGCGTCCGTGCAGGTGGACACGACCTTCTCGAAATACCGCCACGGCACGAGGCCGCTGAACAGGAACACTGCGAAATCGCTCAAGCGCATCTTGTTGACGTACGAAAACACCACGCTCAGGATGGCCAGATAGAGCAACGGCTCCAGCAGGTTCCAGAGGACGCCAAGGGCCGTGTATCGATACTTCAGCCGCAGTTCGCTCTTCGCGTACAGCCACGTGAAACGGATGGACGTCGAATCCACGTGGGCCTCCTGCTTTCCGATCTCAAGTAGTGGTGCGCACCCGCCCGGACGCACCGGCTGCCAGCTCACGTACGGCACGCACCACATCGGCCGGATCGATCTCGGCGAGGCAGGGGCTCGGCCGCAGGCCGGTCAGGCCACACGGGGTCGCGTCGTTTCGCCAGCACGGTATGCACCGCAAGGTCCGCCGTGAGTCGAGGATCCGCGCGCGCGGGTAGTCTTGTCCGCGCACGCGACCGTCGGTTGGACCGAACAGCCCCACGCACGGAAGGTCGAGCGCGCCGGCGACGTGAAAGAACACGGAGTCGGGCGCGACGAGCACGTCGCAGCCAGCGGCCAGCGCGAAGGATTTCCGCAGGTCGAGGCCTGTGACCTCGATGACGCCAGGGCCGGGGGCATCAGTCGTCGTCACGCGGCCGAACACCAGCACACGGGCCTGCTGCGCCAGCGCCTCGACAATCTGCCGCATGTGAGGCAGATCTCGATAGCGCTCGTCGGTGCGCGGCTGCACGCCGACCACGATCGTGCCGGCGAGCCCATGGTCAGCGAAGAACCGATCGCGCCAGGCCAGTTCCGTTTCTGACACCGTGTAGCGCGGACGTCGGTCCATCGCTTTCAGGCGCGAGCCTGTGATGCCCAACCCGCGGGCGAACAACTCGATGCGATTGGTCTTGATGTCGGGCGCGGCGAGGCTCTCGTGACGCGCCGCCGGGCAGTCGGTCAGGTTGAACCACTCCGTGTAGGCGGTCGGGTCGAGGATGGCATCGATGTCCTTCACCTGCACGTCGTCGTTGCCCTCGAAGAGCGGAAAGAAACGAGGCGGGATCGCCAGGACGACCGGGCGGCCGGTACGCATCGCTTTCAAGGCGCGGAGGCCTGGCGTCATCATCAGGAAGTCGCCGAGACCGCCCATCGCCCGCGTGACGAGAGTTGCGTCGACAGTCGCACCCGCACGCATCGACGTACGCGCGGCGCCAGCCCGCAGACCGTAGTGCCCGATGTAAGCGCTGCTGGTCGCACACGCCTCGAGCATCCGTGCGACAGGACGCCAGCTGAAGCGTCGTGCGGCGCCGAGACACGACCAGTGTGTGAGCCAGAGCACTTTGTCCCCGACCGACAGTTCGCGGCTGCCGAGCAGGCGCAGAAATCCTCGATGCGCGCGGCGCAGGAGATGCACGGCCGTGTGGCGCTCGACGACGTTGGTGTGGAATGCCCGAAGCCGGGCAACGAGCAGACGCGCGAACGCGGGCGCGCGCTTCGTCTCGAGCGACACGGTGCCGAGCAACTCGAGCAGCGCCGGCACTGCGTCACGGTCGGCAATGAGATAGGGGCGTCTATAGGTGTCGGTGAGTGTCGCGTGCGCCGCGTCCACGTGACCGAGCGACACCTCGGCGTTCGCCTTGCGGATCTGGATCCAGGGCCAGATCTCGGGAAACGTTTTCACCCCCAGCGCCAGCGACAGCTCGCAGATGTCACTCGCCTCGATGAAGCGGGAAGCGCGGAGCAATTCGCCCGACCAGTCGAGCAGCGTGCGGAACAGCTCCCGCGGAAATGAGTGTCGGGCGCAGCACTCGGAGACGAAGAGCTGCACCACCGATTCAAGGAAGCGACGTTCGCGGCGAAGGGCGACGGCCGCACCGACCGGCAGGGCAGAAAGACGGGCCAGGCTGCTCAACGCCACTTGACGGAGGATGTCGGGTTCCGCCTGCTGCGCGCGCTCGGCAGGCGTCAGCGCTTCGAAGAGCGTGCGCACATGCTCGGCGTGGCCGCGAACCGCCAGGTTATACAGCGTCCCTTCGTTGGCGAGCTCCACCCGCAACTGCGTCCGGCCAGGTGTTGCAGCATCGAGGCGCAAGAGACTCCGCGTTGGCTCGATCATGACCGTACCCGGAGATCTTCAGATGAGACCGGTCGTGCTTACGTCCCGTGAACCGTGAACAATGCCAGCGTTCGATCCTAAAGCAAAGCGCGCGAGGGGCGAACCTCTGCTGCATTCGTTCTGTTTATTGGTGTCGAAAACCTTGCCGTTACGGAAGAGGCTAGGCGCTTTCTGGCAGTATCGCTACTCTCCTGCGGCCGAGATCTTCATCCCGTCGGTGAGGGTATCCACGTCGGTCAGCGCCACGCGATCGCCACTGTTGACGCCATCGAGAATCTCCATGCGGTCGCCGACGCGGTCTCCCGTCTTGAGCTCGCGCGCCTCGAGCCGATCGCCTTCGACGATGAACGCCCGGTAGACGCCGTAGCGGTACTGCATGGCAGCGTAGGGGATGGTCTTGACCTGTTCGACCAGCGAGGTCTCGAGCCGCACGCGGGCGAATGTGCCCGGCTTCAACAGCGCCTCGGGATTCGGCGCGAGCGCTTCGAACGCAAACGTGCGCGTCTGCGTCGTCACTGCGGGACTGATGCGCGACACGGTGGCTGTGAACTGCTTGTCAGGAAAGGCATCGACGCTCAGCGTCAGGGGCTGTCCGACCTTCACCCACGGCGCCATGCGTTCGGGAATTTCGGAGCGCAGCTTCAAGGGGTCGACGCGCACGACGGTCATCACCGGCATCTGCGCTTTCACCAGCTCGCCCAGCGATACCATGCGCTGCTGGATGTACCCGTCGAACGGTGCGCGAATGGATGTGTCCCGAAGCTGACGATCGGCGAGCTTCATCGCGGCTGCCGAGGCGTCGATGTCGGCCCGGAGGTTTTTCGCCTCCTGCAGCGCAGTATCGTAGCCAGCTCTCTTGAGTCGCAGCGTGGTGTCGGCGTCATCGAGCAGCTGCTGCGCGATGAGTTGGCGTTTGTGCAGCTCGGACGCACGGTCGAACGCCTGCTTGGCCTGCGCCAGTTCGGCGGCAGCTCGCCGCACATCGGGGGTGTCTTCGACGCGCGGCAACTGGTCCGCTTCGGAGGCGCCGTATTTCGTCAGCGCGCGGGCGTGCGCTGCGCGCTGCTGGTCGAGGTTGTATTGCAGCTTCTCGCGATCGATCTCGACGAGGGCCTGTCCGGATTTGACGCGATCACCGAGATCGGCGAGCACGCGACGAACCACGCCCTCGACCTCGGACGACACCGTGACCTGGTCTTCGGCCGCCAGCGTGCCGACCACTTCGAGGGTGCGTCGCACCGACTCCTGACGAACGGCTTCCGTCTTGACGTGCTTGGCGGCCTGCTTCGCGCGACCGTCCGGTTCGGCGCTCGAATCAGTGCATCCTGTGATCACCACCCCTGCGGTACAAAGCACGACCAATATGAGGACGACCTTCGGCATAAGACTTTGATTCTAGTCCGCCTCAGACATCACGAACCACGGAGTCGCCCATGAGCGGGCCTTAACCCGCACGATGAGAATTGGGGAGTCACTCCCACCCGCCTTCGTTGAGCGATTTGAGAGTGGACAACGGGGGAGACAGGGGGAACGGGATGGTCACACGGGGATAACGATGGAAAAGGGGCCAACGGGAATTCTCGATCGTGATCACGACCAAGTCATGTCCCGTCTCCCCTGTTTCCCGTTGCCCCCGCAGTCCGACAGAACAAACCGCCGTTCTCGAGCTAATCGCATTTCAGATCTAGCCGCACCTCCTTACCGCTGCTGACGCTGAATCGTGTGCCTCTGGGTTCGGCAGCTCGAAAATAGAGCGCGTCCAGGCGGCGACCCTGGCGCGTCGGTGGTTCCACGAGCGCGAAGTACCGACCAGGCGAAAGTCCTGCGAGATGGAACTCTCCGCCCCTTGCTGGCGCTTCCCACCAGAAGTCGTTCGGAGGTGTCCACGTGTCTGGCTCGTCGCGAACGATGACCACCAGAGGATCACAACGTTCGCCGTCGGCCGTGGTCACATTGCCTCGAACCGCAACACCGTCTGTGCCGAGAGTCACGCGAACGCTCGCACCCTCGGCGAGTGGGGTCGTGTCGATCACGCCGTCACGAACCGCCATTCCGTTGACAGACATCGCTTTGATTGGCAGGGGGTATTGGCCATCGCAGCGAAATGACAAAAGCTGACGCCCCGTTACTTGCTCGAGCCGAAAACGTCCCGATCGATCGACCTCTATGAACTGCCCCTGTCGTTCGTCTCGATCGCTCGAGTCAACGCGACCGCTGCGTAATGCAATGCTTCGGCACGGGATTCCGCCGGCCTGATCGAAGTCGATTTGCCCATTGAGCGTAGTACCGTTTCCGACACGGACCACGACTCCCTCGACCGGGCCATCGCCCACCGAGACACCGGAGTCGCCAAACATCGAGCCAGCTGTGCACTGAAGTGTGTACATGCCAGGCGGCACGCCACGCAGGATGAACGTTCCGTCTCGTGTCGACTCCGCGTGCGCAACTTCGAGGTGCACCGACGTGTTTCCGCCGAAGAAGCTCACGACAAGTCGCACTGTCGCGGGAGGTAGCGCCGCTGCGCCGACAACGCGCCCGGAGACGTTCACTGAACGTCCTGACTGCAACACGACATCGGTCCACGCTGTAGCAGCAGGGGTCACGATTATCGGTGTTGCCGATTCGGCCGACACACTACTCGGGGCAAACGTCTCGACGTAGCGCGTCTCGGCTTGACGATCATTGAACGAGCATGGCGGAAGAACGCGCACGAGGTACGACGAAGGTGCGAGACGTGGAACTCGAAATTCACCGAGGTCGTTCGTGCGGCCGCCAACAATGTCTGCGCCGATAGCCAACACGTGTGCACCCTCGACAGGAGAGCCTTTTGTGTCGACGACGCGTCCCTCGATGGCCCCGAGTGCTGACAGGACGAGAATGACGCTCTCGACTACCGATCCAGGAGCCAGCGAAAGTGACTTAGGCTCGTCTGCTCGGCTCTGTTGCCCGTAGTAAAGCATCATGAATCCGAGCTTATCGGCACGGATCCACCGTCGGCCTGGCGGAACGCTGATCTCAAACAGACCGCCGTCGTCAGTTGTCACTGATGGTTCGCGGCCCGGGTCGGCCACGGTTACGCGCGCTCCACTGACAGGAAGCCCGTCAACACTCAGGACGCGGCCGCGAATCGTTGCCGACGCCTGATCCCGAAGACCTTGCATTTATGGCCACTCCGGTGTGGATGCCGGTGGATCCTGAGGGTTCAGTCTCGGTCTTAACGCTTGCCCTTCTTGTCGTTTTGATCCTTGTCGTCTTTGCCCCCTCCGAAGACGCGAGACCAGAAGCCGCGCTTCTTGGGGGCGGGGGGTGCCTCGACGTTCGACGGGGCTGACGCGGTTTCGTTGGCCGCGGCGGTGGGTACATGCGCGATCGCCGGCGTCGGTGGCACCGCGGTCTTCGGTGAGAAGAGCGCTGCCAGCGCGCGCAACGGGTTGCCGATCACGCGATTGTGGATGGGGCAGGTCTCGGTCGGTTCGGTGCCGACGACGAAGTTCTCGTAGTACACCATCGGCTGCCGCGTCGCGTGGCCCGACCCGTCGACGGTGACGGCGTCTTTGCACGAATCGGTGGCGAGCTTGCCGCTCAAACGGCAGATGCGCACGGTTGTGATGTTGTCAGGGCGAGGCAGCCAGTCGGGCTGGTCATTCCGCGTCGCCTGCTTCATGAAGCGGGCCCACAGCGGCACGGCAAGGTCCGACGCATAGCCGCGCCCGATAATCGTGCGCGGCTGGTCGTAGCCGACCCACACGCCGGTGGCCAGGTGCGGCGTGAATCCGATGAACCATGCATCGTGGTAGTCGTTCGTCGTACCTGTCTTTCCAGCGGCCGGGAGCATGAATCCTTCGCGCCGCGCCGGCCAGGCCGTGCCCGAGTTGACCACGTCGGCAAGCATCTCGGCCATCTGAAATGCCGTGGTCTCACTGACCGCACGTTCCTGCACGTGCGCATCGGTGTAGAGGACCTCGCCGCTGCTCGATTCGACGCGCCGCACGAAAACCGGTGTGGGAACGAGACCGTCGTTGGCAAACGTCGAAAACGCCGCCGTCATCGCATCGAGCGTGACTTCTCCCGACCCGAGCGCGAGCGACGGCACGCTCGGAACCGATCCGACACCGAGGCGCTGGGCATATTCCACGGTGACCGGAATCCCGACGTCCTCGAGCACGCGCACCGCTGCGCGATTGCTCGACGTGCGCAACGCCATACGCATCGTCATCGGCGACCCGTCGGAGTGTTCGTCCTCGGGGACCCAGGCGCCTTGCAGCGTCATGATCGGTTGATCGAGATCGGTGATGAGCGTCCCGGGAGAAAACCCGCGCTCGAGCGCGGTGGCGTACACGAACGGCTTGAAGGCTGAACCTGGCTGCCGGTGCGCCTGAGTCGCGCGGTTGAATGAGCTCTGCGCGAAATCACGGCCGCCGACCATGGCGCGCACTTGACCGGTGTGCGGATCCATTGCGACGAGCGCAGCCTGCAGCGCCTCGTCGCCGGTCGTCTTGTTCGCTCCCTGGCGCTTCTCGATCTCGGCGATCGCGTTCGCGACTTCGGCCTCCGCGGCCTTCTGCATTCCCAGATCGATCGTCGTGTAGACCTTGAGCCCGCCCTGGTAGACGCGTGCCCAGCCGAAACGCTGCACGAGGAAGCGTCGAACTTCTTCCTTGAAGTACTGGCCGTAGTCCTCGCCGGCGCGGAGCCCGTCGGTGAGCACGACCGCGGATTTCGTCGCCGAATCGTAAGAGGCCTGATCGATCATCCTGGCGTCGCGCATCGCCTGGAGCACGACGTTGCGCCGGGCCCTTGCTCGTGGAACGCTGACAGTCGGGGCGTACGTCGACGGCGCCTTGACCAGACCGGCGAGCAGCGCCGCTTCCTCGAGCGACACGTCAGCCGCGTGCTTGCCGAAATATCCGAGCGAGGCCGCCTCGACCCCATAGAGTCCGTCTCCGAAGTACGCCTTGTTGAGATACAACGAGAGGATCTCGTCTTTCGAGAATTGCCGCTCGAGGCGAACCGCCAGCAGTGCTTCCGTCAGCTTTCGGCGAAGGGTCTTGTCGGGCGTGAGAAAGCTCTGACGGGCGAGCTGTTGCGTGAGCGTACTTCCGCCTTGCGCGAGCCGGCGCTCGAGGAGATTGTTGAATGCAGCACCGGCGACACGCACGACATCGACGCCGGAATGATCGTAGAAACGCTGGTCTTCGATCGCGAGAACCGCCTGCACGAGCCGGTGCGAGACGCGCGAGAGCGGCACGTCGATTCGCTGCTCCCGGAAAATCGTGAACGCGGCATGATCCTGCGCGTCGAACACCGTCGTCGCCTGCGCCATCGTGCCGATGCCGCGCAAGGCCGCCTGATCGGGCAGCGAGCGAAGAGCGCTGACCACGAGCCCGGCTGCAACTCCCGTCCCGACGACGACACAGACTGCCGCGGTGGTGAACAGCGCCCTCAGCGAACGTGACGACCGGGGTCGGGGAAGGCGAGCCCGAACCCTGTCGAGCACGTGGTCATAGCGGGCGCGAACCACTTGGCCAGCGACCGCAGCTCGCGTCTCGACGAGCGAACAGACTGCCGCGGTTGTGAGCAGGGCCCTCGCAAAACGTGACGTCCCGTTTCGGGGAAAGCGAGCCCGCACCATGGCTAGCAGCTGGTCATAGCGGGCACGAGCCGCCTGGCCATACGAGGCGAGCGCGGGGCCGATTCTCATCCTCGCCCATCATCTCATTTCTTGCCGTCTTCGTCGTGGGCTGACAGCAGGCTCGAGGCACGGAGAACACAATGTTCTCCGTGCCCACCCGTCCGGGCGGTCACGCTGCAAGCTTTGCGCCGAGCACCTCGACCTTCTCGATCACCGGTGGCGAGGCCAGCAGGTTCGGGGCTTGCGTCATCAGCGCTTTGGCGATCGGCCCGTTCAGATGATTCTCACGGCCCTGTTCGTCTCGGAAGGCGTCGAAGATCGCGAACGTGGACGGACCGAGCCGCAGCGCGAACCAGATTGGCGTTTTCGCCTCCTGATTCGCGAGTTCGAGTCCCTGCTTCAGGAATGCAGCAACTTCGTTCTCTTTTCCTGGCTTTGCCTCGAGACGGACGAACAGACTTTTCGTAAGCATGACCACATCTCCTTCGAGCTCACAGACAATCGGGCTCAACGGTGACCCGGTAGACGCACTCGAGTCAGCCGCACCGACGCACGAATGCGATATCGATGCCCGTTACTGCATGCCTGTGCATGTGCTTGGGCTCGACGATGTGTTCAGTCTGGGGACTATCGGCAGTGCTGGACGATCTGACTGGCAGATCACAAAGCACCCGCCGTCGCCAAGGCGACGGCGGGTGTGGGGGTACTGTCCGGCTTGGAGGCGAAACCGGACCTTCGAGTCGACTAGAAGTACGTTTTCAATCCGACCGTCAACGCGACCCCGGACGGATCCTGTCCACGCGCATTGGCAACGGCGTGGTAGCGCCCCTCAGTCTTGAATGTCACACTTCGATTGAGGAAGTACTCGAATCCCCCGCCGGTGTTGAGGCCGAGCCGTTGTTCAGTGTCGCCGACCGAGGTGCCGCCAGTTCGAAATTGGAGGAAGTAGATTCCGACGCCTGTGCCCACGAATGGATGCACACGGCCACCCTCCCAGTTGTAGTTGACGTCGAATCGCAAGGGCATCTGCCTCAACGAGTCGATCGCACCACCACCGAACGCCGGATTCGACCATCCGAACTCTGTACGAACGCTGACACGCGGGTGCATGTAGTACTCGTACAGGACGTTGATCAACGCCGAATTCGACAGCCCATCATTCGTCGGCAAAAGTACGCCGACGTCGATCCCAGCAGCGACCGTCCCCGCCGCCGGCACTCGCTCGCGCGAGGGCGCAGGCGCACGCCGCTGTGCCGACGCGATTTCAGGCAGCGCGAGCAGCAGGGTGAGCATCAGCGTGCTCACAATCAGTCGTCTCATCAGTAGTCCCTCCTTCTCGACAGTACTTCTTATCGACACAAGACGACTGAACAGCAGGAGGAATCTCGACAGTTCGTTGCCGATTTCTTTCAATTCGGCACACATTCTTCCTGTAGAGCTTCAGCTGCTGAGGTACATCGTGTCGTTTGTCGAGCTTCGACCGGGCGAGAGCCGACCTCTACTGCCCGGAAACGCAATCGCGCATTTTGGCGCGAGCATGCGCGAAGTCGTCCGTGCAAGAGGCCCGCATCCGTTCGATTCTGCTGACCGTGCCGCTGCGATCGACGACGTACAGCTCGCCTTGCTCGTCTTCACCGAAGGAGGAGATGTTCATGGCGGTGAGCGCGAGAACGTTTTGCATATTGCCGTTGGTGACGAAGATCTCACCCGAGCAAAAGTCGCCGTAGACATACGCGCCAGCCGGCAGTGCTCCACGCGATCCTCGATACACGTATCCCCCGGTGACGGAACATCGTCCGCGCGTATGCGAGTAGTCGAACAGCGGATCGATGAAATCAGATGGATTGCAGAGGGATGGTCCCAGGTTGGTGCAGAGGAGTCCTTCGTAGATCCGCCAGCCGTAGTTGCCGCCCTTGACGATGGCGCGATCGATCTCTTCGCGCTCACCCTGTCCGACGTCTCCGATCCAGAGTTCGCCGGTCGTACGATCGAAGCTGAAGCGCCATGGATTGCGAAAGCCGAACGCAAAGATCTCATCGCGGCCTGGTGCATTGACGAACGGGTTGTCGGGTGGCGAGGAATATCGAGTGCCCGCGCCTGGTCGATCGACGTCGATCCGCAGGATCTTCCCGAGCAGCAGGTCGATGTTCTGCGCGTTATTCGGTTCATCGTTGCCGCCGCCACCGTCGCCGATGCCGGCGTACAGATAACCATCGAACCCGAACGCAAGCATGCCTCCGTTGTGATTGCTGTTCGTCGGATGAGGAATCGTCAGCAGCACCTGTTCCATCGTGTCCGCAACGTCCGGGTCATCCGAGACACGGTATTCGGCGATGACGATGGTGCCGTCTCCGGCGCGCGTGTAATAGACGAAGAACCGCCCGTTCGTCGCGTACTGCGGATGGAACGCGAGACCAAGGAGCCCTTGCTCACCGTCCGTGGCAATTTTCGGACGAACGTCGAGAAAGATCGTCGGCGTCGAATGCCCGGCGTGCAGGACGCGGATGATGCCGTCCTGCTCCACGATGAAGAGACGCTGCGATCCGTCACCAGCGTGGCCAACGAAGAGCGGATTCGAAAGGCCCGTGACAACAGCTGTGAGCTGGATTTGGGCGAGGAGCGGCGACGGTGCGCATAGGAGCGCCATCGCCGTGACGAGCCGCGAGATGGTGTTTCGAGTCACGGCCTAATTCTGAACCTGTTCGAACGGCCGAGCTGTACAGCGGCGGGGTGCGACTGCAAGGTTCGATACACTCTCAAATCGATGAAAACGCTACTGATGGTGATCGCTGTATTCGCCCTCGCACGCGCGGCTGCGGCACAGAACCCGGACGACTATCGCGGTGGCTGGAGGACCGACAGCGGGGAAGCGCACACGTACGAATTCTCGATTCGTGGTGCGACCGTCCGCGGCATCTACTGCACCTATTGCGCCGACGCCACGACGCTGGCATTCGTCGATGGAACGTTTGGACCGAACGGGATTACGTTCGAAGTCACGCATGTGAACGCGGACGGCAGCACGAAGTACAAGGACAAGGCGGTCGCGAAGGTCAGCGACGGCCGTCTGATCGTGACAGGCACGCGCGGTGCGCGGGGTGGCGGCGCGTTCGAACGGGTGCTGATCAAGGATCCGCGTGGGCCCGATCCGATTCCGGTGAAGGTGTCGGTGCTGCCGAAGGGTCATCCCTCTGTGCCTGGCAATCCGCAGCGTCGCAATCCAGATGGTGCCGACGGTCTGCCTTACATTCAGCCAGGCCCGTGGAAGTCGAGGCTGACAGAGAAGGACGTGATCGGCGTGTGGCTCGGATTCGGTGTCGGCGCGCCGAAGCAGTTCTTCATCATCAAGAAGGTCGGCAACAAACTTCGAGGCATGGTGTGCGGTACGTGCGACAACCCATACACGATGGCGGCACTCGACGATTTCCAGATCGAAGGCGATACGCTGACGTTCAACATCCTCCATGAGGACTGGGCTGACGGTGAGATCCCGACGTTCTACAAGCACGTGACCGCACACGTCGGCTGGAACGAGATGCGCTGCACGACTGCCGCGGATCACCAGCCGCCACCGCCGCCGCCACCGCCCGGGCGTGTCCCGGGATTCTCGTTGCAGGGGCCCGTCCCGATCGAAGCGACATCCGGCAACGTCTGGTCAGAGTGGCCGCCGAAGAACACCTCGTCGCCACGTTGACGAATCAACGTCCCGAGTGCGAAGCATGCCTCAACGCCGGGCGAGTGGATGGTCCGACGGATCGAGCGTGAGCTGTGTCCTCAGCCACCATCGTGGCTGATACGTGATCCGTACTGGCACTGCCGCCAGGTCATTGTCGAGACCGTAGATCACTGAGAACTGACTCTGGTAGTTGGTGGCAGGATTCCTGATTCGAAACGCTCCCTGAAGCAGGTGGGCGTATCGACGGCCCCCAATCATGACGTCACGCAACACTTCGACGTCCGACTGGCGCAACTCGTACGGCTTCGCGCGGTGGACGTAGAGTAGTGTGCGCGCCTCGTAATGGAACGTTGAGCGGTCCGCTGCGCTCCACGCGTTGACGCCCGACTGCATCAATTCGGTAAGAGCGACGAGGAATCCCGGACGCGTGGCTTTCGGACGGACGCCCACGCGCTCGTCCCATTCGGGGATCGTCGCCATGCGGTCGAGCACGAAGTCCAGCTCGCGATAGGTCGCGTCGCGTCCGATATCGACGATGGCGCTCGACGCCCGCGCTTCGCGAGGGGAGACCTGCTCGTGGATGAACATGAGCGTCCGGTCTCGATCCTTCTGATTGGCGCTTGCTCTGGCCTCATCGACCGTCTCTTCTTCGGTCTCGCTTTTCACGGCCACCAGTTCCGCCGAATCACCCCGCACGATTTCACGGATGTACCCCCACCTGTTCGTCTTGAAGGGGGCGCGCGCCGGATCAGAGCCCATGAGCAGCTCGAAGCCGAGCGTGCCGTCAGCGGCCCGTCGCCACGTCATGCGACCACCGCCGATGTTGTCGCGACTGATCCAGAACAGGAAAGGACGCGCACTGCCTGAGAGCCGATAGCGGTGTTCGGCGACAATCGGAAGTTCGTCCGGCGCCGGCAGTGCGAGCGTGCGCACTGATGACGCCTGTCGGGCGACCGCAGAAGGTGATGCGACCAGAGACAGCATCACCACACTGGAGAACAGTACAACGACGACGAAGTGCACCATCGCGCGGACCCGTGCTCGAGGATGAACCGCCCTTGCCACGCGCACCGTTTCAGTCTACGGGATCCGGAATGAGAGCTTGCTCGACAGCGCTTGCTCGACTGCGCTTCCTCGACAGCGCTTCCTCGACAATGCAGAACGGCGGCGCTGAACGTCGGCTGACCCGGCGGCGTTATGCGGACCGCGCCTGTTGAGCGGACGTTACTCGGCCCGCAGCGCCTGGACCGGATCGACCGCCATTGCCCGGCGCGCAGGAAGATAGCTGGCTAGCGCCGCAGCGGCAACCAGCAGCGCCGGCATTGCCGCGTACGTCACCGGGTCGAGCGCGCTGACGCCAAACAGCAACGACGACATCAGGCGCGTGAGTGCGGCAGCAGCGACCAGCCCTACAGCGGCTCCAACCCCGGCCAGCCGCAGGCCATGACGCACGAACGTCCCGAGTATTTCCACGGGTGGCCCGCCCAGCGCCGTGCGGATGCCGATCTCGCGCGTCCGCTGCGACACCACGTAGGCGATCACACCGTAGATGCCGACGATGCCGAGCACGAGCGCCATCCCTCCGCCAATCGCCAGCATCACCAGCGTGAACGACGTCCGCGCCATCGACTGGTCGTAGAGCGTCTTGAGCGTGGTGACGAGGAACACCGGCTGCCTGCCGTTCACCGACCAGATGACTTGCCGCGCCTCCGCTGACAAGCCTTCCGTTGCCGCGCGGTTGGAGCGGATCGCGAACATCCCCGAGGCAACGGCGAATCCGTTGTCGCCGGCCCAGATGTAGCGGTCCATCAGGGCGGGCCAGTACACGGATTCGGGCGGCTTCGCCTGCACGCCGTCGTCGTATACGTTTTCGACGACGCCCACGATTTCGCGCCAGGGATCGAGAGCGCCGCCTTCGCGAATCCGCTTGCCTAGCGCGGCTCGCGGATCGCCCCACCACTCCCGCGCAAGGTTCTCCGACACGATCGCGACGCGCCGTTTCTCGTACAGGTCTGTCCAGGCCAGGTCGCGTCCCGCAACGACGCGCGTGCCCATCGTCGTGAAGAATCCCGGAGCGATCCTGCGGATTCGCCGCGCGGCGGCAACCTGACCTTCGGGGATCCTCTTGTCCTCGGCATCCACCGGGTTGCCGAAGCCGGTGAGAAACGACTCCAGAGGCGCAGCACTGCCGAACGCCACCGATGCGACGCCGGGCAAGGTGGCGAGTTTATCCATGATCTCGTGCTGCATCCGCATCACACGCTCGGGCTCCTTTGCGATAGCGTCCGGAACCATCGAATGAAGTATCAGGATCTCCTCGGGGTGCGTGAATCCGGGCTGGACGCTGCGCAACTGCTGAAACGTGCGAATCATCAGGCCAGATCCGATCAGCAGCACGAGCGCGAGCGCCACCTGCACCACCACCAGCGTGTTGCGCGCACGGTGGCGCGCGCGGTCGTCGCTGAACGTACGGCCGACACGCTGCAGCGCGCTCGCGGCGCGGGGCCGTGCGTATCTCACGACCGGCAGGACGCCGAAGAGCGCGCCGGAGAGCAGCGACACACCGGCCGCGAACGCCAGCACGAGCGGGTCGATGCCGATCTCGTTGAGCCGCGGCAGTGTGTCCGGACCGTTCGCGACCAGCATCCGCAACGCCGCGTACGCCAGGCCGAGACCGATTGCGCCGCCCACCACACTCAACGTCACACTCTCGACGAGCATCTCTCGAGCGATGCGCCCCCAACCGGCGCCGAGCGCGGCACGAACCGCGAGTTCCTGGCGGCGCGCTTCTGCGCGTACGAGCAACAGATTCGCTACGTTCGCGCAGGCGATCAGGAACACGAGTCCCAGCGTCCCCATCACGACCCAGAGCGCCGTGCCAACGTTTCCTACGACGTTCTGCTTCAGCGCCTGAAGCCTGGGCCCCAGGTGAGCGTTCTGAAAGATCGCACCGTCGAGTCCCGGGTTCGGGGCCCAGGCGTTCAGCCAGATACCGATCATGCGAGCCACATCGGCATTGGCCTGCGCCATGGTGACGCCGGGTTTGAGCCGCGCAATCCCCTGGAAGTCGAAGCCTCCCAGAAAAGTCTCGTTGCGGTTGAATCGCTGAGGAAGAATCAGCTCGGGATCGCGCTGAAAGCGGAACCCTTCCGGCATCACGCCGATCACCGAGTGCGGCGTCGAATTGATCGTCAGCGTGCGCCCGACGATCGACGTGTCGCCTGCGAAGCGACGCTGCCAGTAGCCGTAGGTGAGCATGACGGTTTCGGCCGAACCCGGCGTGTCGTCGGCGCGAGAAAACCAGCGGCCAAGGAGAGGCTTTACGCCCATCGCATCCAGTACGCCGTACGTGACGTTCAGCGCGCGCGGCATCTCGGGCTCGGCGACTCCGGTGAGGCTTGCGCCACCGAGGTTCCACACGCCGAACTGCTCGAACGTGCGATTCTCGTCTCGATAGGTGAAATACATCGAGGCCGAAACGGTGATGCCTGCGCCTGCGCCGAGGCCCCGTAACCCGGGCGCTGTGTGCGAGACGCTCACCAGTTCCTCCGCGTGCGGATACGCGAGCGGCCTGATCAGGATGCTGTCGATGACGCCGAAAATCGCGGTGTTGGCGCCGATGCTCAGCGCCAGCGTCAGGAGGACAGCCGCTGCAAACGACGGGTTCTTTCGCAGTCGCCGCATCGCGTGGCGCACGTCGTGCGCGAGCGTTTCCATGAGCGGGAGACCTCGTTGATCTCGATAGCTGTCCTTGATCGCCTGTACGCTGCCGAACTTCAGCAGCGCCTGCCGGCGCGCTTCGACGGCCGACAGGCCGGCTCGAACGTTCTCGGCGGTCTGCATCGCGATGTGGTCATCGATTTCCGCCTGCAGGAACTCTTCATCCCGCGCCGTTGTCGTCCATGACGTGAGCCGCCGGAACAGCCGTCTCAACGTCTTCATTTCAGGTCCTCTACTTTCACGGCAAAGAAGCGGTCGATGATCGCCGTCGTCTGTTCCCAGCTCCGGGCCTCTGCCTGCAACTGCTTGCGTCCCTGCCGAGTCAGCCGATAGAAGCGCGCCTTGCGGTTGTTCTCGGACGCGCCCCATTCCGACGCGATCGATCCCTCCTGTTCGAGCTTGAGCAGCACCGGATAGAGCGTCCCCTGATTGACCGTCAGCAGATCGCCGCTGATCTGCTCGATTCGTCGGGCAAGGCCGTACCCGTGCAGGGGACCGAGCACATCGAGCGTCTTGAGCACCATCAGCGCGAGCGTGCCCTGTCGAACGTCGGTGTCCTTCATATCTCTTTTGGGATTCCAACAGGAAGGATGACACGCTTCATGTGGGAGAGCAACAAGGCAACGCCCGAGCTGATGGCTGATACACTCGTGCTCATGACTCAGATGTCGACGGGTTACGTGATGGGGCACGACGACCGCGAGCGCCGTCGTCTCTTACTCCAGGCTTCCGTCCTCAATCCGTTTTCGGACGAGCTCTTGAAGCGCGCCGGTCTTTCGGCGGGTCTACGCGTGCTCGATATCGGCTGCGGCGTCGGAGAACTGTCGATGGTCGCCGCGCGTCTGGTCGGCCGCACCGGCCGGGTGACCGGTATCGATATCGACGATGGGGCGCTGGCGATCGCCGCGGTGCGGGCCCGCGAACAGGGACTCGATCGCATCATCGACTTCGCGCGTCGCGATATCTGCGCGTACCGGACAGACGTGTCGTACGACGCAGTGATCGGTCGTCACATCCTCATCCACACACCGGATCCGCGCCTCGTCATCGGCACGGCGCATTCGTTGTTGAATTCGGGCGGCGTGGCCGTCTTTCAGGAATACGACTTCAGCGTCGTGCATCGCTCGTTCCCCGAGGTGCCGATGTACGAGCGGCTGTTCGAAGTCTTCCGCGCGTTCTTCGGACAGGCGACGCACGGCAATATCGGGACTCAGCTGTTCCACCTGCTGATCGACGCGGGGTTTCCATCGCCGCAGGGTCGTGTGGAGTACCCGATGGACGGCGGCGACGACAGTCCGTTCTACGAGTGGGTGGCCGAATCGTTCCGGAGCATCCTGCCGCGCGCGGTGGCGCTCGGCCTCGTTCGAAGCGACGAGATCGACATCGATTCGCTGGCTGCGCGTGTGAAAGAGGAAGCGATCTCGCGGCGCGCCTGCCTTCTGGGTCCGGCGATGGTTGGCTGCTTCGCGCGCAAACGATGACCGTCACGGGGATACAATCGCCGACAAGGAGCCCAGAATGCGTTTCTCATCACTCACACCAATCGTCGCGTGCGTCTGCGTCCTGTTGGTGAATCAGCCGGCGAGCGCGCAGATGGACATCAGGGCTATCGTCGTGAAGCACCTCACGACCTCGCGCGATTTCACGCTGAAGGTGGCGGATCAGATGCCGGACGCCGACTACGGCTTCAAGCTCACACCCCCGCAAATGAGCTTCGCCGAGCAGATGGCGCACCTCGCCGATGATCAAGCGGGGCTGCTGGCGCCGTTCTCGACCGAGAAACCGAAGCCATCGAAGCCGGCGTCGATGAGCAAGAAAGACGTCATGGCGTTCGTGCGGCAGTCGTACGACCAATCGATCGCGCTCGTTTCGAAACTGACGCCGGAACAGATCAACAAAAGCTACCCGGTCGGAGGATCGATGACCGGGCTCGAGCTGCTGATGTTCGTGCTCGACCACTCGACGCATCACCGCGCGTCTGCGGAGATGTACCTGCGGGCGAAAGGCATCACGCCCGCCGAGTATGAGTTCTAGCGGGAAGCTCACACAACCCGTCAACTCCAACCTCCAACTCCCAAATCACCGAGGAGCGCGTCCACGGTCGATTTGGGAGTCGAGAATTGGAATTGTCCCGGGGGTCCTGCGTCTCGTGACTAGCCGCGGCCGGGTGCGGGTGCGCCCGGGCCGCCCCGCCCTCCACGCCCACGGCCGCCGCCACCAAACGACGGGTAAGGCTTGGGATTGACCATGAGCCGATCCAGGAAGAGATCGATCGACTGGGCCATTACCTCGATCGCGTCGAGTGCGGCGTTGTCGAAGGCGTGATCGGCACCCTGAATGAGCGTCAGCGCCGAGGGAACGCCGAGGCCATGGAGTTTCGTGAAGAAGTCGATGCTCGACTGCACCGGAACGGTGCCGTCGTTCGTGCCGTGAATGAAGATCGTCGGCGCGAAGCTCTTGGTGATGTAGGACGTGGGTGATGCCGCCGCGATGTTCTCCGGCGTCGCCTGTCCCTGTGGGAAGAGCCCCGTCGCGATCTGCGCACTGGCCAGCGGGTAGACGCCGATGCACGCGTTGACGTCCGAGCTGACGCCCGCGTTGCCACCATCGCCCTCGAACTCCTTCTTTCCGTTCGTTCCAGCGGCCATGAGCGACAGCATGCCGCCGGCCGAGTAGCCGGCCACGACGATCCGATTGGGATCGACGCCCAGGCGTTCAGCGTTCGCGCGTGTCCAGCGGATCGCTGCCTTCGTATCGTGAATCTGAGCTGGCCAGGGGCTCTCCTGCTGGAGCCGGTAGTTCGCCGAGATGTTCGTGTATCCCCTCGCGCCGAGCGCTTTGGCGTCGTTGATGATGTAGCCGGCGTTCTTGTTGCCGACGAAGAAGCCGCCCCCGAAGAGGTGCACGATCGCCGTACGCTTCGACGTCACGCCCGCGGGCGGCCGATAGACATCGAGCGTGAGGTCCTTGCTTCCGCCTTTACCGAACACGACGTCCTTCTCGACGCGCAGGTTTCCCGTGTCGGGCGCCTGCCCCTGAGCCTGGAGTGCAAGCGCCGTGAGCGCCGGTCCCGCCGCGAGGGCGCCAGACACCTTGACGAATCCCCGTCTCGTAAGTCGCGACATGATCGTTTCCTCTCGTTTGATACCGGACAAGATGCCGTAATTTACCTCAACGCTCAGGATTTCTCGCACTGATAGAATCCGCCGATGAAATCCCGGGGTTTCGTCGTTCTATGCGTCGCGGCGATCGCGACAATCACCCTCGCCGCACAGTCGCCCACGCCCGCACCGTCTATGCGGGGCGACGGCCCGGCGCCGGCGCCGAAGCCGTTCGACATCACGCGTTCCGATCCGGCGCTCGATGCGATCGTGGCCGCGAACACCAAGGCGGAATTGATCGCCACTGGCTTCGGCCTCAACGAAGGCCCGGTGTGGGTGCGAGAAGGGCAGTCAGGCTACTTGCTCGTCAGCGGCCTGCTCGACAACGTCATCTACAAGATCGCCGCCGACAAGACCGTCTCGGTGTTCATCGAGAAGGCCGGCTACAGCGGCACCGATGTCAATCACACCGGCACGCAGACGCGCAGCGGCCGCTCGCACGTGCTGCTCATCGGCCCGAGCTGCACGAGTCTCGACTCGCAGGGTCGTCTGATCTGGTGCGCCGACAACGATCGCGCGGTAATGCGGCTCGAGAAGGACGGCACGCGGACGGTGCTCTCATCGGGTTCGAACGGCAAGCGCTTCAGCGGCCCGAACGACATCGCGGTCGCGAACGACGATGCGGTGTATCTCACTGACAACGATTTCGGCTTGCGCGATGGCGGCAGCAATCCCGACAAGCAGCTGCCGAACGGCATCTGGCGGATCAAGGACGGCCAGTCGACGATGGTGCTCGATGCCACTGTGCTCGGCGGCATCCCGAATGGCATCACGTTGTCACCCGACGGGAAGTATCTCTACGCCAACGCCGGTCAGCGGATGAATCGCTATGAGGTGAAGGCCGACGGTTCGCTCGGACCCGGCAGCCTGTTCACGCAGGGGGCGGGGATCGGCGACGGCATGAAGGTGGACACGCTCGGCAACGTCTACTCCACGAGCGGCGCCGGTCCGGGCATCGTCCGCATCACGTCACCAGCCGGGACGCTGCTCGGTTATCTCAATCTGCCGATCGTGGGCGGTGAACCGAAGCGGCAGATCTGCGCGACCAACGTCGCGTTCGGCGATCTCGATGCCAAGAGCCTCTACGTCACCGCGTGCGATCACGTCTATCGCATCCGTCTCAAAGTGGGGGGCGTGATGCCGGGTCCGAGGCGCTGAGCCTTCAGCTTCTTCTAGCTGCGCTGTCGCGGACGAGCTCGAGCGCTTCGGCGGCATCGCCCCAGCCGACGATACGCACGTCCTTGCCTTCGAGAGCGGTTGCCGCAAGCGTGAACGTCTCGAGTTCCTGACGAACGCGCGCCGGCAAAGCGTCGATGCTCGTAAGCGTGTGCTCACGGCGTGTCTCGACCGGGATCGACAGCACTCGATCGTTACGTACGCGTTGCGAACGATCGCCCTTCGTCTTGTTCTGTTCGACCTGCAGGACACCGATGGCGCGACAGGGGACGACCACGCCCGGGTATGACGGGACGTCCCACATGACGAGTGCGTCCAGCGGATCGCCATCGGGAGCGAGCGTCGACGGCACGAATCCCCAGTCGAACGGGAACGTCACGCCGAGGGGGAGTGGCCGCGATACCGACATCGCTTCCCAGCGCGGCTCGTATTTGAGCTTGAGGGTCGAGCCGCGCGGGGCTTCGACGACGACATGAAAGACGTCGTCGCTCAAAAAGGCGGGAATCGCGGAGAGGTTCATTGACGGCTATCGTGTCGTATTCCTCTCCTGTTCGCGCGCTCCGCGCAGAATCGCCGGCAGGCCGTAGTTCCCCTCGTGGCAGGCGTACTCGAACATGCGCTCGCCGGTCATCTTGAGCGGAATCATCAGCGTCCACGGACGCGACCACACCGTCGGGTCGTCGAAGGTGACGTAGTACTCGAGCGTGTTGTTCGCTACCCGCCGGAACTTCTCGATGGTGTGCAGCTTCTCGCTGGCACCCACTCGAGTCGCGGCGGGCACGTAGTTGGTGGTGTCGACGACCAGTGTGTCGCCGTCCCACCTGGCGTGTGAATCACCGTGGTATTGCCTGATCACCGGCGAGATGTGCGCCGCCTTTTCGGTCGAGAAGATGCGCGCGTCGTGAATCATCTCGCTGCGCAGCGCCACGACGCCCGGCCCTTGCGTGATCTCGAAGTAGCTCTGATAGCCCGCGCGGATGTTCGGCGTGCCGTAGCTGACACACCGTGTGCCCAGCGATAAGTCCTGAGCGCGATCCGCGGGCCCTCTTCGTGGTTGCGCTGCGGCTTGGTCGCGTGCGCGTTCGGCGGCGCCAGGCGCGGGCGCCGGAATCCGGCCATCGGGCGGATCGATGATCAACGACGTGCGGTTGTCCCACACACGATCGGACAGCCACGTCTGATCGTAATTGCCGACCTGCGTATCGCTGGAGCTGAATTTCGTCCTGCCCTCGATCGCGGCGGTAAAAAGCTCGTCGGCGAAGAACGCGTCGCCGCCGTCCATCATCTTCTCCGCCCGCTTCTTCAGATCGGCGAGTTCGGCGTCGGTCATGGTCGCGCGCAGCCCGAACTGCTTCGGCCGCTCGAGCGGCGTCATACCGTTGTTGGCCCAGACGTCCTGGAAATCAGGATGGCCGTCTGGCATGCGCGGCACGGACCACGCTGCTGGTTTCGGCGACTGGCCGCCGATGACCGTGGCTGAAAGCACGATGCCCATCAGGATGCACGTCGCGGTTCGTCGGGGCATGGGCGATCTCCTCTGCACCGCACAGTGTGCCCGAAATCGCAGCCGCGTGCGCATGCCCTTTCTGAGGTAGCCGGGCCGTCTGAAGGCGCCGCTACGAGCCCGCAACCCACCCGAGACTTCGGGGCGTTACTCGTGGCGAAGAGCGACCAAAGGTTGAACGGACGCTGCCCTCAAAGCCGGTCCGAGCGAGGCGGCGAATCCCACCAGAAGCAGCACGGCAGAGGCTACCGCGAACACGTATGGATCGCTCGGTGACACTTCGTACAAGAGATCCCTCATCATCCGCGGCAGTCCCGCCCCGATGACGAGGCCGACGAGTGTGCCGATCAGAGCGACCGTCATGCCTTGGCGGATCACCATCGCGACAACCTCGCCGCGTGCGGCGCCGAGTGTCAGCCGGATCCCGATCTCCTGCGTGCGCCGGGATGTGGCATACGCCAGAGTGCCGTAGATGCCAACCGACGCGAGCAGCAGCGCCACCGCGGCGAACAGACCGACGGTGAACAGGTTGAAACGGTACGGCGCAATCGAATCCGCGAGAACCGCTTCCAGCGTTCTGACCTCCAAGACCGGCACCGCCGCGTCGACTCCGGCAGCAGTGCGACGGACTTGGCCCGCGGCCGTCGCGGCATCGATCGCCACGCTGGCGACAATCGAGTAGCCGAACGTCAGGTCGTGTGCGTAGTCGATATAGAACTCCGGCTCCGCCCCGGCATCGAGCCGTTGAAGTTTTCTGTCGGCCACCACTCCGACCACGGTGGCCCACGCTTCTTTTCCACCGGGATACCGAAAACGGGCGCCGATGGGATCCGAGTCGCCAAAGTGGCGGCGAACGAACGTCTCGTTGATGACCCACGCCGGCGAAGGCTCGGAATCGGTCAGCCACCGTCCCTTCACGAGGCGCATTCCCATCACCTGTGCAAGACCCGCGGAGGCGATGGTCCCGCGTGCGAATGCTGCCGTTGGATCGTTCGGCGTCGGTGGAAATGGATCGCCTTCACGGTTCAACCGCACGGTGAAGCCTGCGTTCGTTGTCATCGCAGCGGCGCTGACACCAGGCACGGCTGACACCCGTCGAAGAACCTCGGCGACGTGTGTGCGCCGCACGTCCACCTCACGGTAGGACGGCCCGAAGAACTGCACCTCCATCGTGACGATCCGATCCGGGTGAAAGCCATCGGGAAGCGCGTTGAGGCGCCACAGGCTCTTGATCAAGAGTCCCGCGCCGACCAGCAATACGATCGTCAGGGCGAACTCGAGCGCAACGAGAGTGGCTCTCGTACGGAGCCTGCTCCCAATCGGCAGCGTGCCGTACAGTGCCTGTTTCAACACGCCCCGCGCATCATCTTTCCACATCGACCACACTGGAACCAGGCCGAAGACGAGCGCCGCGACGATCGACGCTGCCGCGGCGAACGCGAGCGCGCGGCCGTCGATCGTCGTCTCCTGCAGCCGCGGGACCCCGTACGGCAGGATTCGGACGATGGTGGCCAGACTCCACCGCGCGACGACGAGACCGGCGATGGCTCCAGCCGCAGCAATGAGCGCGCTTTCGACGAAGAACTGACGCGCCAGCCTCCAGCGGCCTGCTCCGATCGACGCCCGGATCGCCACCTCGCTGCGCCTGGACGATGCGCGCGCGAGAAAGAGATGCGCGACGTTTGCACAGGCAATCAGAAACACGAAGACGGCGGCCGCGAGAAGCACGATGAGCGGACGTGTCGCATCGCCCACGATCCTTTCCCTCAGCGGCATCATCCTCAGCGCCGGAGGCAGAGGCATACCCACGTTGGTCGTTGTCGTGCGGCGTCGAATCGCCTCGAGGTCCGCCTGAGCCCGTTCGACGGACAGGCCTGCCTTCAGCTTCCCAATGACATTGACCAGCCGCGTGGTGATCATGCCGTTCGGCGCCTTCGTGGGCGGCGGCACGGTCAGCGTGCGATAGGCGTCGTTCACGTTTTCCGGAATGCCGCTCGACGCCAACGGTTTCGTCAGCTGCGGGCGAAAGCCTGGCGGCAGCACGCCGGCAATCGTGACCTGGCGGCCGTTGAGAGTGACCGCACCTCCCACGACCATGGGATCGGCGTGAAATGCGCGTACGTAAAACGGGTACGCGAGAAGGACGGCATCTTCACGCTCGAGCGGCAGCCGACCCAACATCGGCCTGGCATTCGAGACAGCCCAGAAGTCGTCCGACACCGACGCGACGCGCGTCTGCACGACAGTGTCAGCCGTGTGGAGGGCCGAATCGCTGATGTCAAACGCGACCAGGCCGTCGAACGACGTCGCCTGTTCCTTCCACGCGAGAAAGTCGACGGCACCGACAAACTCCTGTTTATTGCCCCCCGTGATCCACAGCACGCGTTCGGGATCGGGATAGTCCAACGAACGGAGCAGGACCGCATCGATGACGCTGAAGACCGCGGTGTTGAGTCCAATGCCCGCGGCGAGCGTCACCATCACGGTCGCGGTGAACACCGGCGACCGCCGCATCTGCCGAAGACCGTACCGGATATCGGCGCCGAGATCGTTGACCCAGCTCACGCCGCGCACCTCGAAGGCCTGCTCCTTCCACCGCAGCGGATCGCCGAAGTCCTTGCGTGCGCGGCGCGTAGCCTCGTCGCGCGACATGCCCGCGGCCACCAGCGCATCGACGTGCGTGTCGAGATGCGCCCGCCACTCCGCTTCCATATCCGCTTCGAGCCGTCGTCGGCGAAGGAGCGCTGACAGAAAAGAGCGCAGACGTGGGAGCCGGGTCATACATCCTCCGGCGCTGCGGCGAGCACCAGGCCGATCGCTTCGGAAAACCGCTTCCAATAGGCCGCTTCGTCTTTGAGCCGGCGGCGGCCGGCGGCCGTCAAGCGGTAGAACTTCGCCCGTCGTTTGTTCTCGGACTCGCCCCAATCGGACGCGATCAAGCCCTGATGTTCGAGGCGATAGAGCGCGGGGTACAGAGATCCCTGCTGAATCTGTAGCGCGTCGCGGGAGATCTGCTGGATGCGGAGGAGGATGCCGTAGCCGTGCTCGGGGCGCAGCGAGACCGCCTTGAGAATCAGGAGGTCGAGCGTGCCCTGCAGGAGCTCCGTCGTCGTTGCCATGAGGTGACTCTCCTAGAACGTCACAGAGAGTATCGCTCGCTCTCCTAGGATGTCAAGGAGTGTGGGCGGTGGCACGCTTGATAGAATCCGAGGTCATGCGCATCTACCTTCGCGCGACGCGCTCCCGCGGACAAGTCATCCGAGTGTTCGTCAGCCTGATCACGGTCGCGTTCGCGGCACAGATTGCTGCCGCACAGCAGACCGGCCGGCGCGCGCCGCCGCCGAC
>DATFRP010000267.1:0-13921 GCA_035263125.1 Vicinamibacterales bacterium
GAGCTGCGCGGCGTTGCCCGATACGCTGATCGAGTCAGAGCTCTTCGGCTACGAAAAGGGTGCGTTCACGGGTGCGAACGCGCGCAAAAAGGGCCGTTTCGAGCTGGCAGAGGGAGGGACCATCTTTCTCGACGAAATCGGCGACATCAACGCGAGCACGCAGGTGAAGCTGCTGCGCGTGCTGCAGGAGCGCGAATTCGAACGGCTCGGCGGAACCGAATCGGTACGCGTCAACGTACGCGTGATCGCGGCGACGAACAAGGATATGGAAAAGGCCATCGCGGATGGCACCTTCCGCGAAGACCTGTACTACCGGCTGAACGTGTTCACGATCTTCGTGCCGCCGCTGCGCGAACGGAAAGCCGACCTGCTGCTTCTCGCCGATCACTTCCTCGAGAAGTTCTCGCGCGAACACGGCAAGGTCATCAAGCGCATCTCCACGCCGGCGATCGATATGTTGATGGCGTACCACTGGCCCGGCAACGTCCGCGAGATGGAGAACGCGCTCGAGCGCGCTGTGCTCGTCTGCGATGGCGCGGTGATCCATGGTCACCATCTGCCGCCGTCGCTGCAAACGGCCGACTCGTCGGGAACCGTGACCCGCGTCTCGCTGAAGGACGCCGTGGCGGGCTACGAGCGCGACCTCATTCTCGATGCGCTGAAGACGACGCGAGGCAACCGCGCCAAGGCGGCGCGGCTGCTCGACACAACCGAGCGCATCCTGAACTACAAGGTGCGCGGCTACGGGATCGATGTGCGCCGGTTCAAGACGCCGGAGGTGGGGCGCCGTGGTCCGACGGACGCGATGCCCGACGCTGTGCGCGATGTGCCGATTGCGGCTTCTCGCTAGATGTGGACACGGAGTAGACAGGGGGAACCGGGTCGGGATCAACACGGAGTCGCTTATGAGCGGAGGCTCACCCGCACAATGAACATTGGGAAGCCCCTTCCACCCGCCTTCGTTGCCGTAAAGACACGGGGGGTTGTGGACACAACGGAGAATGTTCACACGGAGGTAACGGGGCAAACGGAGTATGAATCGTTCTTCTCCGATTCCCCCGTTGCCTCCGTGTTGATGCGTTTCTCCGTTCCCCCCGTTTCCTCCGTGTGATGTATCTCTGTTGCCTCCGTGCCCTCCGTGTCCTCACGATCGCGGCGGTTGTGATCATCGCCTCCGCGTGTGGGAAGAAAGGCCCCCCGCTTCCGCCGATCGTGCACATCCCCACCGAGGTCGATCACCTGTCGGCTCGTCGCGTGGGCAACGACGTCTTCCTGACGCTGACGGTTCCGGCCCAGAACATCGACAAGACGACGCCCGCCGACGTGGGGCGCGTCGAGGTGTACGGATACACCGGCACGTCGCAGCCGCCGCGCGCTCGATTCCTCGAGGTCGCGACACTCGTCGCGACGGTCCCGGTTCTTCCGCCGGAAAGCGAGGCGCAGACGTCGAAGAAGCCGGCGACGTCGAATGGATCCGCGGGCGGGAATCCGCCGGCCAAGGAGACATCGCAGACAGGGCAGGCGCCGCCCAGTGCTCGAGCGAAGGCGAATCCCCAGGCCAGGCAGGGCGCCATGGTAACGGTCCAGGAACGTCTCACGCCGGAATCGATCGTCGCGCGGCCGCTGCCCGCGCCAGCGCCCGCGCCGCGGTCATCGAGAACGACGTCGATCGCACCCGCGAGTACCGCCGCGCCAGAAGGAGCGTTCCGCCGCTTCTATGTTGCGATCGCGTTCAGCGCGCGCGGGCGACCGGGGCCACCGAGCATGTTCGCGGAGTTGCCGCTCATGCCACTTCCCGACCCACCGCGTGACGTCGTCGCGAAGGTGACGCCCGAGGCGATCTCGCTCTCGTGGGAACCGGCCGGTGGGCTGATCGGGTTCCTGCTCGAGCATCCCCTCGCGATCGAGTCCTCGCCGATCGACGAGCCCTCCGTTCCGGGGAACGCCGTTCCGGGGGCCGCTGTTCCGGGGGGCGCTGCGCCGGTGGCCCCTGCGAACGTACCCGAGGGACCCACCAGATACAACGTCTACCGCGAGATCGAACCGCCGCCCGGCACCGTCACGACGCCAGAGCCCGAAGCGCCGACGATCGCCGTGCCGATCAATCCTGCGCCCCTCAGCGTGCTGTCATTTTCCGAGCCTGTCCCACTCCTCGATGGCCGGACACGGTGCTACACCGTGCGATCAATCCGTGGCAGCGGTGCGTCAACCGTGGAAAGTGAAGACTCGATGCCTTCCTGCGTCACGCTGACAGACGATGTCCCGCCGGCCGCTCCCGTGGCCTTGTCGTCGACCGTCGAACCCGGTGCGATCAGCCTGAGCTGGGCGCCGAGCACGGAAGCCGATCTCGCGGGATACGTGGTCTTGCGCGGCGCGGCTGGCGATGCCACACTGACTCCGCTGACCGGAAGCGTCATCACCGACGCCATGTACGTCGATCGCACGGTACGGCCCGGCGTGCGCTACGTCTACGCCGTGCAGGCGATCGACACGCATCTGCCGACGCCGAACGTCAGCGCAGAATCCGAGCGGGTCGAAGAAACCGCGCGATGATCGTAGGGCACGTCCTTCGGACGTGCGGGGAGAAGCCATGAAGCTGTTCGCCGATACAGGGAATCTGAAAGAGATCGAGGCGCTCGCCGCGATCGGCATCCTGGACGGCATCACCACCAATCCGTCGCTGCTCGCCAAGGAAAAGGGCGACTATCGGCAGATCCTGAAGCAGATTTGCCAGACCGTGAAGGGGCCGGTGAGCGCTGAAGTGGTCGCGACCGACACCGCGGGCATGCTCCGTGAAGGTCGCGATCTCGCCAGCATCGACGAGCACATCGTCGTGAAGGTGCCGTTCACCAAGGACGGCGTGAAGGCGTGCAAGGTGCTGACGTCGGAAGGGCTGCGCGTGAACGTGACGCTGATCTTCTCGCCGACGCAGGCGTGGCTCGCGGCCAAGGCGGGCGCCACGTACGTGAGCCCGTTCGTCGGCCGACTCGATGATGTCGGCACGACCGGCATGAATCTGATTCGCGAGATCGTCGACATCTTCGACAACTTCGAGTTCGCGACCGAAGTGCTCGTCGCCAGCGTCCGCCATCCGATTCACATCGTCGAGGCCGCGCGCATGGGCGCCGATGTGGTCACGGTGCCGGCCGCGGTCATCGAGCAGTGCTTCAAGCATCCGCTGACCGACATCGGGCTCGAACGGTTCCTCAAGGACTGGGAGAAAGCTCAGGCCGCGAAAGTCTAAGAGACTCTGCACGCGTGTCACGCCTCCAGGACCTTCAACGCCGGGCCGCGCTCGGCGGTGGGGAAGAGCGGCTCCAACGGCAGCGCGCCGCCGGCAAGCTGACGGCACGCGAGCGCGTGGCACTGCTGTTCGATCCCGATACCTTCGAAGAGCTCGATGCGTTCGTCACGCATCGCTGCCGCGACTTCGGCATGGAGGGGCAGGTCGTGCCCGGCGACGGCGTGATCGCCGGTTACGGGCGCGTGAACGGTCGGCTCACCTACGCCTTCGCGCAGGACTTCACGGTCTTCGGCGGATCGCTCTCGGAAACCAACGCCGCGAAGATCGCGAAGATCATGGATCTCGCGATGAAGATGGGCGCCCCCGTCATCGGCTTGAACGATTCGGGGGGCGCTCGCATCCAGGAAGGCGTGCTGTCGCTGGGCGGGTACGCCGACATCTTTCTTCGCAACACGCTCGCCTCCGGCGTCGTGCCGCAGATCTCGGCGATCATGGGGCCGTGCGCGGGAGGTGCGGTCTATTCCCCCGCAATCACCGACTTCTCCATCATGGTGAAAGGCACGAGCTACATGTTCATCACCGGCCCCGACGTCATCCGTACGGTGACGCACGAACAGGTGACCAAAGACGAGCTCGGCGGCGCGATGTCGCACAACGAGAAGAGCGGCGTGGCGCACTTTGCGGTCGACGATGACCAGTCGGCGATTCTGTTGATCCGCGAGCTGCTGTCGTTCATGCCGAACAACAACGTGGACGATCCGCCGCGGCGCACGACCGACGACCCGTCCGACCGCGCCGACCCGGCGCTCGACACCATCGTACCCACCGCGCCGAATCAGGCGTACGACATGGTCGACGTCATCGAGCGCGTGGTCGATGAGGGGCATTTTCTTCAGGTGCAGGAGCACTTCGCGAAGAACATCCTGATTGGATTCGCGCGGCTGGCGGGACGGCCGGTCGGTGTTGTCGCCAACCAGCCGACCCATCTGGCGGGCACGCTCGACATCGATGCGTCGGTGAAGGGCGCGCGCTTCGTCCGCTTCTGCGATGCGTTCAACATTCCGCTGGTGACGTTCGAGGACGTGCCTGGCTTCCTGCCCGGCACGGTGCAGGAATACGGCGGCATCATCCGTCACGGCGCGAAGCTCCTGTTCGCGTTCGCGGAGGCCACCGTGCCGAAGCTGACCGTGATCACCCGCAAGGCGTACGGCGGGGCGTACTGTGTGATGTCGAGCAAGCACATTCGTACCGACGCCAACTTCGCCTGGCCGACCGCGGAGATCGCGGTCATGGGTGCAGAGGGCGCCGTCAATATCCTTTACAAACGCGAGCTCGATGCCGCGGCCGACGTCGCCGCGGTCCGCGCGGCGAAGATCGCCGAATACCGCGAGAAGTTCGCCAACCCGTACGTGGCGGCGCAGCATGGGTTCATCGACGAGGTGATCGAACCCAGCCAGACGCGGCACAAGTTGATCACGGCCCTCGCCGCACTCGAGACCAAACGGGACCGCAACCCGCCGAAGAAGCACGGAAACATTCCACTCTAGTGTCGCCGCGTCGCGTCCTCGTGGTGGTGGTGTTCCTCGTGGTGTGGGGGCTCATCACGCACGGAACCTACGCCGGTTCGGGTGATGAACCGCACTACCTCATCATCGCGCAGTCGATCGCGTTCGACGGCGATCTCGACGTCGCCAACAACTACGCGCAGCCGGGAAATCTCATCGGGGCCGGCGGATTGCAGCCCGAGGCGCACGCGCGGCCCGGCCCCGACGGCGTGCTGCGGCCCGTTCACGACATCGGTCTGCCGCTGCTGTTCGCGCCGTACGTGCGAGTCGTCTATCCGCTCGCCGACGTCGTGGCGAGATCGCTGCCGACGTGGGTACTCGAGAAGACGAGGCTCAATGCGTCGCTGATCTTCCGTCACTTCATCAGCCTCGCGATGGCGGTGCTCACCGGGCTGATCGGGACGCAACTCTTCTCGCTGTTTCTGCGCGTGGCCACAACCGAGCGCCAGGCGATGGGATGGGCGCTGCTGCTGACGCTGTCCCCGCCACTGCTCTCGCACTCGTTTCTCTTCTTCACAGAGATTCCGTCAGCGCTTCTCGTCGCCTGGATTTTCAAAGTCTTGAGCGAGCCGGCCCCTGATGATGGGTTGAGAGGACCGGCCCTGGTGGGCAGCGCAATCGGACTGCTGCTGCTCATTCACGTGCGCAACATCGCACTGGTCGCTGTATTTTCCGCCTGGGCCATCGCTCGCCTGTATCGTGCCCAGGCCTCGCGCGCATCGTGGGGCGCGTTCGGCGTTGGCGTCGCGGCGTTGCTGCTGGTTCGCACGGTCGTCGTCTACAGGTTCTGGGGCACGCTGCTCACGACACCCATCGCGCGACCCGATCTGTCGATGAGCGGGCTCGACGCGGCTCGCGAGATCGGCAGCCGAACGGTCGGCCTGCTGGTGAGCCGCGATTTCGGACTGCTGCCGTTCGCGCCGGTGTTCCTGCTGGCGATTCCAGGACTGTGGTTGATACGCACGAAGTCGACCTGCGCGCCGCATGCGGTCTGGGCGCTGGTCGGCGCGTATCTCACGACGCTGGTGCTGCCATACACGAACCCGTGGGGTGTCAGCGGCGGCTTTGCGCCGGCGGCACGGATGATCGTCCCGATCATGCCGCTGCTCGCGCTTGCCCTGTTCGTCACTGCGCAGACCATTCCGAAGACGGGCCGCGTGCTGATCGGCATCCAACTTCTGATCAATGTGTACGTCTGGCAGTTCCCAAAGGTGATGTGGAGCGGACAGTGATCTCGCGTAAAATGCCCTGATCTTGCGCAAAATTCTCATCGCCAATCGCGGAGAGATCGCAGTGCGTGTGATCCGCGCCTGTCGTGATATGGGGATTGCGACAGTGGCGGTCTACTCCGAGTGCGATCGTACCGCGCGGCACGTGCGGATGGCGGACGAGGCGATGGCGATCGGCGGCAATCCGGCGACCGAGAGCTACTTGCGCATCGCAACGATCGTCGACGCCGCGCGCATGAGCGGCGCCGACGCCGTGCATCCCGGCTACGGCTTCCTCGCCGAGAACGACGCATTCGCCGCCGCATGCCAGCAGGCCAATCTCACATTCATCGGACCGACCGCTGACGCGATCACGCTCATGGGCAGCAAGACCGCGGCGCGACGCACCGCGCTGGCTGCAGGTGTGCCGGTCGTGCCGGGCACTGCCGATCCGCTTACGGCCGATGTGCCGCTCAGCGTCATCGACGACGTCGCGCGTTCGATCGGATATCCGATCATGATCAAGGCGGTCGCCGGTGGCGGAGGCAAGGGCATGCGGGTCGTCGAACGAGCCGATGATCTGGCCGGCGCCGTTCGTGCCGCGCGATCCGAAGCCGCGGCCGCCTTCGGCGACTCGTCGATCTATCTCGAGCGTCGTCTGTCGAGGCCGCGGCACATCGAGGTGCAGATCCTCGCCGACCATCACGGCCGAGTGCTGCCGTTCGTCGAGCGCGAGTGCTCGGTTCAGCGGCGTCATCAGAAGGTCATCGAAGAGACGCCGTCCCCGGCCGTCTCGCCGTCCTTGCGTGTCCAGCTGGCCACGGCGGCGGCAGCAGTCGCCTCGTCTGCCGGATACACCAATGCCGGGACGATCGAGTTCCTGCTCGACGAGGACGGGGCGTTCTACTTCCTCGAGATGAACACCCGCATCCAAGTCGAGCATCCGATCACGGAAATGGTGACCGGCGTGGACCTCGTCCAGTGGCAGATCCGCATCGCCCGTGGTGAGCCGTTGACGATTTCACCCGGCGCGCTGCTGACCCCCCTCGGACATGCGATTGAATGTCGCATCTACGCGGAAGACCCCGACTACGGATTCCTGCCCTCGCCCGGCCGCATCACTTCGCTGCGGACTCCGGGCGGGCCTGGCATTCGAGACGACGGCTGGGTCGAAAAGGGCACCGAGGTCACCACCTTCTACGATTCGTTGTTGTCGAAACTCATCGCGTGGGGGATCGACCGGACGGAAGCCATTTCGCGCATGCGACGGGCGCTGACGGAATACGAGGTCGCCGGCATTCGCACGACTGTCCCGTTTTTCCACTGGATGTTGGCGCACCCGGTATTTGTCGATGGGCGCGTTCATACAGGTTTCTTGGACGAGGTTTTGCAGAACCGGCCAGCCGAGTCGCAGGAAGGCGTCGACCTGTCGCTCGCCGAGGTCGCTTCTGTAATGGCCTGTCTGGCTCGGGTGTCGGCGGCGGGCATGGCCCAGGGCGAGGCGTCCCCACGACCGCCGATCAGTCCGAGGCCGGCCGCTCGGACGTGGAAGCAGCAGGGGCGTCTTGAAGGGTTGCGCGGGTGATGTTTCAGGTCGAAGCGGGGGGCACTCGTCGTACGATCGATGTGCAGCGCGCTGGCGACGGGTGGTCGATCGCCGTCGACGGCCGAGTGACCTCGGCCAGCGTCAGCCAAATAGAGGGGCGATGGTCGCTGCTCTATGGCGGCCGGGACGAGAAAGGGCCCAGACGCAGTTACGACGTTGTGCTGGAGCCTCGCCATCGAAGCCATCAGCTGATCCACGTCGACGGCCGGGTGGTCACTGTCCGGTTCCTCGATGAGGCGCGACGGTCGCGCGGGACAGCCGCGACGGAGGCGGGGGTCAGGGAGATTGTGGCGCCGATGCCCGGCCGCATCGTCAAAGTGCTCGTCAAGGCTGGCGATTCGGTTGCTGCCCATCAAGGGCTCGTCGTCGTCGAGGCGATGAAGATGGAGAACGAGCTTCGCGCGCCGCGGAATGGGACTGTTGCCTCGGTCCGGGTGACCGAGGGGATGTCGGTCGAGGCGAACGCCGTATTGGTCGTGGTCGAATAACGTGAACCTCTCACCAGTGCTCGTGCCGTTGCGTCACCCGATCACACGTCGGGTGCGGATGATCGTACGTCGAACGATCATCGTCATGGCGGTGATCCTCGCCGTCGCCCTCGTCACGACGCTGTCGATCGATGTCGGACCGTTGTTGAAGTCGGTGGCCGAACAGCAGGGGTCGAAGTACATCGAGCGCCCCATGCACATCGGGCGCATGGAAGCGCGGCTCTGGGACGGCGCCTTCATCTTTCACGATTTCCGCATCGACGGCCTGACACCAGACGAGACGCCATTCCTCACTGCCAAGCGCATCGTCGTCTCGATGCCGTGGAGCACGCTGTTCGATCGCCGCGTCGTCTTCGATTCGATCGAGATGTCCGACTGGCAGATGTACGTCGAGAATCTTCCGGACGGCCGACACAATTTTCCGCGCTTCACCCGCGAGCGCAAAGGTCCCCGCAGCGTCTGGACGACGACCCTGCAATACGTGCGTGCGTATCGAGGCGAGTTCACCTATCAGGATTTCGGAACGCCGTGGGGGATCGTCGCGCGCAACCTCGATGTCACGGTGACGAAGCTGGGGACTGACTATCGAGGAACCGCCAGGTTCGCCAACGGGCTGGTGGCGATCCAGAACTACCTCCCGTTCCGGACCGACATGACGTCGAACTTCAAGATCGACGGCGGCCGTGTGATCTTCGGCCGGATCGATCTGGCCACCGAAGGCACCAAGTCGGTGATGAACGGCGACGTGAACCTGTCGTTCTGGCCCGAGCTGATGATCCACGTGAAGTCGACGATCGACTTTCCGAAGATGCGCGAGATCTTCTTTGCTGGCGACAGCTTCTCGCTCGACGGCACCAGTCAGTTCGACGGCACCTTCCACCTGTTCAAGGAGACGCAGGTCGCCGGCCAGCCTCCACGTACGGGACGCGAGCTCAAGGGAGAATTCCAGAGCCCGCTGGCAGGCATCAACAAGTATCGATTCAGCAACCTCCGCGGGAGCGTGCGCTGGACGCCCGAGCTGCTCGAGGTCACCGATGCGACGGCAGGCGCCTACGGCGGCACTTCGCAGTTCATGTACCGCATGGCACCGCTCAATGCGAAGGGCGTGGTGCCGACGGCGACGTTCGATGCCAGGTATGAGAACGTCGATCTGACGAGCATCAGCGACCTGTTCGAGCTCAACGGCATCCGGTTCGCCGGCCGGGCGTCAGGACGGAACCTGCTCGAATGGCCGCTGCGCCGCTACGCGGAGCATACCGGCATGGGCTACGTCTCGGCGACGCCGCCCGGCGGCCAGACCGTGATGACGCGGGAGATGCCGCTCGCGCGGATTGCCGCGCGCGAGGCACGGCGGCAGGCGTTTGGACCGTTCAGCCCGCTCACGCCATTCGAGCCGGTACCCGTGGGCGGCGAGATCACGTATGCGTACGGGCCCGAATGGATCGACATCAGCAACGCGCAGCTCGCCACCAACTCGACCTACGTCGAAATGCAGGGCCGCACGAAATACGGACCCGAGTCGCGGTTCCCCTTTCACGTCTCCAGCGCCGACTGGCAGGACAGCGATCGTCTCTTTGCCGGCATCCTGACCGCGTTCGGATCGAAGACCGGTGCGATCCCGATCGGCGGGTACGGCACGTTCGACGGCCTCATGACCGGCGATTTCCGCAGCCCCCGCATCGAGGGCGACTTCGCGGGTGAACGCATCAAGGCGTGGAACGTCGTGTGGGGCAGCGTTCGCGGCGCGGCGGTGATCGAGAACAGCTACGCCGACGTCAAGGACGTCGTGATTACGTCGGGAGAATCGACGATCAAGACGACCGGGCGGTACTCCCTCGGCTTCCCGCGAAAGGACGGCGGCGAGCAGATCAACGCGCGCATCGAGATCAGCAAGCGGCCGGCGGCCGATCTGCGTCATGCGTTCAACATCGACGACTACCAGGTCGACGGCCTGCTCTCGGGAGAGTTCCAGATTGCCGGCGAGTATCTGAGGCCGAATGGCACCGGCAGGATGGAGATTGTCAATGGCGTCGCCTACGGCGAACCGTTCGACTCGGCGACCGCGAACGTGCGCCTCGAGGGCGAAGGGGCGCGGATGCAGCAGGTCGTGGTGCAGAAGAGCGGCGGTCGCGGCACCGGCAACGCGTATATCGGCTGGAACGGCACCTACAGCTTCACGTTCAACGCGCAAGGCATCCCGGTCGAATCCGTGGCGGCGGCCAAGCGTCTCCAGATGCCGCTCGCCGGGACGCTGAAGTTCGACGCCAATGGGAGTGGATCCTTCGAGTCGCCCAGATACGATGTGTCGGGCAGCCTGACCGACCTCTTCGTAGGGGATGAGGGCATCGGGCAGGTGAATGCCCGGCTTGGCGTCGACAACGACGTCATGTCTCTCGAGATGGACGCGGCGTCGAGCCGACTTCAAGTGCACGGCGTCGGACGCATCGCGCTCAACGATCAGAAGGACGCGCAGCTCACCTTCAACGTGCTCGACACGTCGCTCGATCCGTATGTCCGCTTGGCCCTGCCGCGGCTCTCACCGTTTACGACTGCCGTTGTCACCGGGTCGGTCAACGTGACTGGCGAGCTCAACGACATCGACCATCTCCTGGTCGACGCCACCGTCGACAAGCTCGACATGCGTCTCTTCGACTACGCGCTGCACAACGCGAGACCGATCCGCGTGGCGCTCGACAACCATACGGTCGACATCAAGGACATGCGTCTCGAGGGACAGGAAACACAGCTCGACGTCACGGGACGCGCCAACCTCCACGACGAGACGATCGCGATTAAGGCGAACGGCGATGCGAACCTCGCGGTGCTCCAGGGCTTCTTCTCCAACATCAGGAGCACCGGCAGCGCGAAACTCGCGGCGACGCTCCAGGGCCCGCTGCGCGATCCAGCGGCGAACGGAATGCTGACGATCGAGAACGGGCGCATCCGCTCGTTCGCTCTGCCGCATGCACTCGAGAGCATCAACGGCTCGCTGCAGTTCGACTCCGAGGGTGTGACGCTCGACGGGTTGACGGCGCAGCTGGCCAAAGGAGATGTCCGGTTCGCCGGACGCATCGACAAGAACGGGTACCTGCCGGGCCGCTTCGACGTGACGATGAACGGCACGGATATGCAGCTGCGGTTCCCCCCAGGCATGCGATCGTCGCTGGTCGACGCGACGCTCTCGCTGCGGGGCTCCATGGAGGACGCGACGCTCCAGGGGCTCGTCAACGTGAAGGATGCGCTGTATACGCAGCCGATCGCGACGGGGGGTGGTCTCTTCGACTTCACTGGCGGCGGACAGGAGAATCAGCTGCCCGATGTGGGTCTCGCCACCACCATTCCGCTGCGCTACGACATCCGTATCGTTGCGCCGTCGACGCTGCAGATCAAAAACAATACGCTCCGGATCGTGGCGGACGCTGAACTGCGTTTGGTGGGGTCCTTCGATCGACCGGTCATGCTCGGCAGGATCGAAGTCAAGCGCGGCGATGCGTTGATCGAGGGCAAGCAGTTCGTGATCACGCGAGGCACGATCGATTTCAACAACCCCACCAAGACCGATCCGTTCTTCGACATCGAGGCGGAAGCCCGCATTCCGGTGCCGGGCGAGACCTATCGTGTGACCCTCCGTGCCGCCGGGCCTCGGGACCGTCTCAACAGTCTCGCGCTCACCTCCGACCCTCCGCTTCCCGAGGCCGAGATCATCGCTCTCGTCTTCAGCGACATCGCACCGAGCGGCAACGTCGAGTTCGCGCAGTACAACAGGAACCTCACCCCGCAGCAGCGGCTGGCGCAGGACCAGGCTGCGCGTGCGCTCACCGGCCTGCTTGGAGCGTCGGAAGTGAGCAGGGTCGCGGAGAAGACGTTCGGCATCGATACGGTGCGGATCACGCCGTCGCTGACTGATCCGACCACCCAGTCGGCGCGACTGGAGCCGGGCGCCCGCGTCACGGTGTTCAAGCGCATGACCGATCGGGTGTCGCTCATGTACTCGCGGAGCCTGACCTCGTCGTCCAACAGCGACCAGATCATCGTGCTCCAGTACGATCAGACGGATCAGTTCTCGTGGATCGTGTCGCGCAACGAAGATGGTACTTACGCGCTCGACTGGCAGGTCCGAAAATCGTTCTGATGCGCCGCCTCCCGGCTTCGACTCTTCTGCTCTGTCTGCAGGCAGCCGTGTGGGTGCTGCACGGGTCGCACGCCGGCGCCCAGACGCTTCCACCTGAACCGACCATCGTCGATGTCCGGATCGAGCAGGAAGGGAAACCGGTCGACGATCCCGCGATCACGTCCCTGATTGAAACCCGCGTCGGCCAGCCGCTGTCGATGCGCGACGTTCGCGAAACGATGGCGCATCTGATCAGCCTGAATCGTTTCGAGAACATCGAGCCGTTGAGTGAGCCGGTGGCCAACGGCGTCCGCGTCACGTGGGTCCTGGAGCCGCTGCATCCGGTGGACCGCATCGAGTTCACCGGCATGACCGGCCTGCCGACAGGCGATCTGCGACGGGCGCTCACCGAACGCTTCGCCGGATTTCCTACCGAAGGCCACGTCGATGAGGCGCGAGAGATGCTGCTCATGCAGTATCGCCGCCGCGGATACCCGAATGCGAAAGTGATGGCTCGCATCGAGCCCACCCACAATCCCGACCGGGCGACGTTGTACTTCGATGTTGTCGCCGGCATGCGCGCCCGGATCATGGGTCTGCGGATGACGCAGCTCGATGCGAACGGGCAGACCAATCTCGCCGACGTGCCCGATATCAAGGACGGGCAGCCGTACGACGAGGATGCGATTCAGAAGGAACTGACGGCGTGGGAAAACCGCATGCGCAACAAGGGGTTCTACGAAGCGCGTGCGACGCATGGTGTCCAGTGGGTCGGCGACAGCGCCGCTGTCTTCGTCAACCTGACGCGCGGGCCGCACGTGCGGATCGCGTTCGCCGGCGATCCGCTTCCCCAGAGTGAAAAGGATCGCCTGGTGCCGGTCCGGGAGCAGGGATCGGCGGATGAGGACCTGCTCGAGGACTCGTCGCGGGCGATCGAGAACTTCCTGCACCAGCGCGGATACCGCGATGCCACCGCGCCGTTCACGCGCGACGAGTCCGAGGGCGAGCTGGTCATCACGTTCACCGTGAAGCGCGGGCTGCGGTACGTCGTGCGCAACGTGCAGTTCACCGGCAACGAATCGATTCCCACCGCGCAGCTCCAGGACCTGGTCCGCCTCAGGGACGGCGAGCCGTTCGTGCGGGCCACGCTCGACGCCGGCATCCAGGCGATCGTCAACACCTTCCGTCTGGGCGGCTTCACGCGTGTCCAGATCAAGCACAACGAGAACGTGGTGCTGCCCGAGAATCTCAACGTTCCCGATCGAGGCGTCGACGTGACGGTCGCGATCGATGAAGGTCCACGGTCGATCGTGCGCGAGGTGACCTTCAAGGGCAACGAGGTGCTCAGCGAGGCCGACCTGCAGCGGATGACCGTCGTCTCGCCTGGACGCGCGTTTGTTGCCGGTGAGATGGTGAGCGACCGCGATCGCATCGCAACCGAATACCGCAACCGTGGCTACGAGAGCGTCGCGGTCACCAGCGAGCCGCAGTTTGCCGAGAACGACACGCGGGTCACTGTTCACTTCACCATCAGCGAAGGTCCCCAGAGCATCGTCGACCACATCATCATCGTCGGCAACCATAGGACCAGCAATCGCACGATCGAACGCGAGTTGACTGTGCGCCCCGGCGAACCGCTCGGGGAGGCCGCGCTCGTCGAGAGCCGGACCCGGCTCGCCGCGCTTCAGCTCTTTCGCCG
>DATFRP010000268.1:0-28819 GCA_035263125.1 Vicinamibacterales bacterium
GCGAGTCTGACGCACCGATCGTCGGCTACGGCGCGATGCTCGCCGAGTCGTTCGTCGGCCTGATGGCGTTGATTGCCGCGGCGACGCTCGAGCCGGGCGTCTATTTCGCCATGAACGTCGGCGCCGGCACGCTCGGGCCCACTGCCACGACGGCCGCCGCCAAGATCGCCGAGTGGGGGTTCATGGTCACGCCGGAGCAGCTGCAGATGCTCGCCAAGGAGATGGGGGAGAGCTCGCTGCTCTCGCGCACCGGCGGCGCGCCGAGCCTTGCCGTCGGCATGGCCGGCATCCTCCATAACGTCTTCAGCGGCGCCGGCCTCGCGCTCTGGTATCACTTCGCGATCATGTTCGAGGCGGTGTTCATTCTCACCACGATCGACGCGGGCACGCGTGTCGGCCGCTTCATGCTGCAGGAGCTGCTCGGCCACATCTACGCTCCGCTCGGTCGCACCTCGTGGTACCCGAGCATCCTCATCTCTTCCGCGCTCGTCGTGATCGGCTGGGGCTATTTCCTTTACCAGGGCGTCGTCGATCCGCTCGGCGGCATCAACTCCCTGTGGCCGCTCTTCGGCATCGCCAACCAGCTGCTTGCAGCGGTCGCGTTGTGTGTGGCGACGACGATCCTCGTGAAGATGGGGAAGATGCGCTATTCGTGGGTGCCGGTCCTGCCGCTGGTGTGGCTCACCGCCGCGACGCTCACCGCGGGGTGGCAGAAGGTGTTCTCGCCCGATCCCAAGCTTGGATTCCTGTCGCACGCGGCCTCGCTGGCCAACAGCACGGCGCCGAATGTGGCGCGGATGATCTTCAACGATCGCGTCGACGCGGCCCTCGCGCTCTTCTTCATGGCGATCGTGTGCGTCGTGATCCTGGCGTCAGCTCGCGAGTGGTATCTGGTGGCGGCGCGGAAGAAGGCGCCGCAGGTGAACGAGACGCCGTTTGTGGAATCGACGCTGGTGGGTACGTAGTGTCCGTGGGTGCGTAGTGTCCGCCTTCAGGCGGACCGTAGCCTGAGGTGCCCAAGAATGGTTGATCGACGGACGTTTCTCTCCGCCACCATCAGCTCAGTCGTGGTGACTCGCGCGTTGGCGCAAGGACAGCCACAGCAGATCTCTCCCAATCCCACTGCTCGCGACTGGTCGCGGCTCGAGGCGCTGCAGTATCCGGATCCCGATGTCGTGGCGCTGGCGCCCGCGTTCCGCAAATACATCGTCAACAACACGCTGATCAAACGGATGCACATCGGCACGCTGTGGGCAGAGGGGCCGGCGTGGAACGGCGTCGGGAAGTATCTGGTGTGGAGCGATATCCCCAACAACGTGCAGATGCGATGGATCGAGGACGACACGCGCGTGACGACGTTCCGCAATCCGTCGGGGTTCAGCAACGGCAATACGTTCGACCATCAGGGGCGGCAGCTCTCGTGCGAACACGGCGGCCGTCGCGTCGCGCGGTACGAGCCGGACGGCACCATTACGACGATTGCGGACAAATACCAGGGGAAGAAGCTCAATTCGCCAAACGACATCGTCGTGCACCCGGATGGCGGCATCTGGTTCACCGATCCGATCTACGGCATCCGCGGTGAGTACGAGGGCTACAAAGGCGAGCAGGAAACGAAGGAAGCGGTCTACCGTGTCGATGGGAAGACCGGACAGATTGCGAAGGTCACCGACGAAGTCGGCGAGCCCAACGGCATCTGCTTCTCGCCCGACTACAAGAAGCTGTACGTCGCCGACACCGGGATGCCGCGCGACATCAAGGTGTATGACGTCGACGGCTCGACGCTGCGCAATGGCAAACGTCTCATCCAGCTCGATATTCCAGGCACCGGCGCCCCATCCGCCGCCGACGGCATTCGCTGCGACGCCGACGGCAACATCTGGGCCGGCGCGCGGCCCGGGGTGCAGGTGATCACGCCGAACGGCGAGCGCATCGGGATGATTCGGCTACCGGAGACCTGTGCGAACGTCTGCTTCGGCGGCGTGCGCCGGAACCGGCTCTTCATGACCGCAAGTCAATCGCTGTATGCGGTCTATGTGGAGACTCACGGAGCGCACATTGCTTAATGCAGAATTCAGAATGCAGACACCGAAGCGCGGGTGAAGGTCGCGCCGACATTCAACGCGTTCTGACAGACAACTCAGTATCTGCATTCTGAATTCTGCATTCTGAATTCTGATTCCTCACTACTCCCACCCCGGAATCCCCTGGTCAGGCCGCGTCAGCACCACGCGACCGCCGTCCCGTTGATCCTGCTCGCGGACGAACTCGAGCGTGTTCTGCAGCGTCCCGATTATCGACGCGAGCGCCACTTCCGACTCGCGGCGCTTGGCGCGGAGGCCGTCGATGGCGCGCTGCACGTCTTCGAGCTGCGACTGCGTGCGTTGCACCATGAGTTCAACGCGGCCCTCGGCGTCGCGCACGATCCGCGCCGCTTCTTGCTGCGCGTTCTCCTTCATGTCCTCGGAGGCCTTTTGCGCGCTCAGCAGCGCGCCCTTGAGCGCGCCCTCGAGTTCGCGATACTGCTGAATTGAAGCTTCGAGACGCACGACGTCATGACGCAGCTGCTCGTTCTCGCGCAGCGCCTGCTCGTAACCGTCGGCCGTTTCCAGCAGGAACGCGTTGACCTCGGCCTTCTCGTACCCGCGCATCGATGTGCTGAACTTCGCTTGACGTACTTCGAACGGTGTTGGAGCGGAGTGTCGATCGGGGGATAGCAGGTGCCTGGGTTCTACGCCCAGCCCGAGATCTTCGCTGTTGGTCATCTCGTTCTCTTTCCTAGTTCGGGCGCCTGAAGGCCCCTTACGTACTTCGCGGGCCGCCTGCAGGCGGCCCCCCTACGCAGGTCTCGGGCCGGCTAAAGGCGGCCCCTGCTGCCGAAAATCGCTGTGCCAACCCGCACCATCGTGGCGCCTTCCTGAATGGCGACCTCGAAGTCGCCGCTCATGCCCATCGACAGCTCACGAAGCATATCGGCCGCAATTCCCGACGACCGCCAGCTCTCCTGAAGTTCGCGAAGCTGGCGGAACCAGCGCCGACTGTCTTCAGGTATTTCGGGCAACGGCGGCAGCGTCATCAGCCCGACGACGCGAGCGGCGCGGCATGCCGCTGCCGCGTCGAACAGGCGCGGCACCTCCGAGGGCGGCGCCCCCGATTTCGTCGCTTCCTGCGCGAGGTCCACCTGGATCAGCAGTTCCGGCTTGTGTCCCGCATCTTCGGCCGCGCGGTCGAGCCTCTGAATCATCTCGACGTCGTCGACAGACTGGATCACTGCAAACGCCGCCCCCGCCTTTCGGGCTTTGTTCGTCTGCAGATGGCCAAGCAGATGCCACCTGATTGATAAATCGGCCGATCGCTCGATCTTCTGTAGAGCTTCCTGGACGCGGTTTTCGCCGAATTCCCGCTGTCCGGCGTCGTACGCCTCGCGCACCGCGTCGAGGGGAAAGGTCTTGGAAACCGCGATCAAGCGGACTGACGCCGGGTCGCGCTTCACCGCTTGCGCGGCGCTCGCGATACGAGCGCGAACATCGGAGAGATTGGAAGCGATGGAGGGCATGGCTCTTGGCTTTGGGCTCTTCGGCTCCAGGCTCGAAAGCCAAAAGCCTAAAGCCCAAAGCCCTGAGCCGACTTACTTCTTCAGCATCTGCTGCAACGCTGGCAGTGCCGCTTTGACTTCCGCGGCCTTCGCCCCATTCGGATCGGCCTTCAAATAGGCCTCGAGCGCTGCCACTGCTTCGGGAAACTGTCCGAGGTTGATGCAGGTCATCCCGAGCTGATATTGCGCCATCGCGTTGTTGGGATCGGCCTTCGTCGCTGCATCGAACTGCGTCTTGGCCTCTGCGAATTTCCCGGCGTTGAACAGGATCACGCCCTGGTTGTAACTCGCCTCGGCGCTGCCGCCGCCGCCCGCCGCGCCCGAGAACTGTGCTGCCTTCGCGCTTGCGTCAGCGGCGAGATCGAATTTCTTCTGTGCGTTGTAGATCGTGGCCAGCCCCGTGTACGCCTCGCCGTTATCGGGTTTCAGTTCGATGGCTTTCTTGTACGCCGTCTCGGCCTGTGCGTAGTCCTTCTTGTTCGCGTACGCCAGGCCCATGTTGTAGTAGCAGTCCGCGCAGGTGGGCACCTTGGCGATGACCTCCTGGAACTTCGCGATCGCCTCGTCGTTGTTCCCAGCCTTCATCGCGGCGATTGCGGCGTTCGCTGAAGCGGTAATCGCGGCTTGCTCCGCCTTGTCGGTCGGTCCACCACCAGCACCCGCGGGCGCGAGCGTGAACGCGAGCTGAGGGTTCGGTCCCTGCTTCACGCTCGCGTCTTTCGTCTGCGTTCCGACGCCCTGCTTCGATGCCGTCACCTTGTAGCCGCCCGACTGCAGGCCGACCTGCAGGAACTCGCCGTTCTTGTCGGTCTTGGTCGAAGTCTTGCGGTTCGAGTCGGTCGACGCGAATTCGACGACCGCGTCCTGGACGGGTTTGCCCTGCGCATCGGTCACCTTGCCGCGCATCACGCTTTGTGCGAGTGCCGGCGCTGCCATCGCACACACGGCGATCAGGGCAACGATGCAGCGGAACAGCGTTGTCCGCATGAGGGGGGTCCGCATGGAAGCCTCCACAAAAATGAAGAAACTGTGTCTATCAGTCTACTTGAAGAAGCGATCGACCGCAGCGAGGTCCGAGGTCACCGGCGCGGGCGGGAGCGATGATAGAAAACGTCGCCCGTACCCCATGGTCCGGAGCCGCGGATCGAGGACGGCGAGCACGCCGCGGTCCCCTCGATGGCGAATGAGGCGCCCTAAGCCCTGCTGTAGCGTGAGAATCGCCAGCGGCACCTGATAGTCGGTGAACGCGTCGCCTCCACGGCCGGCAATCGCATCGATGCGGGCAGCTGTCACCGGATCACCCGGCGAGGCAAAGGGCAGCTTGTCGATCACCACGCAGCTCAGAGCATCGCCGACGACGTCGACGCCCTGCCAGAAGCTGGAGGTCGCGAGCAGGATCGCATTGGGTGTCGAGCGGAACTGCTCGATGAGCGCCGAACGCGGCGCCGTCCCCTGCACGAGAATCGGATACGGCACCGCCATCTCCACGAACGGCTGCACCGTTCGCAGCACCTTGTAGCTGGTGAACAGCACGAACGCTCTGCCCTGCGATCGGGTCAGCAGCGCGATCGTTTCGCGAGCCACGGCCTCGGCAAACGAGGGCGACTTCGGCGGCGGCATCCGCCGCGGCAGATAGAGAAGCGCCTGCCGCGCGTAATCGAACTCGGACGACACGCGCAGTTCCTTCGCCTCGCCGATTCCGAGCCGGCCCTTCACATAGGTAAACGATCCATCGACCGCGAGCGTCGCCGACGTGAGCACGATGGCGCGAAAACGATCGAATAGGGCGGTACGGACGATGCGCGATACATCGACAGGCGAGGCGCGTAGAAACAGGCTGCCGCCTCGCCCTGAGCGTGCGACACGAGTCGAAGGGCGCTGCTCGAGATAGAAGACGAAGTCGGCATCATCGGCCCGCAGGAGGAACCGTAGATCGCTGCGAAGCTCGCGGGCGCGCCGCTCGATCGTTGCGGCAGCTTCGTTCGGCTCCATTGTCACGCCAGGTTCCTTGCCGCCTGCCCCGAGCGAAATCGAGGGGCGCTGCCCCTGCGCGAGCGCTTGTTCGAGATCGTCGAGCGCACCGGCGAGCGTCAGCCCATCTTCGACGTGCTCGAGCATCGAGTCGGACGTGTACCGCACGCGCGGATCAGCCGCGGCGTGAATCGTGCGCGCGAGCGTGAGGCCGGAGAAGAACTGCCGCGAGCCATCCATCACCCGCATCAGCGCGGCTCCGATCTGGCGACTCTGTTGTACGTCGAACGACGCAGTCCCAAGCATGCGCTCGGCGTCGCGCACGAGATCGTCGACGCGGTAGCTGCTGAACGACACGCCGAAATACTGGGTTGCGATGTCTTCGAGCTGATGGGCTTCGTCGACGACGAGCGTGGCGCACGACGGAATCACTTCTCCGTAGGCGCTCTGCCGGACGGACGCGTCGGCACAGAGCAGATGATGGTTCACGATCACGACGTCGGATTCCGCCGCGCGCTGGCGCATCAGGGTGACGAAGCAGTCGCCGTAGCGCGGACACTCATTGCCAAGGCACGACTCGGCTTCCGCCGAGATCTCCTTCCACAACGCCACGTCCTCGGGCAGATCCCGCAGCTCGGCGCGATCGCCGGTCGTGGTGGTGCGGCTCCAGTCCTGAATCACGGGCAGGAACACATGATCGGCGGGCTCGATGAGGCGGCCTCCCGCCGACGTGTTGCCCTCGACTCCATCGCGATACGTCTCCCATCGGTGCAGGCAGAGGTAGTTCGAGCGCCCTTTCATCAGCGTGGCCGTGAACGGCACGCCGAGCGTCTCACGCAGCGCGGGGAGGTCCTTGAAGAAGATCTGCTCCTGGAGGTTCTTGGTGCCGGTCGACACCAGCACGCGCTGCCGGCTCAAGATCGCGGGGATCAGATACGCGAGCGTTTTCCCGGTGCCCGTGCCCGCTTCGGCGAGCAAAGTGCCGCCACCTTCGACGATCGCGCCGACCGCGTCCGCCATCCGTCGTTGGCCGTCGCGTGGCTCGAAGCCGGGCATCGCAGACGCGATCGGTCCATCATCGGCGAATGTCGATTCGACGACGAGTCTCAACTCCGATACGCCGGCGTCCGGTTTCACGCCCATCTCGTCTCAGTTGCTCAGGACGACGTTGGTGTAATTCTTCCCGCCGGCAACCGCGGCCTGCACTGCCGCCGCGAGTTCGGCCGTCGCTCTGCGATCAAGTGTCTCATCGTCTGCTCTGAGATCGACGAACCATTCGAAGTGCGGCGCAAGCATGGCGCACAGCTCATCGACGCTCGAACCCGCGGCGTCGAGCAATCCTGGACAGATCTCCATCTCCCATCGGATTGCTCGCCGCGCGAGCAGCGCCGTCGCTCCCGCGACGACGTGGGCTTCCCAGCCTTGCGTATCGCATTTCACGTACCGCACGCGATCGAGATCCGCACCGAGGCGCTGGGTCCAGGTATCGAGCCGCATGGTCGGTACGCGGATGGTCGAACGTCCGGCTGCGCCCGAAGCCAGCAGTCGATGACGGCCGATCCGGCTTGCGACGAGCAGGTCGGCTTCGCCGTCGGTCTCCCCGAGCGCGACGCGATCGACCATGACGTAGTCCTCGAGACCGTTGTCGCGGATGGTGCGCTGAAGGCAAGCGAAGTTGGCCGGATCCGGTTCGACGCCGTAGATGCGATCGACATCGCCAAGCAGCAGTCGCGTGATCGACGTCGTGCCGATATTGGCGCCGATATCGATCATCACGCCGCCGCGGGCGAACGCGCGCGTGCGCAGGATGTCGGCGAGCGGCAGGTCTCGATGCAGCGTGCGATCCGACAGGCTGCCCGGCTTTCGATCGTCGCTCGGGATCGACCACGTGAGTCCGGCAATGCGAACGGTGTCGACTGGTCCCGGTGCAACGGTTGCACTCGCTGGCCTGGTGCGAGCCACAGCGGCGGCACGAGGCAGACGTCGATGGCGCAGTCGCATCACCAGGTAGAGCGCGCGACCGCAGAAACGCGGCACGCCGCGCACGCCGCGGCGGCGAGCCGTGAGCAGCAGTACGGCGATCAGTGACGTCAGCGTGCGCACGATTCGTGAAGAGTACCCTGTCGCGATTGCGAGCGGTGGCTATAATCCGATGGGTAGCGGCATGACAGAGAGGCTGCCCCATCTCAGGACACGTGGCCAGCGGCCGTTCACGCTGGCGAAGTTGCGGACCGCGTTCGAGACGTTGGACAAGGAGACGTCCGCGCTCCGACGCTTCGAGTACCGTCCGAACGCCTGACGCGCCATGCGTGGGGTCTTGGTCGCGATCGCTGTCATCGGCCTGACCGCGTCGTTCCGCTTTCTTGCGCTCAACGGCTTTCCCGACGATCACTACGTCCACCTGGCCGGCGCGCAGCAGATGCTGCACGGCGCCTTGCCGTCGCGCGACTTCGTCGATCATGGCCAGCCGCTCATGTTTGTGGTGTCGGCAGCCGCGCAACGCATCTTCGGAGAGGGGCAACTGACGGAGGCAGTACTGATGTCACTCGCCTTCGGACTCGCCGCCATGCTGACGTTGCGCGCCGGCGTGAGGCTTACCGGATCCATTCTGCTCGCGCTGTTCCCGGTCGTCATCGAGGTGCTCATCTTTCCGAGGACCTACAGTTATTCGAAAATGGTGATCTACGCGTCCGCCGCTCTCGCCCTGCTGTGGTACGCGGAGCGGCCGTCGCGTGGGCGCGTGCTGGCGCTTGCGCTGCTTACCGTTGTTGCTGGGCTCGTACGACACGATCACGGTCTGTTCCTCGGCATCGCGTCGCTCGTGGCCGTTGCCCTTTCACCCGTGCCGTCCGATCGGTTCAAAGGAGCGTCAGTCCTGTTGTTCTGCGGCGCCGCGTTGTCGTTCGCGCTGCCGTATCTCGTCTACCTGCAGACATCAGAAGGCGTACTCGCTCACGTGCAGCGAGGCATGTCGTTTACGACGCTCGAGATGTCGCGTCAGCGGCTGCCGCTGGGGGATCTCCGGGTGCACGAAGTGTGGCTGTTGGCTGCCACATGGGGAGCGCCGGTGGCCGCGCTTGCGGCGCTCGCGATGTCGGTTGCACGGCGCAGGCCGGGCAGCTGGGACGAGGTGCGTCGAGTTGGCCCGCTCGCTGTTCTTGCACTCGTGGCCAATGCGGGGTTGATTCGCGATCTCCCCGAGACGCGGCTCCCTGACGCGATTGTGGTGCCGGCCCTGATCGGTATGTGGCTGGGACAATCGGCATGGGGTTGGTTCTCAGGAGCCGGCGCTGTGGCCGTTCGCGTCGCCGCGGTCGTCGCGCTTGTGGTCACTCTGTGGGGAGTCACGATCATGGGGCATACGCCGGAGCAGCTCAATCGCATCGGCGTGTTCAACGGCATCGGCCGGTTGCCCGGACGGTTCAAAGAGCGGGCGATCGAGATGAAGCGTCCGTGGGAGGGCCGGCAGAGGCCGTCGGTGGCCGTACAAGAGATGCGTCCGTTCTTCGGCTACACCGCTCGGTGCGTGCCGGCTGACGCGCGACTGCTGGTCGCCGCGTACCTCCCGGAGGTGCTGGTCCTGGCCCACCGCCCGTTCGCTGGCGGGCAAATCTGGTTCATGCCCGGTGGCCTGGCGACTGCCGACGATCACGCGCTGGTCATGCGGCGGCTGGCCGGCGAGCGCGTCCCGCTCGCCGTGATTCGACGTCCGTCGTACGACGATCTCGCGCGCGAGTTCCCCGAGCTCGACGCGCATATCACTGCCCACTTCTCACCGATCGCGCAATGGTCGATGGGTGGGGACGATCGCGTTGTGCTGCTTGCCGACATGCACGCGTCCACTGGTCGAGACGATGCGACTGGCTGGCCGTGCTACAGGTAACAGAGTGCGCTTGAGGAGGCAGAGGGCGCAGAGACGACGATCAACGCAGAGATTGCAGAGGAGCAGGGCGCGCTCCGCTTCCTCTGCGATCCGCCCGCGTCGCGCGAATGAGATATGTCTTCGGTATCCCCGGCAGGTTCCGTGGTATCACGGGCATCACCCAGCGCCCGAAGTTGGCGTCGGGCTCTCCCGGAATCACGAAGTTCGACTGCCATCCGTGCGCGGCCATGAAGCGATCGGGATCCGGCATGCCGAATTTCCAGGGGCACCCGAGGGCGTCGAGCTTTTTGAGATACGCCGCCATGAACGGGGTGCTGAAGACCTCGGGACTCATGGCGTCGAGGCCGAGCCAGCTGCCGGACGCGGCGACCGGCGCCAGCGCTTCGAGCAGCGACGTCACCGCTGACTCATCGAGGTAGTAGAGCAACCCTTCGGCGAGGAACGCCGCTTTCTTCGACGGATCGAAGCCAGCGCTCACGAGCGCGCCGGTCCAGGGCTGCGCCAGATCCTGTCGCACGACGCGGCGGTCGCACGACGGCCTCGCGTTCGTCCGTTCGAGCACGTCCTCCTTGTGCGCGAAGACGTCATCGCGATCGACTTCGAACACGCGCACGCCCGCCGGCCACTCGAGCCGGAACGCACGTGCGTCCATGCCGGCCGCGAGGATCACCACTTGATCGATAACGCCGCCGCGCACGGCGGAGAGCAGGCCGTCGTCGAAGAATTTCGTGCGCACCGTGAGGAAGGGATCGGGCCCGGTGAAGGAACCCATGCCAGCCGCCGCCCGCATCGAGTAGAGCACGTCGAAGCCGGCCTCGCCCGCCAGCTCGCGCGCGAACGGGTCGCGATAGAGCGGCGACGCGTGATCGGTTTCGAGCGCGCGGTTGGCGGCGACCCATCGCGCGGTGAGACCGACAGCCGTCATGGCGGTGACCGGACCCCTGAGCGCTTGTCGAAGGGACGCGATGAGCGCGTCGCGCTCTCCGTCAGGCAGACGCCGGTCCGGCATCGTGTCGAGCGGGACCTGCCAGACTGGATTGCCCCAACGCGGATCGCCGAGGTAGCGCGGGATGATGTGCCAATGCAGATGCGGAATGACGTTGCCAAGCGATTCGATGTTGATGTGGTCAGGCCGCAGCACACGCATGACCGCCTGCTGCGCCACGTACAGATCGTTGGCAAACGCCGCCCATTCGGGCGGAGTCAACTGATCGAGGCGGCTGGCGTGGCGGGTGTCGAAGATCAACAGGCACTGACCGCGATACGTCTGGTTCTTGGCGAGATAGAGCGTCGACACTGTGAGTGGACCGATGAGATCCCAGTGCTCGTTCGTCGCCGCGCGCGGCGCATCCAGAGGGCACCCCTCGCCTGCGACGAGGGCGTTCCAGCGGCTGTCAGTCGTCATGCGCGTTCCAGGCGGGCGCTTGTCTCGGTGTAGAGCGGAAAGCGCCGACACAATCGATCGACTTCCGACTTGACCGTGCCGATCACCCGGTCATCCTCGGGCGCCGCGACCACCCGTCCGATGAACTCGCCGATCAGATCCATCTCGGCCTCGCGCATGCCGCGCGTCGTGACCGCCGGCGTACCGACGCGAATGCCGCTGGCGACCATCGGTGGGTTCTGGTCGAACGGGATGGCGTTCTTGTTGACCGTGATCCCGGCTTTGCCGAGCGCAGCTTCCGCGACCTTGCCGGTCACGCCTTTCGAGAACACATCGACGAGCATCAGGTGGTTGTCGGTGCCGCCGCTCACGAGACGGAAGCCCTGACTGGCGATCGCCTGTGCGAGCCGCTGCGCGTTGGCGAGGATCTGCCGCTGATACTCTTTGAACGCCGGTTCCGTCGCTTCCTTGAAGCACACCGCTTTCGCCGCGATGATGTGCATGAGCGGCCCGCCCTGCACGCCGGGGAAGACCGCCTTGTCGAGATCCTTCGCCCATTTCTCACGGCACAGAATCAAACCCGCCCGCGGCCCGCGCAGCGTCTTGTGGGTCGTCGAGGTGCAGAAGTCGGCGTGCGGCACCGGACTCGGGTGGAAGCCGGTGGCGACGAGTCCGGCGATGTGCGCCATGTCGACGACCATCGGCGCGCCGACCGCCTTGGCGACCGCGGCGATCCGCGGGAAGTCGATGATGCGCGGGTAGGCGCTCGCGCCGACGATGATCATCTGCGGCTTGCGCTCGTGGGCCAGCCGCTCCAGTTCCTCGTAGTCGATCCGCTCGTCGTCTTTGCGCACGCCGTAGGGCACGATCGTGTAGAGCTTGCCCGAGAAGTTGAGCGGGTGGCCGTGCGTGAGATGTCCGCCGTGGGCGAGGTTCATACCGAGCACCGTGTCGCCCGGTTTCACCACCGTCAGATACACCGACATGTTGGCCTGCGCCCCCGAGTGAGGCTGGACGTTGGCATGGTCGGCGCCGAAGAGCGCCTTGGCGCGCGCGATCGCCAGCGACTCGGCGACGTCGACGAACTCGCATCCGCCGTAGTAGCGCCTGCCCGGGTAGCCCTCGGCGTACTTGTTGGTCATCACCGATCCTGCGGCTTCGAGGATGGCGCGGCTGACGAAGTTCTCCGAGGCGATGAGCTCGAGGCCTTCGGCCTGCCGGCGGGTCTCGTTGTCGATGGCCTGGGCGATCTCGGGATCTGTTTCGGCGAGCGTGCGATGCATCGAGCGATCTTACTCAATGCGCACTGCCCAAAAAGCAAAACGGCAATCACACGGGGGGAACGGAGAAATTTCACACGGAGGAAACGGGGCCAACGGAGAAAGACGAGTTTAGAGATCTCCGTTTCCACCGTTTCCTCCGTGTGAAACCTCCGTGTGAAACCTCTCCGTTCCCTCCGTGTCAGTTTCCCAGCTTGCATTTGCGTTGTGCATTGAGCATTGTGCAGTGGGCATCGAACATGTCTTCCGTCGTCATCTCCGCCCGCGGCGAGCAGCGTGTCCGCGAGGGGCACCCGTGGATCTACCGTGCCGATGTCGTCGACGTCGACGCTGCCGGCGGCGATATCGTGCAGGTGATCGGTCCGCGACGACGGACGATCGGCGCAGCGCTGTTCAGCGATCGATCGCAGATTCCGGTGCGGATGCTCACCTACGGCGAGACGCCCGCCGACGAGTCGCTGCTGCGCGCCCGGCTCGAACGCGCGATTGCGGTGCGCGAGGCGCTCGCGATCGATGCCACTGCGTATCGGCTGGTCCACGCCGAGGCGGACTTGCTGCCGTCGCTCATCGTCGACAAGTACGGGGAGTGCCTCGTGATCCAGACGCTGTCGCAGGGCATGGATCGTCTGCTGCCTGTGCTCGCGCGGTTGCTGGGGGAGCTGCTCGCACCCGCTGGCATCCTCGCGCGCAACGACCCGCGCGTGCGCACGCTCGAAGGGTTGGAGCAGACCGTCGACGTCGTGGCTGGTGAAATCCCCGAGGCCTTGGTCGTGCGCGAAGGGCCGATCGAGTACGACGTCGATCTTCGTCGAGGTCAGAAGACCGGCTTGTTTCTCGACCAGCGCGAGAACCGCGAAGCGGCCGCACGCTATGCGCGCGGGCGTCTACTCGACGGATTCAGCTACCACGGCGGTTTCGCGCTTCGACTCGCGGGCCTCTGTACCGACGTCGAGGCGCTCGACATCTCCGCCGATGCCGTCGCACACATCACCGCCAACGCCGCCCGCAACCGCGTGACGAACCTCAATGCGCGCGAAGCGAACGTCTTCGACGAGCTGCGGCATTTCGAGCGCACCGGCGTGCGCTTCGACACCATCGTGCTCGACCCGCCCGCCTTCGCCAAGAACAAGGCCTCGGTGCCCAACGCCCTCGCCGGCTATAAGGAGATCAACCTGCGGGCGATGCGCATCCTCGAACCCGGCGGCTACCTCGTGACCTGCAGCTGTTCGTACAACGTCAACGAAGAGATGTTTGCCGAGATGCTGCACGAGGCATCCGTCGACAGCCACACCCCGATGACGATCGTCGAAAAACGCATGCAGGGTCGCGATCATCCTGTACTCGTCGGTGTGCCGGAGACGCATTACTTGAAGTGCTTCATCCTGCGAAGAGTGGAGTAAGCGGAGCGGAGACGACGATCAACGCAGAGATCGCGGAAGTGCAGAGATCGCGGAGGCTGATTGCTGTTCACCTTCGAGACGTGGGTGGGGCGCCGGCCTGTGGCGGCCTGTGGCGGCGCGGGGATGAGAGCCGCCCACGAAAACAAGCGCGTTCAGAACGGCCGCCGCGTTTGTTTTCGCGGGCGACTCTCATCCCCTCGCGCGCGTCGCGCGCGACCCACCCGCGCCGGTAGTCTTTCGAAGCGACAGTGCCTCCGTTCGTCCTCCGTGTCTCCGTTGCTCCTGTTAACGCTTTCCGGCCTTGCCTAAAGCACTTCCACTCTCATAGAAGCGATCTCTGCACCTCCGCGATCTCTGCGTTGATCGTCGTCTCTGCGCCCTCCGCCCCCTCCGCGCCCGCACACGTGCCATAATCTGCGCCACTCATCAGAAAGAGGCAGCCATGACGCGCGTATCCCGCTCCGGTTTCCTCCCCGTCGTTCTGATCGCGCTCCTCGCCGTGTTCTCAACCGCCACGCGATCGGCCGCGCAGGATCCTCCCCCGGCGCCACAAGCCGAGCCCACGCTGCCACCGGCGCCGCAGGCCGATCGCCCGCCGACGCCTGCTGGCGGCCCCCGGCCATACGACCGGGTCATCACCAAAGACGCGAAGTCGGATACCGGCGTCTTCACCGTGCATCGCATCGGTGAGCGTCTTTATTACGAGATCCCTGCGAGTCAGTTGAACAAGGAATTCCTCTGGGTCAGCCAGATCGCCCGCACCACGATCGGTGCGGGGCAGGGCGGGCAGGCGGCGGGCAATCGGGTCGTGAAATGGGAGCGCCACAACAATCGCATCTTCCTCCGCAGCATCTCGTACGACATCGTTGCGGACCGGAATCTGCCGATCGCTCAGGCGGTCGGGGCGGCCAACAACGAGACGATTCTGATGGCGTTCAACATCGAGGCGCTCGGCAAGGATGAGGCGCCGGTGATCGATGTCACGCGACTGTTCACGACCGAGGTGCCCGAATTCAGCGCGCGGGGGCGCGTGCGATCGCGTGTCTTCGACGCGTCCCGATCGTTCGTCGAGCGCGCGGTGTCGTTCCCCGAGAACATCGAGGTCGAAGCGACGCACACCTACTCGACCGGTGTCGAGCTTCAGGGGCCGCAGCAGGTGCCGAACGCCAACGCCACCAGGGCGGGCAGCGCGAGCGTGGTGATGCACTACAGCATGGTCAAGCTGCCCGAGAAGCCGATGATGCCACGCGTCTTCGATGAACGCGTCGGCTACTTCACCGTGTCGCAATACGACTACGGCCGCGACGAGCACCGCGCGCAGCGCCGCCGCTACATCACGCGGTGGCGGCTCGAGAAGAAGGATCCGGCGGCCGCCCTGTCAGAGCCGATCAAGCCGATCGTCTACTACATCGATCCCGCTACGCCGACCAAGTGGATACCGTTCATCAAGCGCGGGATCGAGAGCTGGCAGCCGGCGTTCGAAGAGGCGGGCTTCAGGAACGCGATTCTCGCCAAGGATGCGCCGAGCAAAGAGCAGGATCCCGACTGGAGCCCGGAAGACGCGCGCTACTCGGTGATCAGATGGCTGCCCTCGACCACCGAGAACGCGTCGGGGCCGCACGTCTCCGACCCGCGCACCGGCGAGATTCTCGAATCCGACATCCAGTTCCATCACAACGTGATGAACCTCGTGCGCGACTGGTACTTCGTACAGGTCGGGCCGCTCGATCCGCGCGCGACGAAGCTGCCGCTGCCCGACGATCTGATGGGACGGCTCCTCGAGTACGTGACCGCCCACGAAGTGGGGCACACGCTCGGCTTCCAGCACAACATGAAGGCGAGCTCCGAGTATCCCGCCGACAAGCTTCACGACGCGGCGTGGGTGAAGAAGATGGGACACACGCCGTCGATCATGGACTACTCGCGCTTCAACTACGTGGCGCAACCGGAGGATCAGATCGACCCGGCCGATCTGATTCCCCGCATTGGTCCGTACGACAGGTGGGCCACGATGTGGGGTTATAAAGAAGTCGCAGGTGCAAAGACGCCTGACGAGGAGCGGAAGACGCTCGATGAATGGGCGCGGGCACAGGACGCCACGCCGTGGCTGCGCTTTTCGACGGTCGACTCCGCAGGCTCCGATCCGGGTGAGCTGACTGAAGCGGTCGGAGACGCCGACGCCGTTCGCTCCACCGCGATGGGGCTGAAGAATCTCGAACGCGTCGCCGGGATGCTGCTCACGGCGACCACGAGGCCGGGCGAGCCGTACGACGATCTCGAGGAAGTCTACGGACGTCTGCTGGGGCAGTGGGTGCTGGAGATGAACCATGTCGCCGCGGTGATCGGCGGCGTGTCGTCGCAGCAGAAAGTGTCGAGCCAGAATGGTCCGCGCTTCGAGCCGATCCCGCGGGAGCGGCAGCGCGACGCGGTGCAGTTCCTGGCCGCACATGCGTTCACGACGCCGATGTTCGTCGTGAAGCCGGAGATCCTGCGGCGAATCGAGCCGACCGGTACGCTCGAGCGTATTCGAACGAGTCAGCTGCGAGTGCTGTCGAACGTCCTGGCTGACGCGCGCATCAATCGGCTGACCGAACAAGAGGCGATCGACGGAGCGACCGCCTATCGAGCGACCGATTTGTTCACCGACGTGCGTCGCGCGATCTGGAGCGAGATCGATGTCGCGACCGTGGTCGTCGATCCCTATCGCCAGAATCTTCAGCGCGCGTATCTCGATCTGCTGAACGACAAGATCAACGGCCGGCAGGCGGCGACGAGCCAGTCGCGCCCGCTGGCGCGCAGCGAGCTGCGTGCGCTCGACGCCGCCGTTCGCACCGCGATTCCGCGCATCACCGACCGCGGCACGCGGGCGCATCTGCAGGATGTCCGCGATCAAATTGGGAGGATTCTCGATCCGAAGTTCGCGACGACTGCGGCACCGCAGCTCGTGTTGCCGATCATCACCGGCATCGATGGCTCGGAGGGCTGCTGGCTGGATTATGCCATTCGAATTCAGAAGGAATCCTGATTCCTTTGGATAGCCATGTCGAACTTCGTCCCGTACGGCGATCGCGTCGGCTCGCATCCCGACAAGCAATTCAAAGCGACGCTCTTCCAGAGCACGCGCCTGATGCTCGGGCTCAACTGCCTCGAGCCCGGGCAGGCGCAGCACGCGCATGTGCACGGCGATCAGGACAAGTTCTATTTCGTGGTCGAAGGCGAGGGACGCTTCGAAGTCGGCGACGAATCCCAATCAGCCGGTGAGGGCATGGTCGTGTGGGCGCCCGCCGGTGTCAGGCATGGAGTGACGAATCACGGAGACCGTCGACTCGTGCTGCTCGTTGGCATCGCCCCCTTCCCATCGTAGGGCGGAGACCTGGGCGCTTTTCACGTCGATGTATCGCGATTCGAGGTCCTTGGTTCGAGACGGACCAAGCACCAAACACCAAGACCCAAGGACCAGGGCTAATCGAGCTTCGGGGGCACGCGGCGCTTCGTGGCCTGTTCGAACGCATAAGCGATTTCAATCAGCCGCGGCTCGCTACAGGCGGTGCCGGTGAAGCTCACGCCCATCGGCGACGGCTTCGCGTCGAAGCCGGCAGGGGCGCTCGGTGCATTCGGGATCATGCCGAACGGCACGACGATCGTCGGGTAGCCCGCCTTGGCGGCGATCGCGGCGCCTTGCACGGCGGGGAAGATCAGCGCGTCGAGCTTGTTGGCCTGGAGCGCGGCGTCGATCCCTTCGCCGCGCGAGAGCGCGAGGTCCTTGGCGCGGTCGGCTTCGAAGCGCGCACGATCGGCCTCGAGATCCATCTCATCCGAGATGTCCAGCTGCGACTGTCCGAACTTGAGCGTGCCGGCGCGTTCGTGCGCCTTGTTCCAGGCGCGCAGATCGCTCAGCGTCTTCACCGGCGCGCGATCGCCCAGCGACGCGAGCCACGCGTTGAAGTCGCGCTTCATCCCGTACTTGAAGACCACCGAGCAGTCCTCGTCGCGTCCTTTGGCATCGCCGGCTCCGCTGCAGACGGGCCAGAGCAGCAGGTTGTGCGCCGAATCCGTCGTCACGATCGACGGGATGTCGGCGGGGTCGACTACGATCGCACCTTGCGCTTTCAAGGCGGCGATCGCATCGGCCATCACGGTTTTCTGAGCATCGTTGAGCCCACTCTGCGAGCCGCGCTCACTGCGCGTGGTCGCGGTGTCGTAGAAGAACGCGCGCGGAATGCCGAGCCGCGCCCCCTTCAGACCTGTCCGCTTGAGGAACGGCGTGTAGTCGCGGTTGCGCGGCGGCGTGCACGTGCTCGTGGCCGCGTCGTGACCGTCGGGCGAGGCGCCTTCGAGCACGCCGAGCATGATCGCCGCATCGGAGACCGTCCGCGCCATCGGTCCGGGCGTGTCCTGTTCTCCGGCGATGGGAATCACTCCGTACCGGCTGATGCGTCCGACCGTCGGCTTGATCCCGACGAGCATCGTCTGGTTGGACGGGCTGAGAATCGAGCCGGATGTTTCGGTGCCGACGTTCGCGACCCAGAAGCTCATCGCCGTGCCGATGCCGGAGCTCGACCCCCCGGTGCCGAGGACCGGCCGGCCGTCGAAGGTCGCCTCGCGCGGATCGCGGCGGGGGTCGTAGGGATTGAATGCGAAGCCGGACAACGAGTTGTAGTTGGCCGGCATGTTGTCCGACACCCAGTTCGCCAGCTCCGTCATCGTCGTCTTGGCGAGGATGATGGCGCCCGCCTCGCGGAGGTTTTTGGTGAGGGTGGCTTCGTAGGGCGGCACGAGGCCGGCGAATGCGAGCGCTCCGCCGGTCGTCGGCATGTCGGTGGTGTGAATGTTGTCCTTGAGCGCGACCGGGATGCCGTGGAGCGGGCCGCGGATGCGGCCGGCGCGCCGTTCGCGGTCGCGTTCGTCGGCGTCGGCCAGCGCATGCGGGTTCACGTAGAGCGTGGCATGCAGGCGATCTTCGAAGGTTGCGATCCGGAGGAGCGACTGGGTGACAATCTCTCTGGACGTGACGCGCCGCTTCTGAAGCGCGGTGCGCATGTCGGCGATCGTCGCTTCGATCACCGAGAACGGCGCGCGTGCAGCCTCGGTGGGCGACTGACTGGTGGCGGCGAGGACGAATAGCGCAAGCGCGACCCCGAATCGACGCATCAGCCCAAATGTTACTGGAACCAGCCAATGGCCCGCCCTTGGTATTCTGGCCGGGACCTTGGCTGACTCGCAGTAACCCTTGGCGCGCAGCGCGCGGGACCGCTATGCGGTTGTCAACGAGCAGAGAATGACGCAACCAGCCATATAGCGGCCCAGACGAATGACTCACGAGTCGAGCATCACACCCACGCAGGGACGCACGGCCCTCATCACCGGCGCCTCGGCCGGCATTGGCGCGGCGTTCGCCGAAGTCTTCGCATCGAACGGCTTCAACCTCGTGATCACCGCGCGGCGTCAGGAGCGTCTTCAGGCGATCGGCGAGCAGATGCGGAGCCGTTACGGTGTGAAGGTGGCCGTGATCGCTGCCGATCACGCGCGCAGGGACACGCCGCGTGATCTGTGTGACGCGATCGAGCAGACCGGGATGACGGTCGACGCCCTCGTGAACAACGCCGGCTACGGGATACCCGGCAGCTATCTCTCGTCGCCGTGGGAGCGCCACGAGGCGATGCTGCAGGTCATGGTCGTCGGCCTCGCCGAGCTCACGCACCTGCTGCTACCGGGAATGCTGCAGCGCGGCTATGGTCGAATCATCAACGTCGCGTCGCTCGCCGGGCTCGTCCCCGCACCGGCGGGGCACACCTTGTATGCCGCATCCAAAGCGCTCGTGATCAAGTTCTCGGAAGCGCTGGCGCACGAGGTTCGCGGCAAGGGCGTCAACGTGACTGCGCTCTGTCCAGGCTTCACGTTCAGCGAATTCCACGACGTCACCGGCACACGCGAGCAGATGAAGCAGCTGCCGTCGTGGATGTGGATGGACGCGCCTACCGTCGCGCGTCAGGGCTACGACGCGGTGATGGCGGGGACACCGATCTACATCAACGGCCGCGTCAATCGCGGCATCGAAATGCTGGTTCGATACGTGCCGCAGACGCTCGTCCGGTATATCGGCAGGCAGGTCGGGCGCGCGTATCGAAAGACGTAGCGATCAGTGTTGGTCCTTAGTGCTTGGTGCTTGGTCCGTCCTTTGGTCCGTCCGAGGTCCGAGGTCCTCGGTTCACTCCGTCGTCGCGCTGCTGCGGACCAGGGACCAGGGATCAGGGACCAAAGGACGGACCAAGAACTCCTAAGCACCAAGGACCAAGGACCATTCCCGAGCACCGAGCCGCCATGAACATCACGGTCGTTCCATCGAGCCTCGATCGCATCCGCCTCTGGCGAGACATGCACATCCTCACGGGGGTCGTGCGCCGATGAACGCCGAACACGACATTCGATCCCTCGATCGTCATCGAGACGCGGCGGAATGTGCCAAGCTCATGATGAGCAGCGAGCCCTGGATCACGCTTCAGCTCTCGATCGAGAACGCACAGGCCACGCTGACCGATCCAGCCAAAGAGGTCTACGTGATCCGTGACGCGACCGGCGTCGCTGGGTTCGTCATCATCGACATGCGCGGCCTCGTCAGGGGATACATCCAGACCGTCTGCGTGCGCGCTGATCGACGTGGACAAGGATTGGGATCGAAGCTGGTGAACTGGTCGCAGGAGCGGATCTTCCGCGACAGCCCGAACGTGTTCATCTGCGTGTCGTCGTTCAACCCCGGCGCCCGCCGCCTCTACGAGCGTCTGGGCTTCGAAGTCGTGGGTGTGCTTCGAGAGCTCATCGTGCCGGGTCATGACGAGCTTCTGCTTCGCAAGACACGTGGACCCTGGACGGAGTTCGCACGTACGTGACCGCCGGGCCTGAAAGACAGGCCCGGCCTACACTGTCTGTAAGCGCTTAGTGTCAGTGTAGGCCGGGCCTGTTCTTGAGGCCCGGCGTGAGGGAGATGGGGCCATGGCTCTTTTCGTTGTCAGACATCAGCATTCACCCGAGCGCTGCCCGGCGCAGGACGCCGAGACGGGCGCATCCCTTCTCAACTACTTGAGCCGCCCGAGTGTGCGACAGCATGGCGTACGCATCCAGGGCGAGGCGGTCGTGAAGGGCGAGCACACGCTGTTCCTGATCGCCGAGGCCGATGACGAGCGCGGCCTGCGCGAGTTCATGCAGCCGTTTCAGCAGGCGGGCCGCGTCGACATCTTCCCGGCGTCGACGTGCGCGGGCGTGGTTGCAAGCGGCGGATGCGGGCTCGACATGCCGGTCAGCGAGCGCCCGACGCTGAATCCTGCGGAAGCCTGTCAGGATGCGATTGACGCGGGCCTGGTCGTGCATCGCGCTCACCCGCTCAACTGCGAGACGTCGATTCCGGCGCTGATCGGCAGCGTGGTGATGCCGAACGCGCATTTCTACGTCCGCAATCACTTTCAGATTCCGATGTTCGAGGCGTCGACCTATCGACTCGTGGTCGGCGGCCTCGTCGATCGGCCACTGAGTCTGAGCCTCAATGACATCCGGCAGATGCCCTCGCAGACCATCGTCGCGACGCTCGAATGCGCGGGCAATGGCCGGACGCTCTTCGAGCCGCCGATCGCCGGCGAGAAGTGGAACATGGGCGCGGTCAGCACCGCGGAATGGAGCGGCGTGCCGCTCGTCGAAGTGCTCGATCGCGCCGGCGTGCGAAGCGGCGCGCGTGATGTGCTCTTCAAAGGCGCGGACTTTGGCACGGTCGACGGGCACGCGGAATCCATCCGCTTCGAGCGCAGCCTGCCGGTCGATGCGAGTCGCGACGCCGGCGCGCTGCTCGCGTACGCCATGAACGGTGAAGCACTGCCTGTGCAACATGGCTACCCGCTGCGCGTCATCGTTCCCAGCTGGTATGCCGTCGCCTCGGTGAAATGGCTGACCGAGATCGAACTGATCGATCGGCCGTTTGCCGGCCACTACCAGGTCGAGAAGTACCAGTACGAATGGGAACGCGGCGGCGATGTCAGCCGCGAACCGGTCACGCTGCAGCGTGTCCGCGCGCTGATTACCGAACCGGCACCGGATCAGAAAGTGCCGTGCGGCGATCTCGTCGTGCGCGGGGTGGCCTGGTCAGGCGCGGCACAGATCGCTCGTGTCGATGTCAGCGTGAACGGTGGACCCTGGCAGGAGGCGCGACTCGTCAGCGACCGCAGCCGTCACAGCTGGCAGTGGTGGGAAGCGACCGCGCACATCGCGACGCCCTCTGCCGTCACCCTCCGCGCACGCGCCACCGATCTTGCCGGACGTACTCAACCCGATCGCGCCGAATGGAATCGCCTTGGTTACGGCAACAACTCCATCCAGGAGATTTCCATACACGCGGTGTGGGGACGGAGGTCCGCCTGAAGGTGGACACGTCGTTTGATAGCCAGTGATTCCACTCGGGTTCGGAAGCGAGTTGCACCATCGAGTGGGTGGCGCCGGGTGGGGCGTTCCCGCTCGCCGCGCAGGCGCCTACTCCGTGACCCGTTTCTTGTAGCGTGATCGGTCACTTGGCGCCGAGGACGAGCGGGGAGACCCGGCGACAGGACCCGCGAGACAAAACGCTCAATGACGAACCGAAGTACGGTCCGCCTAAAGGGGGACACTACGTACGGAGGAACTGCTGCGCGAGGCGTTCGATGAGCGCGTCGAGCGGCTCACCATCCAATGCGAACGCTGAAGCCGTCGGTGACCAGGCGAGCTTGAAGCTGCGCGACATCGCCGACACCCAGATTTGACGTACCGGCGCGTTGGGGCTGACGACGAATTTCGCGGCCGACGGTTCTTCGAAGATGATCTGCAGCACGCCGTTCTGCAGCTCCACCTCGAAACCTTCCTCGTCGGCCAGCGATTGTAGCGAATGCTGCAGATGTTCGAGCGCGAGGTCCGCCTGAAGGCGAAACTCCTGTTCGGAGAGCGCGCTCACTTCGTCTCGGTGAGCCGTTCCGGAGATGCGACGTAGCTCTTACGGGCTCGCGCGCTCTGACCCTGTTCCTTCACCTTGACTTCGAGCTTGTGCTCTTTGTTGTCGAGAGTCGTGGGCGTGAATCCGAGTGTATACAGGCTGTGCAGCTCCTGCGCCACTCGAGTGAACGTGGGCGCGAGCTCCGCCGTCTTCTTCAGCTCGAAATACCCGCCGCCGGTCTCATCGGCCAGCTTCCGCAGCCCGCGATCGGGACGCGTCCGCTGAGTCCGCCCGGGGCCGATCGCGATCTCCGATTCCAGGCCGATGGCGTAGATCATGGTTTCGGTCTCGCGCGATTTCGCGAGCACGTCACCCATGTTCTTCTTGCTGGCGGTGTCGTCGCCATCGGTGAACACGAGCACGATCTTCCGCCCTTCGACGCCCTGCAGCACATCGATGCTCGCGTCGATCGCGTCGTAGAGGCGTGTCGGGTTGCCGAACTGCAGATCCTTCAGCGATCCGATCAGATCGTCGCGATTGCTCGTGAACTTGCCGCTGAACTGAATCTTGTCGCTGAACGCGCCGACCTGGCCCTTGTCGTGCGGCAGCATACGCAGCACGAACTGCTCGGTGGCCTGTTTGAGCAGATCGAGGTTGGCCGTCATGCTCGCGCTGAAGTCCAGCATCACGACGACGGTGAACGGCTGCGTCTCGTTCTGGAAGAACGAGATGGGCTGCGGTTTGCCGTTGTCGAAGATCGTGAACTCCTCCTGCTCCAGGTTGGGCACGAGCCGGCCCTGGGAATCGATGACGGTCGTCAGCACCGGCACGATGCTGGTGCCGGCCTTGAAGGTGGCCTGTTGGGCCGAGAGAACCGCGGCCGCACATATGATGGCCACCGGCGTCAGAAAAGCACGCATGGATCGAGCTTAGCAACCCAGCGTGCCCCGAGTAAACCGGTGTTCTACCGGACTTTGCCGGGCACCCGGAAGTGCTCCGGCTTGCCCGCCGTGGCGCACGGCGCGAAGGCGGGATACGCGCTAATATCTCCCGACATGCGAACTGCCTCTTTTCTCCTGTTTTGTCTCGCCGCTTCGCTCGCCCAAGCCGGACAGTCGGGCTTGTCCGGGGTCATCAGGGATGAAGCCGGTGGCGTGGTGTCGGGCGCATCAGTCAGTGTCGTGGGTGCCTCGGGCGTCGAGCAGCAGACGCTGTCGGGTCCGGACGGGCGCTTCTCGCTGCCGGGCGTGCCGGGCGGCACCCTGACGCTCGTCGTTCGCGCCGGCGGATTTGCCGAATGGTCACAGCCGGTCACGAACCGCGAAGTCGACGTGGTGCTCAAGCTCGCCAGTCTCTTTGAAACGGTCACGGTGACGCCGACACGCAGTGAGAAGCGTCTGGGCGAGGTTCCCGTCAGCGTGAACGTCGTCGAGAAGGAAGAGATTCAGCAGTCACCCGCCGTTGTTGCTGACGATGTACTGCGTCAGGTGCCGACCTTCAGCCTGTTCCGCAGGAGCAGCAGTCTGTCGTCGCATCCGACGGCGCAGGGCGTCTCGCTCCGCGGCATCGGTCCGAGCGGCGTGAGCCGGACGCTCGTGCTCGTCGACGGCGTGCCGTTCAACGATCCGTTCGGTGGCTGGGTCTATTGGACGCGCGTGCCGCTCGAGAGCGTGGATCGCATCGAAGTGATCGACGGCTCGAGCTCCAGTCTGTACGGCAACTACGGCATGGGCGGCGTGATCAACATTGTCTCGGACCGGCCGGCGCGCCGGACGGTCGATCTCAAGACGCAGTACGGCAATCACAGCAGTCCGAAGGCCGACTTCTTCGCGAGCGATGTATGGGGCAAGCTCGGAGCCTCGGTCGAGGGCAGCTACTTCGATACCGACGGCTTCCCGATCGTGATTGCGAACGAGCGCGGCATCATCGACAACAACGCGACGGTCGACTACAAGAACACGAACGTCAAACTCGACTACCGGGCGACCGATCGCGTCAGCGCCTTCGGGCGCATCGGCTACTTCAAGGAGAACCGCGTCAACGGGAAGGTCGGCGAGGTCAACGACACGAAGTGGACCGCGGGCAGCGGCGGCGTGCGCGTCAAGCTGCCCGATGAGAGCGATCTGCAGGCGACCTTCTTCTCCGACTCGAACACCTTCCACGCCACGTTCCTGGCCGTGAACCCCGCTCCGTACAACAACACGGCCATCTACCCGCCGCGGAGCATCGTCCGGCTCGCCACTGATCAGACGGTGCCCACCGATTCGGTCGGCACGATGGTGCAGTGGTCGAGGAGCTTCGGCCGGTTGAACTTCTTCAGCGCGGGACTCGACTGGAGGCGCGTCGACGGCGACAGCCTCGAGGACGGGTATGTGAATGGCACCCCCATCGTGCCGGTCGGACCGACGGCGCCAGCGCTGCTCTCGTTCCATCGCATCTCCGGAGGCACGCAGCACAGCACGGGGCTCTTCGCGCAGGATGTCTTCTCGCTCGACAAACTGGTGCTGACGTTCAGCGTCCGCGCCGACAGCTGGAAGAATTACAACGGCAGCATCACCGAGACGTCGGCGACGACCGGTCTGCCGACGGCGAACGATCGAGGTGATCTCGCCGACAAGAGCGATACGGTCGCCAGTCCCCGGGTCGCGGCGCTCTATCGCCTGTCGGACAAGGTGTCCGTGTGGGGCGACGTCGGATATGGATTCCGCGCGCCGACGCTCAACGAGCTGTATCGTCAATTCAGCGTCGGGCTCATTCGCACGCTGGCCAACGAGACGCTCGGCCCCGAACGCCTGTTCGGCGGCGAAGCGGGCGTCAGGCTCGAGGCAACGCGTAATGTGTCGTTCCGTTCGACGTGGTACGACAACACCGTCAAGAACCCGGTTGCCAACGTGACGATCGGCACCAACCTCCAGCAGCGTCAGAACCTCGGACGGACGCGCATTCACGGCTGGCAGAACGATGTCGACACGCGCATCGGCCAGTACGTGCGAGTGTCTGCGGGCTATCTCTTCAACATCGCGAAGGTCACTGAGTACAACGCGGTTCCGGTTCCGGGCGTGACGTTCGTCGATCTCACCGGCCTGTATCTCCCGCAGGTCCCCAAGCATCGTGGCTCGTTCTCGCTGGCGTATCTCAACCCGAAGTACGTCAACCTCGCGCTGAGCGGCACCTTCTTCGGCCGCCAGTTCGACGACGATCAGAACGCCCGCGTGAAACCGGGCGAGACGACACCCGGACTGCCGCCGTACGGGCTGCTCGATCTCAGCGCCTCGCGCGCGGTGACGCGCAACCTGGATGCGTTCTTCGGCGTGCAGAACCTGCTCGACCAGGAGTACTACGTGATGCTGGCGCCAACCTCGATCGGATCGCCGCGTCTGGTCAACGGCGGTATCCGCGTCAGGTGGTCTGGTCGATAGCGAATCGTCGGCAGGTCACGCTGCGGATCTAATGCGTTTCATCGTGGCGGCGGCGCTCGCGCTTGCAGCGGCGGTGCCAGGCGCGCAGTCGACATCGCCGGATCTACTCGCGCGTGTCTCGGCCTACGTCGGCGACTTCTACCGCCGGTTCGGATCGATCGTCGCCGAGGAGCGCTACCAGCAGACGATTCGGCGCTCGCCAGGATCGATCGGCACCACACTGCAGCGCGGTGGCGGCGGCGGCCCTGTGTCGACGACGCTGGTGTCCGACTTCCTCCTCGTCCAGGTGCCGGGTGAGGGCTGGTTGCCGTTCCGCGACGTCTTCGAGCGCGACGGCCAGCCGGTTCGCGATCGGGAAGAGCGGCTGGCGAAGATCTTTCTGAGCGGATCGCGCGCGTCGTTCGATCAGGCGCGCGCGATCATGAACGAAAGCGCGCGCTATAACATCGGCAACGTTCAGCGAAACATCAACGTGCCCACGCTCGCGTTGACGTTCCTCACCGACGACCAGCGGACACGCTTCGCGTTCAAGCTCGGGAAGCCGGAAGACGAGGGAGCGGTGATCGACTTTCGCGAAACGGCCCGTCCCACCTACGTCAGAACAACCAACGACCGCGACCTTCCCGTGAACGGCCGGCTCTGGGTCGACGAGCAGACCGGCACCATTCGGCGCACCGAGTTGCACGCGGTCGCCACGGACGTCGAGGCGCACATCACGGTCACGTTTCTGCAGGACCAGGGACTCGGCCTGTGGGTGCCGGCCCGGATGGAAGAACGCTACAAGCGCGGCCGCGACCCGCTCGAAGTGCGTGGAATTGCCACCTACTCGCGGTTCCGGCGCTTCGAGGTCAAGACGAGCGAGAGCATCGATGAGCCCAAATAGGTTGCCGTGCCTTTTGAGTATCATGGGTTTCATGAAGAGAGCGCTGTTTCTTGCCGCCGTCCTCTCCCTCTTCGCCTGCTCATCCGCGCCCGCCCAATCGGGCAGCGAGGTGGCCGCCAAAGTCGGCAACAAGTCGGTCACGACGAAAGAACTCGACGAGCGATGGAGCAAGGACGATCCGGCAGGACAGGCCGAGACGACGCAGAAGATGTACGACGGCCGGCGCTCGGCGCTCGACGCGATCATCGCGGAATCAGTCATTGCCGATGCGGCGAAGGCCAAGGGCATGACGCCCGATGCCTACCAGACGGCGGAGATCGCGAAGCGGCTCAAGACCGTGACCGACTCCGACGTGGCGGCCTTCTATCAGGCGAACATCAACCAGATGCAGGGACGTTCGCTCGAGGTGATGTCGCCGGCCATCAACCGCTTCCTCACCGAGCAGCAGCGTGAGATCGCGCGTCAGTCGCTCATCACCGAGCTGCGCAAGAGCGGTCCCGCCGTGAGCATGATGTTTGACGCCCCGCGCCGCACCGTCGCGGTCGATCCGGCCGACCCCGCCATCGGGAACAAGGCGGCTCCCATCACCTTGATCGAGTTCGCCGATTTCCAGTGCCCGTTCTGCGGACGCGTGGCGCCGACCATCAAGAAGCTGCGTGAGACGTACGGCGACAAAGTGCGCGTGGTGTGGAAGGACTTCCCGCTCACGCAGATCCACCCGCAGGCGTTCAAGGCCGGCGAGGCCGCGCACTGCGCGGGCGATCAGGGCAAGTACTGGGAATACCACGACCGCCTGTTTGCCAATCAGCAGTCGCTGATGCCGGACGACCTGAAGAAGCACGCCGCCGATCTGGGGCTGGATGCTGGTGCGTTTGCCGCCTGCCTCGACACCTCGAAGTACGGCGAGCGCGTGCGCGACGGCGTCGCGGAAGGCACGCGGCTCGGCGTGAATTCGACGCCGATGTTCTACGTCAACGGTCGCGTCGTTTCAGGCGCGCAGCCGTACGAGAACTTTGTCTCAGTGATCGACGAAGAACTGGCGCGCGCGAAGAAGTAGCGTGCGCTCTACGGCACCAAGACGATCTTCCCGAGCGCACGACCTTCCATAACCTCGACGTGCGCCTTCACCGCATCGGCGAGCGGGAACTCCTTGGCGATCGCCGGATTCAATGTTCCGTTCTCGAGTCCCGCGATCAGGCCCGAGTGAATTTCATGAAACTCCTCGCGGGTCGCGTTGAAGAGCGTCATCCCGAGGATCGCCGCATCGCGGGGCATCGTTTTGCGCGGGTCGATCTCGACGCGCCCGCGGCTGCCGATCACGACGACCCGGCCGTGCATGCCGAGCACGTCGAGATCGTGGTCCAGGTTCACGTTCGCCAGCATTTCGAGGACAATGTCGACCCCCTTGTTGCCGGTCAGCGGCAGTACCTGTTGCAGGTAGTCCGGCTCCCGGTGGTTGAGGACGTGGTGCGCGCCATGATTGCGCACGAGCGTGATCCCTTCGGCGGTGCCCGCGGTCGCAATCACGCGCAACCCGTGCGCACGTGCGATCTGCACCGCTCCAGCGCCGACGCCGCCGCTCGCTCCGTGGACGAGCACCGTTTCGCCGGCCCGCGCGTGGGCGCGAATGAACAGCGCGCGCCACGCCGTCGCGTACGGCACGCCGAGCGCTGCGCCCTGCTGGAACGAGATGCGATCCGGCAACGGATTCACTTGCCACTCGTCGCACACCGCCAGTTCGGCGTAGGCACCGGGAACGGCGTGCGCGTAGACGCGCGCACCCTTTGAGAAGCGCGTCACTCCGGTTCCGACGCTTTCGACAACGCCGCCAAGATCGGCCCCGGGGACATAGGGAAGCGACGGCTTGCGCGCATACGTACCCGAACGGATGTAGGCATCAACCGGATTGACGCCGGCGGCGCGCACGCGAATGAGGACCTGACCCGGTCCCGGAGAGGGATCGGGCAGGTCCTCGAACTTCATGACGTCAGGTGGTCCGAAGGATCGGACGATGATGGCTTTCATGCCATCGAACTATACGACGGACTCAGCGCCGTTGC
>DATFRP010000269.1:0-2518 GCA_035263125.1 Vicinamibacterales bacterium
TTGACTGGCGGGGGCGTACAATTGGATCAGCAATTGAATGCGAGGTGATCAATGGACAAGGTCACACCGCTGACTGAATACGGCGCGCCGATCGATCCGCAGCTGATGGTCACGCCGCCCGAGGCCACAGAGCTGGAGCTCGAGCCTGGGCATCCAGGCCTTGGGGACGAGGGCTACATCGAGCGGCGCAAGGCGCTCTTCGCGCTCTGCCGACGCAACCGCCTGGAACACCTCGGACCGCCCCTCATCGAGTACACCGCTGAAGAGACCCGCATCTGGCGCGATGTCTGTCCGCGGCTGCACGAGCTGCACGATCAGCATGCGTGCGCGATGTATCTGGCGGCGAAGCGCGAGCTCGCGATCACCGAAACCGAGATCCCGCAACTCCGGCTGTTGAGCGAGCGGGTGACGCAGGAGACCAACATGCATCTGGTCCCTGCGGAGGGGGCGCTCCCCTATCGGATCTTCTATCAATACATCGGCGAGCGCGGCTTTCCGGTAACGCAGTTCATCCGCCATGGATCGCATCCGGAGTTCACGCCCGAGCCCGACATGATCCACGACTGTCTGGGCCACGTGCCGCCGCTGATGCACCACGACTACGCCGAGCTGCTCACGCTGATCGGCCGCGCGGTGTCGGCCACCGATCGGGGCGAGCACGTGCTCGCGTTGAAGCGATTCAGCTGGTTCAGCATCGAGTTCGGGTTGATCGAAGAGGCGGGAGACACGAAGGTATTCGGCAGTGGAATCCTGTCGTCGACGCGAGAGATTCCGTATTCGCTCTTTTCCTCGGACGTCACGCGCGAGCCGTTCGTGACGTCGACCGTCATCGAGACCGACTACGACCCGTCACGCATGCAGGATCACCTGTTCATCGCGCCGTCATTCGAGTTCCTGCGCCGCGAGTTGGAAAGGCTGGTCAAGAAGCTCGGGATAGCGCTGCGTACGTAGGGGCCGGCGGCCCCTACGACGTACTATCTCCAACCCAATTGAATCACATCGAAATCTGACGCTGTGAGATTGCCGAACGCCGGGTTCAACTCGCCGTTGTTCCAGCGCGAATCCATCGCACCGGTGACGTACATGTCGCTGCCGTTGTCTGCAACGATGAGACCGCAGGTCTGCATCGCACGGAAGATGTTCTGGATGTACTGTGGGTAGCCCGAAAGACTCTTCGACGACTTCAGCCGCAGTCGTGCGCCCATCGGCAGCGCGCCGGTGGTGCTGCCCGCGCGGTGCGAGGCGGGCCAGACGTAGCCGTTGGTCGCCCGCACGGTGAGCCGGTACGCATGACCCACGGGACCGCGCTGCGCTTCGTCGTAACGCACGAGACCCGGCAGAATCGCAAGCCCCCCCGCGTCGGCAGACGTCCATCCTTCCGGGCGCCTCGCATTGGATGAGAGGTCGAAGACTGCGCCAGATCCCGCCTCCCATCGGCGCGCGCCCGCATTCCATCGCGCCGTGAACAGCTCGTAGAGCGCCCACTTGTCGCGATCGACGATCAGCATGTGACGATCGCCGCTCGAGCCGCCGCCCGGCGCGCCGCCCTCGATGTAGTTCGGCTGCGTCTGCGCCTGCGACGGAATCGGGTATCCCACCTCGCCCTTGAATCCCGGATCGCTCTCGCTGCCGTAGTCGACGAACGTCACTGCCGAGCGCGGCTCGCTGCCGCTGACGCCCATGTAGGGCACGCCGTACGGAGGCGGTCCGAAATCGGGATGCGCGGTCCGCGTGCGTCCGATGAAGTTGATGTACGCGTCTGACTGCGGATCGATCGGCGCGTTGCTGATGTCCTGATTCCACCAGTTGTCGCCGGGAAAGAGCCGCCGCCCGCCGAAGTCGTCGGAGAGCTGCACGCCGCTCGACGATCCGGTGACGGGTGTGGGCCCGGTTTCGTTCTTGGCCCCGCCGCATCCCAGTGCAACGACACCGAGCATGCCGACCACGATTGCGCAGATCCGTGTTCGCATCACGCTGTTGAGCGGCAAGAAACGCACCAAGGCTGGAGTGCGGTCCGGCTAAAGCCGGACACTACGTACCGCGTTGCCTCGCGCGACGAACGCAATGGTAATGACGGAATTGGAGGAAACCTGGGAACGGAGATCACGGAGACACGGATGAACAGGAGAAACGGAGTAACGGAGTAACAGAGATCGAACGGAGATGACTGCTCACTCAAGATCGGGGGCGGGTTGGGGGGCACCGGCCGTACCGCCGGCGCGCGTCGCGCGCGGCCCCAACCCACTGCAGAGTCTCTTGGGCCGATAATGCTTCCGTCCGGCCTCCGCTTCTCCGTTGCTCCTGTTAGACCGTTTTCTCCGAAAAGATCCGCTTCCTTTAATTTCGTGGAGCCGGCGGAGGCGGCGTGGTGACAGGTCGCTCGGTGAGCGTGCGGCCGTCGGCGAGGGTCACCGAGACGAACAGGCCTCCCGGCGTGCCATCGCGCAGCGGGCGGACCGACACCTTCACCTCATCGCCCGGCTTCAGCGTCGTCGACTTCCACCCCGCCTTCACGAGA
>DATFRP010000270.1:0-14453 GCA_035263125.1 Vicinamibacterales bacterium
TGTTTGCTTGGGTAGCGGAGATGGCCTCGCGTCCGCTTCGTACGTTTCGAAGAATCGCGCTCGGCGCGCTGATCATCTCGTGTCTGCCGAACGTGGTCGGGCCAATCAGTGCCCGCGTCCTCGACTTGGGGCTGCTGGCGCCGGGGTTTCTACACGTTGTCGCGTGGGCAGTGACAGTGCCGATGCTGACGCGGCGGACCGTCAAAGCAGGAGGAACGGAGAGGACGGAGAGGACGGATTAACAGGAGGAACGGAGAAACGGGGATTGTTTGCAACTACTGTTGTAGTTTGATAGGCTCCACTGATAGTTGCGCCTTGGCAAGAACATCCCTCACCAAGCCCGAGCTCCAAATCATGGAGGCGCTCTGGACGCGCGGCGCGTGCTCCATTCGAGAGATTCACGAGGCCCTCCCCGCCAAGGGCCGACCGGCGTTCACGACGGTGCAGACCGTCGTGTATCGCCTGGAGAAGAAGGGGGCCCTGCGGCGCGTCAAGCGAATCAGCAATGCGACCATCGTCGAGGCCGCTATTTCCCGCGACGAGGCCCACACCACGCTGGTTGATGAGTTGCTGAGCCTGTTCGGCGGTCATCCCAAACCTGTCATGGCTCGACTGGTTGAGACCGGGAAGCTGACGCTCGACGACATCAAGGAAGCCGAAGACGCGCTGCGGAAGCTCACGAAGAAAGGCAGGTCGCGATGACTTCCTGGGTACCGGCCTCGGTGGCGAATCACGTGTGGCAGTCCACGCTCTTCATCGCGCTCGTCTGGCTCGTGACGCTCGCGTTGCGGCGACATGACGCACGGGTGCGGTACTGGTTGTGGGCGGCAGCATCCGTGAAATTCTTCCTGCCGTTCTCGTGGCTGATCGGCCTCGGCACGCTGGTCGAGTGGCGTACGGCGCCCACGATCGCCCAGCCAGCGGCGACGTTTGTCATGCAGGAAATCCTTGCGCCGCCACTCCTCTCTGACGCCGTTCCGCAGGTCTCGCAGGACACGCGGGACACGAACATCGGTCTATGGATTGTGCTTGGCGTCTGGCTCGCGGGAACCACAGTGGTGTTCTTCCGGTGGGGCCGGGCGTGGCGTCCGCTGAGATCGGCGCTGCGCCAGGCGACGCCGCTGCGGATCGGCCCCACCTTCGCCGAGGCTACGGCGGGCGGGCCGGACTCCGACGCGGGCGGTCTGACGGTGATGTCCTCGCCGTCGGCGTTCGAACCTGGCGTCGTGGGAATCGTGCGGCCGGTGCTGCTGTTTCCAGAGGGGCTCGTCGATCGCCTGACGCCCGTGCAACTCGACGCGATCCTCGCGCACGAGCGTGCGCACGTCCGCGCGCACGACAACCTCCTCGCGATGGTGCACATGGCGGTCGAGGCGATCTTCTGGTTCCACCCGCTGGTGTGGTGGATCGAGCGGCGGATGATCGACGAGCGCGAGCGCGCCTGTGACGAGGACGTCGTCCGCGCCGGGAAACGGCCGGCCGATTACGCGGAGGCAATTCTGGCGGTGTGCCGCTGGTCGCACGAGTCGCCGGTGATGTGTGTATCCGGCGTGAGCGGCTCCAATTTGCGGGCACGCATCGAGACGATCATGGCGAATCGTCTCGGTCGGCGCTTGCAGATGACCGGACAATTGCTGCTCGCAGCCGCGGCGTTGATCGTGATCGCCGGTCCAGTCGGCATTGGCCTTCTCGACGCGGCGCCACAAGAGCAAGCGAGCGAGAGATTCGAAGTTGCCACGATCAGACCAAACACGGGTCCTGCCGTAGGTGGGCCAATTGGGGGTGGGATAGGTTTCCGGCCCGGTCGCTTCTCAGCGGAGAACATCACACTGCGCCAGCTCCTCACGTACGCGTATGAGCTGCAGGCGTACGAGATCTTCGGAGGGCCGGGCTGGGTGACGAGCGATCGCTTCGACATTGCCGCGACGATGCAACCGCGAACCGGCTCCGGTACCCTCGATAATGCCTCTCGCAACCGTGCCCTGGTACGAGCGCTCCTTGTCGATCGCTTCAATCTCGTCGTGCACGAAGAACGCCGCGAGCTGCCGGTGTATTCGCTGGTGATGGCGAAGCCCGATCGCAGGTTGGGCGCACGGCTGCGACGCTTCGAAGGGGAGTGCGGGGATCCGAGCAAATTGGGGCCGCCGCCGGACGCAACCTTTGGACTGCCGACTCCCAGCAAGGGCCTGCAGTGGTGCATGGCCTTCACCGGCACGGGACGACTTTCGGCGCAGGGCACGACGTTGACCGACCTGGCGACGATCCTCGCGAGATTTCCCTCCGTGCGTCGTCGCGTCATCGACCGAACGGGTCTCGCTGGCCGGTTCGATTTCGACCTGGAATGGACGCCGCTGGTGACTGGGCCGCCGACGCCGGGAGCGACGAACGATCGGCCGTCCGATGGAGGCGCTCCGATTTTCACCGCTCTTCAGGAGCAACTCGGCCTGAAGTTGGAGTCGACGAGGGAGACCATCTCAGTCCTGGTCATCGATAGCGTGAATCAGCCGTCTCCGAATTGAGGAGGAGCGATGAGAACGCTGCGGACGACTACGCTGTGTGCGATCGCAGCCCTGGTGGCGGCGGGTCCGTTGCTCGCGCATCACGAGTGGCCGGTCGATCAAACCAGGCAGGTCACAGTACAGGGAATCGTGACCGCATTCACCTGGGCCAATCCGCACGTCATGATCGCGCTCGATGTCCAGGCCGATGGGACCATCGAAAAGTGGAAGGTCGGTGGCTCGAGCCCGAAATTCATGGCGACCTGCGGATGGGACAAGAAAACGTTGAAGGCCGGGGATGTCGTTACCGTCGTCGGCTATCGCTTCAAGGACGGATCCAACGCGGCCCGATTGCAGACGCTCGTGATGCCGAACGGCAAGGAAATGTACTACGGCGCGCCAACGTCAGCGCAGTGCGTACCTCGCGGCCGTGAAACGCCATCCACTGGCGGAGAACGGCGTCCGTAGATCGCGCTCCGATCTACTTACCAGCGCATTCCGCAGGGTCGTGCGCTTTCCAGCTCCACGTGTTGTCCGCCAGGCGAATCAGCAGCAGGTCGATGGAGTTCGGATCCGGCGTGTAGTCCTTGAGCTCCGGGAATTTGCCGCGCACGTACTCTGCGTCGCGTGGCGGATTGCCCATGGCCACGACGCGAGCGCCGAACCGCAACGCCTCTTGTGCGGGGCCGGCGACGCCCATTTTGGTCAAAATCTGCGGTGAGGTCCACTCGACGCGATACGTCGTCCCGTCATCCCGTCTGACGTAAATCTGGGTGTGGGGGGCCTTCCATTCGACGCGTTCGATGCGTCCTTCGACCGTGACCGTCTTGCACTGGTCGTAGAAGTACGGATGGCTGTGGTGCGCGTGCGCGGGAAATGCCGCCACGCAGAGCCCGATAGCCGCGGCCAGGGGAGTCAGAACGATTCGCTTCATAGGTGACACGGTAATGAGGCCGTGTTACCTGCATGTTACGCCTGGACGCGGGGTCTAATCACGCGTTCACACGGAACGGAGGGGACGGAGGAAGCGGATTAACAGGAGGAACGGAGAAACGGAGGACGGTTCATGGTTGGCAAGAAAGCGACTCTCCGTTCCTCCGTTTCTCCTGTTAATCCGTTTTCTCCGTCCCCTCTGTTTCCTCCTTCCCCCGCTTCCCTAGCCGCCTCACTCATCACGCAAAGCAACGAGAGGATCGATCCGCGACGCGCGGCGGGCGGGTAGATAGCTGGCGAGGAGCGCCACGCCGATCAGCAAGACCGCCACCACCCCGTACACTGCGGGATCAGTCGGGCGGACGTTGAAGAGCAGCGTCGTCATCGACCGGCTGAGGAGCGCGGCGCCGATCAAACCCAGCACGACACCGATGCCCCCTTTCCACAACCCCTGTCGCAGGATCAGGCCGGCGGTCTGCCCCCGCGACGCACCGATGGCGCTGCGCACGCCGATCTCGCGCGTCCGCTGCGAGACGTCGTAGGCCAGCACGCCATAGATGCCGAGGGCCGACAGGAACATGGCCAGTCCCGCGAACGCGGCGAGCAGTAGCATCACGGCACGACGGCTGTCGAAGGACGAGTCCACCGCTTCCTGCAGAACCCCGACATCAAACAGCGGACTCGCGGGAGCGATCGCGCGCACTTTGTTTCTCAAGGCCGCCACCGCGTCACTCGTGGGCCGGTTCGTCCGCAGGAACATCGTCAATCCGCCCGGTCGTCCTCCCGGCTGCAGGATCTGGTAGATGAAGGGATTGCCACTTTTCTCCTCGACCCCATTGTGCGGCACGTCTTTCACGACCCCGATGATCACGGGCCATTCTTCGGGTTTTGCCGGCCGGCCGCCAAAGGCGAACCTCCCGCCAATCGCGGAACGATTCGGGAAGAACTTCCGCGCGAAGCTCTGATCGACGACGAACTGGCGGCGGCCGGGCGCCAGGTCCGCGTCTTCGTAAAAGCGGCCTTCCACCAACTTCAGTCCCAGCGTTTTGGCGTACCCCGGCGTCACAATCACTCGGAAGGCGCCTGGTTGCGGCGAACCCGGCGGCAGCGTGTCGTTCTCCAGCGTGAACGCGTTGATCGGCAGTCCTCCCTGGAAGGGCGTGGAAAACGACAGCGCCACCGACGTCACGCCGGGAATCTCTTTGAGCGCTTGCAACAGGCGCTCACGAATCGAGTTGGCGGCCTCGTCGCTGGCGCGATGTTCCCGGGTCAGCGCGATGCGCGCGGTGACCACGTTCGCCGCCTCGAGTCCCGTATCCACTTTCACAGCCTCGGCGAAGCTGTAGATAAGCAGGCCGGCGCCGGTGAGCAGCATCAACGCCACTGCGACCTGGGCCACCACGAGGACGCTGCTCAGCGCGCGCACGCCGCGACTCGACGACGAGCCTCTCGAGTTGCTCTGGATCACCGCCGCCAGATTCATGCGGAGGATGTGAAACACCGGTATGAGGCCGATGAGCACGCCCACGACGGCGGTGAGCGCGACAGCGAATCCGAGCACACGCCAGTCGAGCGATGCCGGCAGCGACTGGGGCAGCATCTTCGCGAGGTAGTAATTCGTCATCCGCAGCAGCCCCCAGGCCACCCCCAGCCCCAACAGAGTGCCGAGAGACGTCAGGAGCAGGCTTTCCATGAGGAACTGCCGGGCAATCGTCGCGCGCGCGGCCCCGAGCGCGGATCGAATGGCCAGCTCGGACTGACGGGAGTTGGAACGTACGAGCAGGAGATTCGCCACGTTGACGCAGCCGATCAGCAGCACGAATGCGACGCCGCCCTGCAGCATCAGGAGGATCGGCCGCACCGGCCGGACGCGCTGCTCCTGCACGCCTCCGACGTTCATTGTCATGGCGGAGCGCTCCACGAAGGCCTTCAACGGTGGTGGTCCCGCGTCGACGTAGCGCTTCTCAATGACCTTGGCTTCGGCGTCGGCGCGGCCTGCTGTCACGCCCGGCTTGAGGCGCCCAAACAACTGGATGCCCACGCCGTAGCGGCCCTGTGGATTCTCCGCGGCCGCAGGCCAGCTCAATGGCACCACGAACTTCATACGCGCATCGAATGCTTCCAACGCGCGCGGCGCGACGCCGATCACCTTGTATGGTTCTTCGTCGATCCGTACCTCTTTGCCGATGACCTCTGGACTTTCCTGGTACTGCGTCTGCCAGTACGACTGCGTGAGCACGATGACCTTGTCGGCCCCCGGTTTGTTCTGCTCCTTGGTGAAGAAGGTGCCGAGCACGGGTTGCAGCCGCAGGATGTTGAAGATTTCGGCCGTCATCCGCACCCCTGGGGTGCGGACGACAGAATCCTTTTCTCCGACCAGACCAAAAAAGAACGTCCACAACCCGACGCTCTCGTATGAGGTCGCGTTCTGCGAGTAGTCGAGATAGAACGGAACGTTGGCCGGCATGTGGTTGAGGCCGGCCTTCACCGCGGACGAATACAACTCCACAATCCGCTCCGGCTCCTGATACGGCAGCGGCTTCAACATCAGCGAATAGACCGACGAGAAGATCGCCGTCGTCGCACCGATGCACAGCGCCAGCGTGACCAGCGTCGTGACGGTGATCCGCTTGGACTTCCACAGCAAACGGAAGGCATGACGAAAGTCGGTAAGCGAGCCGGTCCACAGACCGGCGGACGGCGACGCAGAGGCGTGGTGCGATGATGTCATCGGAGAAGCCTCGGATTTGCGGTGCAAAGAATTGACGACCGGATGGTAATCCTTGCCGGGCTGCCGGTCCAGCAATGGCGCGATTCAGTGTTGGTGACGCACGACATGCCAGTGGCGATCCGCGCTTCCATGCAGGCGTCACGCGGAGCCCACGCGCGGCCGTGTGTTCAGGAGCTCTCACGCAATATAAGGGTTATGCCGCCCTGCCGCGAAGATGGCCACTGATCAAATCTACGTGAATGATGTTCAAGCGGAAGAACAGCGGTTCGCTGAATGCACCTATTGCATGTTCAGCAGCGAGGTGGCGGCTCGCACCCGTGATGAGGCGGACGCGTGCAGACTCGAGCTCTGGGCTGGGTTTCGGCTGCTGGCTCTCGCCAAGAAGGGCGAAGAGCTCTATTTGAGTCTTTCTCGTCAGCCTGAGGATGTCGTCGATGAACAGCGTGCCTCCGCGCGCCTCTTCGAAGATGCACCGGAGGGCGACGTCATCATCGGTGTCACGCCCGGCACTCGACACGAAAGGACCTTTCGCCTGGACTCCGTTGACGTGCAGGAAATGGGCGGCGTTCGCACGAGCGTGCTCGTCCTCGGCGGTGATCAGGACCGGCACATGAAGCCGTGCTGCCAGCCTGAGTTCGTCTTCCTGCAACTGTCCCAGGATGTCGGAACCATTCAGCTCTCTCAAGCCTAAACTCATCCGCGAGACCTCCCTTTCTGGCTCTGTCACGTTACGTATGCGGGTGCCGTCGGCCAAACCGTGGATGACCAGACCGGTGACGACGCGAGGATACGCATCATGGCGCTGTCTTCAAATCGGGTCTCTTTCGGAGATCCGCGTCGGGGTTCACCCGGCCGATGCTACGATGCGCGGCATGCCGCTTCGCATTGCCGTTGTCGTCATCGTCTTCGCGCTGTCAGCTGGCGTTGTCGTCGTCATCGGGCAGGGATCGCCTTGGCAGCCGCCCAATGATGCTGGAGAAGGGCAGTCGCCAATCATGCCCGTCCACCAGGAACCGCACCATCGTCAGGTCTTTCAGTCCGGTCCGATGCGGATCATCGATCTGCAAATCCCTCCTGGTGATACGTCGTGGTTTCACACCCATGAGTGGCCGATCTTCTACCTGACCGTTGCCGACTCGCAGACGCGCACGCAGGTGCTGGGTGAGGAGTGGGGTGCTGGGCGAGGCCGTGGAGCCGGCCCAGGCCGCGGCGCCGATGCGCGCGCTGGCGGAGCGGCGCCGCCTCAAACACCACCACCGCAGAATGCCGCCCCCCGCGCTGGAGGGCCTGCCCGCTTCCGCCCGCGCGTGATGAGCGACACGAGCTACGCCGAGCGGCCGGTCACGCATCGCATTCAGAACGTCGGGAGCGGCTTGTATCGTGCGCTCGGTGTGATCAACGAAACGGCAGGCGGCGATGAGAAGGTGACCGAGCAGGCAGCTGGGTTCACGTCGAAGCCGGAGTCGACCAACCGCTGGTTCCGTGTCTATCGCGTCGCGCTCGCTCCGGGTGAGAAGACATCGCATCAGCACACGGCGCCGGTCGTGATCCTGCAGGACAGCACCGGGAAGGCGCTGGCGTCAGGAGCCATGCGGTTCGAGTTCAACGAGCCCGGACAGTGGGGCTTCTTCGATGCCGGCAGTCCTCACGAGATGAGCAACGTCGGCGACGCACGCGTCGAACTGATCGAAGTCGAAGTTCGTCGACCGTAAATCGACGCGCGTCGCATTGTGCCGTGCGCGAACTGACCCGTCCTCCGGAGCCGACCAGTTGCTTTCCCAAAGGACGTATGTCGATCCTTCCTGGTGATTGATCCAGTCCAGGCCCCAAGGGATCCGATGATCGCAGCACCCCCAGGAACGCGTCGACGCTCATTCCGTCCGTCAACCCCGGAACGTCACGACGGGTCCACGCGACGCGCCCATCACGTACCGGAAACATGAACAACGGACCGGCAAGCGGTTGGAATTTCCCTATATTCGGGTGCCAGGTTAGCAAGGCGATGTACTCGTCGCCTGCGGCGTACGAAGGGCTGGGTCCCGGCTCCAGCAATCGAATCGTCGAGGGTCGGCTGTCCGGATCCATCAGCTTCAGGACATCGCCAACGGTTGCGACGTGCTCCGTTCCGACAAGACACGACTGATCCAGCTTCCAGCGCCTGGGGCCAATCGTTTCGGAGATTCGCAAATGGACCACCGCGTCGGCATGTTCCAGCGCCCAGGCCCATCCAGGATCCACGTAGAGCACTTCGCTGAGGCAGCCAACCTCCAGCACGAAATCAAGGTGCAGCACTCCCGGAGCGGTGATCGACACCGCGCGTGTGACAGTCTGGAACCCAGGGAGCTCCGCGCTGATTCGATAAGTTCCAGGCGAGAGCGAGGGAAGCGTGAATCGACCATATGCGTCACTGATAACGCTTCGCTCCGTGCCCGCGCCGATCGCACTCACTCGGACGCCCGGAAGCGCTGCGTCGTCGCCGACCACACTCCCGCTGATCTCCGCTCGGCCAGCATCCTGCGCGAACACAAAAGCGGCTCCGACGAGCACCATTGTGGTCACAGCGAAGACGAGCCTTGTCATAGAGATTACCAGCAGCCTTTAGCAATGATGAGGGTGTGCACCAATCTAAATGTCTGGCGTCAGCGTCAAGTCAAGCGTCGAGGTCTGCCCTTCACCAACGGTCAACTCACGCGCGCCGCGCCGCAGCAGTTGTTGGAACTCTGGCGCGAACTGCTGGCCCTGCTCAATCCATTCGACAGCGGCGGCAAGGTAGTGGCCCGGACGCACCCTTCGGATTTGGAAGCGCCCATCGGTGCCTGCCCGCGAGGTGTGGATCCATCGCGGCGCACGATCAACGTCTGTCGGATCACGAGGCAACAGAACCACGACGTAATTGCGCACCGGCTGACCGTCTCGTCCATGCACTTGTCCGGCAACGGTGGATACTTTGTCCGTCAAGGTAATCACGACGCCGGAGACCGAATTCGTCCCAGTGAGGTCCAACACTTCATCGGTGACATCGCGACCATCCAGAGTGACCGACTTCACCATCAGGTCTGCAGTCGGCACATCGAGCTGTACGCGGCCCGACGCGCCCGCGATCTGAAAACGACCATCTGCTGCAACGCCGCCGTCCGGCGGGAAGTCGTAAACCGAAGTGCCCACGGAAAACCATTCGCTACCGGCCAAACCCGGTGCCAAGGCGACGACACGCAACTCTGGCGTTGACGGAACTGTCGAGGCTCCCTCCAACACGACGCGCCCGCTGATGGTCGCTCCCCGACTCGTGACAATCCGCAGGCCTGTGACGTCATCGCCCCTGACGGTCAACGGCACGGAAACGGACTCGCCTCGAACGCGGCCAAGGAAAGGGCCACCCGATTGTCCCGCACGCAGGTCCTCCAGACTTGTCCGTGCGTTCTGACGAACCTGCAATGTGTAGCTCCCGTCCGGCACTCCGGCAATCGCGAACGTTCCGTCTGCCGCTGCGGTCCCCGCACCGTACACGACGCCGCTTTCACCGTTGCCAGGAGCGAGCTGCAGGTCCATTCCAGTGGGCGGCTGTCCATCCGACGTGACGATGTTGCCGGTCACGCGATGGAGGCGCGACGCCACCATCGCGAACTGCACGGTCCTCTCGTCACCTAGACCAAGCGTGACGAACTGCGCGTCGGCTGCGCGCGTGGTTCCGGGGTAGTACGTGGGCGTGAATCCTTCGGCGCGGTCGCGCGCGGTTGTTGCGCTGTCCCTTCGGATGGTCTGAACGGAGGCGCGGACGGTGTATTCGCCGGGCATCAATCCGAACGCGCGGAGCTCTCCGCGATCGTCGGTCCTGGCTGGTCCCCGTATGCCCGTCGGTGCGGATGTCATCCGCCGCTGGCCGTTCGCTGCGTAATGATGACGCTGTATTTCCACCTGCGCGCCCGCAAGCGGCTCGCCGGACTCGTCGGTCAACGCGACGACGATCACGCTGGCGCGTGGCAATGAAAGATCAATGCGCTCGACGGTCTGCCCTGGTGCCACGTTGACGGCTGTGCCAGATTCCATCGATCGTACGCGTTGTTGCCCGTACGCGACGCTGAGATATCCGTCCAGCGAAGCGCTGACAACAAATGCCCCTGCCGGAAGCTGCCGGAATTCGTATCTGCCGTTCGCGTCGGTCACGGTTTCACGCGGAGGCTGGCCATCGGCGATAAACGCCACCACGCGTGCTTCCCGAAGTGGCGCGCTCGTCTCCGCCGCGACGACGCGGCCGCGGATGCGTCCTGTGCCTGGCTGACCGGCAGACGGAACGGGAGGCGTCTGAGTGACCACCAGTGAACCTGCGAAAAGAATTCCGATGACCAGGAGCAAAACTCTCATAAGTCATCCGGAGCACGGCACGCGCGGATTGGCGCCGTCACGCCGCGGATCGTAGCACCGTGGACGGCGCACGCGCATTCGAGCGCTCACTCGGCCGCGACGAGGCGTCGGCTGACACCCACACGCCCACAGGGAGTCGCTCCCCACTGGGCGACTACTGGGAGTTCACGTCGGAAGGTCGATCCAGCCCCTACAATTACCAGCGGCCGCCGGAGGTGCCGCCAGATGCTGTTTCACGTCAGCGAACACGGGGGGATCGAAGGGTTCGAGCTGCGACGCGCCGATGAGTGGTCCGAGCCGCGCGTGTGGGCCATCGATGACGACCGGCTACGAAACTATGTCGTTCCCCGGGACTCAGGCAGGCGCTGGGTTTGTGAGAGACCGATCCCTCCGCGCAGCGATTTCTTCGGCCCGCTCGAGTGAAGGTGTCTGTCGGCAGCCCTGAGCGCCGGTCACCTCCGCAGCTGCTCGGCGAACCCGAGCCGATCCACCACCTGCCAGTGGCCCCGAATCCTGCCGTCCTTCACCTCGTAGAAGGTCTGCCCCGCGAACGCGAGCCGCCTGCCGGTCCGCGGGAAGCCGCGAAGATCTCCGCGGTGTGTCCCGGTCGCGCTCCACCGCACCGCAACCCGTTCGCCCGCGGCGACGAGCTCGTCCACCGTGAAGGCGAGGTCAGGAAACGCCCGGCGCGAGTACTCGACGCGCTTGCGGTAGGCGCCCGGGTCGAGCGTCCTGCCGTCCCAGGCGTCGCCCGGATCCGAGTGGACGACGTACTCAGTCGCGACGAGGCGCGGGATCGCGTCGAGGTCGCCGCGGGTCCAGACGGCGTCGTAGAGCTCCCGGACGACCTCCTCGTTCCGGGCGGCGCTGCTCTCGTTGCCCGCGCGGAGAAGCGCCATCTGCTCGAGCGCGAACGCCCGGATGTCCTTCGGCCACCTGGCGACGAGCGCCTCGAACCGCGCCGCGTCCGACTGGAAGAGCGCGCGCGTTGCCTCCTCGTAGTTCGGCCGGTCGCCGGCCATGCTCGTGAGGAAGCGTCCGAGCGCGGCCTGGATCCGCCGCACGCGCCCGTCGCCGGGGCGCTCCTTGATCGCGTCCTCGACGAGCCGCCGGAGAGCGCCCGAGATCCCCGTGTCCTTCTGCTTGAGCCAGTCCCAGTGCCGGGGCAGCAGCGTCACCTCGCGGCTCGTCACCCCGAGCTTCGGCCGACCCGGCCTCGGCCCGGGCGCCGCGCGCTCGAGCACCTGGTCCAGCGTGCCGCGGAGATGGAAGTCCACCTGCCGCCCCGACCCGACGTCGAACACGAGCACGAGCTCCGAGCGATCCCGATCGAAGCGGTCCTTCAGCACGGGGAGGACGTCGCGGAGGGCGCCGTCCGCTACCTTCCGGACCCCCGAGAAAGCCACGAATCGATCGGCAGTTTCCATGCCGCCATATTACCCGGGTAAAACCGCTTGTCAATATTACCCGGGTGTTATGTTTTTGGTCCGTCGCCGAGCCGGCGGCGTGCTTCCGGTGAGCGCGCGCCCGCGCGGCGGCTCGCGCGGCGCCCATTTCTCGAAGCCCGGGTAATATCCCCAGGGAACGGTATGAGTCGAACAGTTGTGATGTGTCTGTACCTTGGCGGCATGGCCGTGCTGGCGGACGCGCAAGTGTCGTCACCGGAATTCGAAGTTGCGAGCGTCAAGCCTTCGGGTCCAGTCGTTCCGCTGGGTCGTCAACCACCAGGTCAGTGGCGAGCCAGAAGCCGCAATCTTGTCCAGCTTATCGGTGCCGCCTACCCGCAGTATGTGTTCGAGAGCCTCGTCGTGGGAGGGCCGGCTTGGACGCGCAACGCCCGGTTCGACATCGACGCGCGGATGGACCCGACCACGACACCGGGGCAGTTGGCTCAGATGATCTCGAAGCTCCTTGCCGACCGATTTGCCCTCCGCACCCACACAGAACAGCGGGCGGTCAATGTCTACGTGCTGAAGATGTCGCGTGCCGACGGCGAATTGGGGACGCAGTTGAAGCGCAGCGATCCTTCGTGCGTTGAAGCCCTGACCGCTCGTCAGCCGTTTCCGCCTCAATGTCAGGCAACAGCGACAGGCGGAATGCAGTATCGCGCGATGCAGATCAGCGACTTTCTCCGGATGCTGTCCGGCATGGGTATAGACCGACCCGTTCTTGACCGCACGGGCCTCACCGGATACTTCGACATGCAGCTTCAGTTTGACTACGCTCCGTTTTCCGGGGCGTTCGCCAGCCCACAATCCAGCATAGATGGCGTCTCGCTCTTTACCGCGTTGCAGGAACAAGCTGGCCTGAAGCTCGAAGCAGCTCGCGAAGTCGTAGAAGTGCTCGTCGTCGACTTCGCGGAGATGCCGACGCCAAACTGAGCCCTGTCCCGCGCGATCGACAAACAACGGATCGCCGCATTGGTCTTCGTACCCCAACCAGTTCGGACGCCATGGCTACACCTTGGCGCCAAAGAAGTCTGATGAGCCGTTCGCCAAATTCTTGATAGGGAGTGATTGGCTCGCTGTCCGCCCGCCGCGCCCTTACGCGGCGCGGCGGTCCGGGTACGACCACAGCTAATATTTCATCTCGACGTTCATGGTCGATCACGTTGCTTGGCATGCGGAGACGTTGCGAAGGGGATAGATGATGACGCTCACTCGACGCGAGTTCGTTCAATTGGCCGCGGCGATGGGGGCCACGCTGGCGTGGGGCGGCTCGGCTCGAGCGTCAACCACCGGCTGGCACGAGCGGCGCGACCTGTATCCGGAGGGCGTCGCCTCCGGCGATCCCGATCCGAGCAGCGTGATCCTCTGGACTCGGCGGCCGTTCCAGTCGGGCGGCCGACGTGTGCTCAGGGTGGAGGTTGCCGAGGATGATGCGTTCAGGCGGGTCGTCGCAAAGGCGTCCGCGCCGGTCTCAGCGGAATCGGACTGGACGACGCGCGTGCTGGTCGGTCATCTCAAGCCTGCGCGCGTCTACTGGTACCGCTTCACCGATGGAGAGGGGAACGGTAGCCGCGTCGGCCGGACGATCACCGCGCCGCTGGCGAACGATCCACGGCCGGTCAGTTTCGCCTTCGTCAGCTGCCAGAGCCTCAATGAAGGCAGGCTCAACGGCTATCGCCGGATGATCTTTGAGGATGAGCGCGCGGCGCCCGCCGATCAACTCGGTTTCGTGCTCCACCTCGGTGATTTCATTTATGAGGTCGTCGAATATCCCGACGAACTGTCGACGCGGTACGACCGCACGATCTACGACGTCGGCCGGATTCCCGATGGCGGTCTAAGCGGAGTCGGCAAATTCCATTACCCGCTCACGGTCGACGGCTATCGCGTCGTCTACAAGGGCTACCTTGCCGATCCCGATCTGCAAGACGCGCGAGCGCGTTGGCCGTTCGTCGCCATCTGGGACAATCACGAATTCTCCTGGCAGGGCCGGCAGAGCATCGTCCAGGCAGGGGGCGATCCGCGACCGGGCCAGACCGTCAAGGTCGCCGCCAACCAGGCGTGGTTCGAATACATTCCCGCGCGCGTGAAGGCGCCGAGCGGATCGCTCGACACGTTCGGCGCGGTGGCGGTGAGAAATGCCCCGATTGAAAAGTGGGACGACAGTTACCTCGGGATCGAACCCAACAACCTGAAGGCCATCAACAGCCTGATCGCCTATCGGTCGTTGCGCTACGGGCGGCATCTCGATCTCATTCTCACTGACCAGCACAGCTTCTGCGGAGACGACCCGACCGATGCGGAGGGCGTCGTGAAGATTTACGATCCGACGTTCAACGGGATGTTCTCTGAACCGGCGATGATCGCGCTCGATGCCGGCCGCACCTTCAACGGCGGCAAACCGCCCGCCGAACTCAGTTTTGGCGATATCAGCATCCCTAATCCTCGAAAGGATTCACCGCCGCGCACGATCCTCGGGAC
>DATFRP010000271.1:0-13900 GCA_035263125.1 Vicinamibacterales bacterium
GCGTTGACGCTGCCGGCGAAGTAGTCCATCTCGCGGAACACTTGAGCGGACAAACCCGCGGCACGCAGAAGCGAGACGTAGTCACCTTCGGTGATCGCGCCGACCACGCATTCGGCCCAGAGTTTCGGATCGGCGCGCGACTGCTCCGACACCGGTACCCGGAGCGCGATGTCCGAGATCTGCAGTCGCCCACCAGGCTTGAGGACGCGAGCAATTTCGCCGAACGCGGTCGGTTTGTCCGGCACGAGGTTCAGCACGCCGTTGCTGGTGACGACATCGATGCTTGCGTCGGGGAGCGGAATGTGCTCGGCATTCCCCTCGAGCACGCGCACGTGTCCGATCTTCTTCGACGTCACCGTGCGTTGCAGCTTCTCCCGCATCGCCCGCGTCATATCCAGCCCGTAGACCACGCCAGTCTCGCCGGTCAGCATCGCTGCGATCAGCGCGTCGGTTCCGGAACCGCTGCCAATGTCGAGCACGGTATCGCCTGGGCGGATGACGTCCGCCGCAAACGGATAGCCCACACCCGCGAATGATTCGGTTGCCTCGTCCGGAAGGCAATCGAGCTGCTCGGCAGGATAGCCGACGAAAAGGCAGGCCAGGCGGCCCGTCGGAAAATGGAACACCGCGCCGGGACGCGAGGCGACGTCGGTGTACATGTCCTCGACGGCTTTGAAGATGAACTCTTTCTTGTCACTCCACATGGCCATTGTCATGACTCCTTCGCGTCGGCCACTCGGTTCTGTCAATCAAAACCCCTTGATCAGATCGCGGATGCGGTCGCGCGACTTCGAGGGAGCGTCCTCGGCAGAGAGCGCCGATAGCCGCTGTTTGAGCCGACTCTCGAACTCCATTCGTGAAAAGCAGCTCCGACACGTGCGCAGATGCCGCTCTACACTGTCGTGCTCGCCGTCGGGCAGCTCACGATCGATGAATTCCAGGAGGCGTGTCAGGGCCCGCTCACAGCCCATATCATCGGTGTCAGACATAGATTCTTTCCGACGCACTATCTATGCGTGCCGGCCGCCCGCGAAGGCTGGAGCCCGTGATCGCGCGCGACCGTCCACAGCATTCGTTGTAGCGCGCTGCGCGCACGAGCAAGCCTCGACCGGACCGTGCCGACGGGCACGTCCAGCGTCTCCGCAATCTCGCCGTACTTGAGTCCTTCGACGTCGGCCAGCACGATCACGACGCGGTAGTGTTCGGGCAGCGCAGCCAGAGCTCGATCCAGATCCTCGCGCAGCAGTTTGTCGAGAAACTCCTGTTCGGGATTGCTGAACCACAGCAGGAAGGGCTGGTGCAGGCGCTCGAAAATCGAGAAGGCGCCTTCTTCCTCGCCGCACTCGTCCACCAGCAGCTCTTCGCGCGGCCGCACCAGCGCCTTCCGCCGCTCGCTGATGAAGGTGTTGGTCAGGATCCGGAACATCCACCCGCGAAAGGCGCCTGTATCCGCGAGTGACCCGCGGGCCCGCCACGCGCGTGTGACTGACTCGGCCACGAGGTCTTCCGCATCGGTCTCATTCCTCGTCAGTCGCCTGGCCACGCCGTGCAGCGGACCGAGGATCCCCAGAACCTGGGTTTCGAAGGCCTCTTTCGAAATGGTCACCTCTGCGCCTGTCCTCATGACGCGCGAGCGGCGAAATGGTTCCACTGGTGGCGCCGCTTCACAGCTCCCACGCATTGTTGCCGGGATTCCCGCGCAGTTGCAGCGCGCTGGAACCATTTCGCAGACCGCGCGTCCTCGGCGATGAATCAGCACGGCGACAAGGAGGAACGGCCATGCGTATCGATCCTGCACGAGTGAGCACGACGGCCTTGGCGGCAGTCCTAGTGATCATGGCTGGGACGGCGACGCCCATCGCGAGGGCGGAAATCGCGCCGCCATCGCTCTACGAACGACTGGGAGGCGCTTACAGCATTGCGACGGTGGTCGACGATTTCATCGAGCGGCTGCTGGTGAACGCCACGCTCAATGCCAATCCAGCGATCAAGGAGGCGCGGGCGCGCGTGCCAAAGGCCGGACTCAAGTTTCACGTCACCACGCTTGTCTGTGAGGTGAGCGGCGGTCCGTGCAAGTACATCGGCCGGACGATGAAGGAGTCCCACGAGAAGCTGAACATCAGTCAGGCAGAGTGGGATGCGATGGTGGTTGATTTCAAAGCCACGCTCGACAAGTTCAAAGTTCCCCAACGAGAACAACAGGAATTGATCACGATCGTGGGCAGCACGAAGAGCGACATCGTGCGGTCGGCGCCGCGCGGTCAGCACGAGAGACGCCGACGATTGACATCGGCCACCGGGTCAGGCACGATATTCAAGTAAGCATTTGATTACTTGAATATGGCGTCTCAGCACCGCACGCCGTCATTGAAGAGCGCGATCTACGAGCAGCTCGCGCGCATCGGCCGGGCGATCGCGAGCCCGGGACGCCTCGAGCTCCTCGACCTGCTGTCGCAGGGACCGCGCACGGTCGAGGCGCTCGCCACCCAGACCGGCCAGAGCATGGCGACGACGTCGCATCACCTCCAGGTGCTGCGGCGCGCCCGTCTGGTCGAGGCCGCGAAGGCCGGCTTGTATGTGACCTACCGCCTCGGGGACCCGCGGGTCGCCGAGTTCTTCCTCGACTTGCGGCGCCTCGCCGAAGCGCGTCTGGCGGAAGTGCATCAGGTCACGCACCAGTATCTCGAGGGACGCGGCGCGCTGGAGCCGATCGACAACGACGAGCTCGCGCGTCGCGTTCGCGCCGGCGAGGTCACGTTGATCGATGTGCGTCCTCGCGAGGAATACCTCGCCGGTCACATCCCAGGGGCACTCTCGGTACCGCTCGGCGAGCTTCCGAAGCGCATGCGCGAGCTGCGCAAGAGCCTCGACGTGGTGGCGTACTGCCGCGGTCCGTACTGCGTGATGGCGCTCGATGCCGTCGAGGTACTGCGCCGTAAGGGATTTCGCGCCCACCGCATGGAGCTCGGCGTGTCGGAGTGGCGCGCGCACGGATGGCGAATCGATTCGGGCACAGAGGACGCGACGAGCGCGCGATCATGAACCCGCCACGGTCTGCTGATCCGGTACGGCTCGGCCTTCGCGAAAACCTTCCCCAATTCGCGCTGCTCGTCGTCGTCAACGCGTTCGTCGGGGCGATCGTCGGACTCGAGCGCAGCATCCTCCCGGCGATGGCGGAGCAGGAGTTCCACCTCGCGGCCCGCACTGCCATCCTGTCGTTCATCGTCGTCTTCGGTGTCGCGAAGGCGATCACCAACTACGCCGCGGGTCGCTGGTCCGATCGCATCGGGCGCAAGGTCGTGCTCGTCGCCGGCTGGCTGGTCGCGGTGCCGGTGCCGTTCCTGCTCATGTGGGGTCCGAGCTGGCGGTGGGTGCTCTTTGCCAACGTGCTGCTCGGGATCAGCCAGGGTCTCACCTGGTCGACCACCGTGATCATGAAGATCGATCTCGTCGGCCCGCGGCAACGCGGACTGGCGATGGGGTTGAACGAGGCCGCGGGCTATCTCGCCTTGGCCGCAAGCGCGCTGGCGACGGGTTGGATTGCCGCACGCTACGGGATCCGTCCGCAACCGTTCTATCTCGGCGTTGCCTTCGTCGTCATCGGCCTCGCGTTGTCAGTGTTGCTCGTTCGCGAGACGCGTCATCACGCATCGTACGAGTCCGCGCTCGCCACCGGCGATGCGTTGCTGACACCGCGACAGGTCTTCTGGCGCACTACGCTGCTCGACGTGAACCTCTCGAGCGTGAGCCAGGCGGGTCTCGTCAACAACCTCAATGACGGAATGGCATGGGGGCTGTTCCCGCTGGTGTTTGCGGCCGCCGGGCTGAGCCTCGCGCAAGTGGGCCTGCTGGCTGCGAGTTACCCCGCGGCGTGGGCGATCCTGCAGCTGATCACAGGTGCGATGTCCGACCGAGTCGGCCGAAAGGTGCTGATCGTCTGGGGCATGTGGACACAAGCCGCCGGCATCGCGGTCGTGACCGTGTCGCACGCGTTCGGGGGATTCACTGCGGGCGTCGTGCTGCTGGGTGTCGGCACGGCGATGGTCTATCCCACGCTGCTCGCGGCGATCGGAGACGTCGCTCACCCCTCGTGGCGCGCGTCCGCTGTCGGCGTCTACCGCTTGTGGCGCGATCTCGGCTACGCAGTCGGCGCGCTCGTCGCGGGCATCACCGCCGATACGTTCGGATTGCAGGCCGCGATGTGGCTCATTGCCGCACTGACGCTCGTTTCGGGGATCGTCGCTGCGCTTCGTATGACGGAGACACTGCGCGCCGGGGTTACACAAGAAGACCAGGCCTACGACCTGCACGCCGGGCCTACAAACCAGGACCCGGCCTACAGGAGGGTCTCGTGACGACGCAGCTCGATGTCGACACGCTCCGTCGTTGGCTGGACGAGTATCGACCGGTCACCGTGCTCGACATCCGCACGGATGAAGACCGCGCCCAATGGGCGATCCCGGGCAGCGTGCACATCAACGCGTACGACGCGGTGCGCGCCGGTCAACCGGGTGCGCTCGAGCATGTGTCGCTCCCGACCGATCGGCCGATCGTGACGGTATGCAATGCCGGAGGCGTCAGCCAGACCGCCGCGGACATCCTTGCGGCTCGCGGACTTGATGCCAGGTCGCTCGCCGGCGGAATGAAGGCGTGGAGCCTCGCGTGGAATGCAGCCGAGGTTCCGCTTGTCGACGACTCGGTTCGGGTCATTCAAGTTCGTCGCACCGGCAAAGGCTGTCTTTCGTACGTCGTCGCCGCTGAGGGCGAGGCAGCGGTCATCGATCCCTCGCTGTCGCCCGGCGTCTATCTCGCGATTGCCGAAAAGCATGATTGGTCGATCCGCTATGTGCTCGAGACCCATGTGCACGCCGATCATCTCTCGCGTGCGCGCGAGTTGGCGCATGACACCGGCGCGACCCTCGTGCTGCCTCCCCAGCGGCGCGTTCACTTTGCGTTCACCACGATCGCGGACGGCGAGCGGATCCCGCTGGGCGGGTCGACACTGACCGCGATGCACACTCCAGGGCACACCGACGAGAGTACGTCCTACCTCCTGAACGAAGCCGCCGTGTTCACCGGCGACACGCTCTTTACCGACGGCGTCGGCCGTCCGGACCTGCACGCCGATGGAGAGCACTCGCGCCACCGGGCACAGGCGTTGTTCGCCTCGCTGAATCGTCTTCGGAGGCTCCCCGAGCGCATGGTCGTGCTGCCGGCGCATGCCAGCGAACCAGTTGCGTTCGACGGACGTGCCATCGCCGCGCGGCTGAACGACGTCGAACGCTGGCTGTCCGGTTGGCTCGTGTCCCAGTCCGCATTCGTGGATCGCGTCACATCAAAACTGCCTGCCGCGCCGCCGAACTTCGTTCGCATCGTCGAACTGAATGAAGCAGGCGAGCTTCCGACCACCGATCCGACCGACCTCGAAGCCGGCGCCAATCGATGCGCCGTGCGATAGCACAGGAGCGACAACGACATGTCGCCGTGCTGCTCATCTTCAATGACTGGCGAACACGCGTGTCTGGCCATTCTTGTCGAATGACAACACGTCGAACGGCTGCGCCTTCTGACCCGGCACCTCCATCCCCGGTGAGCCGATCGGCATCCCGGGTACGGCGAGACCGACGATGGCAGGCCGTTCCTTGAGCAGTCGCTGAATGTCATTCGCCGGCACATGGCCCTCGACGACGTACCCGTTGACGACCGCCATGTGGCACGACCGCACGCCCGGCGGTACTCCGTGCTTCGCTTTCAGGTCTGCAAGATCCTCCCGATTCGTCGTGCGCACCGCGAAGCCATTTGCCTGCATGTGCTCGACCCACTTGCTGCAACAGCCGCAGGTCGGGTCCTTGTATACATCGACCGTTGGCCGCTGCTGTTGCCGTCCGACGAGCGTCGCCATCGTTGCAGTCAGTAATAATGCCAATGCGATTGCCACGTTACGCATCAGGTTGCCTCCTCGCGAAAAGAAACCGTTCACTTCCAGCGCCGTTCATCTACCGAGGTTCGCGCCGACGCGCGCTGTTGTCAGCGATCGCCGTGACCCAGTCGGGCATGGCTTGATCCATCATCTGCAAGAAGAGGGACAGTGAGGACGCAAACCGCCCGATGCCGTACCGCATCCGGCTCGGAAGCTTGTTGGTCGACAGCACCTCTCCACTGCGCCCGTCGATCAACACCACCGTGGCCTCGAGCACCCGGCCTGCCATTGGAAAGTACATAGTCCGTCTGCCGCGTTGTTCCACTTTGGGTGGTGCGAGATTCAGCTTCACGGATCCGGTGACAATCAGCGGCCATCCGTGCTCCTCGCCTTGTACTCGCCAGTACGCGACATCTGACAGACGCCGCTCCGTGTCCATCACGAGAGGTTCGGCTTCGAGCACCTGGGCAGACGACCACGCGCGCAGCTGCGATCGAACGAGACGAACCGTCTCGACATTCAGATCGAACTCAGATCTCGTGCCGGACCCGTGGGAGCTGACGAATCCGGCAACCCAGACGCGGGACAGGGTCGCGAGTTTGATCTGAACGTCGGCCGGCGGTGCCTGGGGAACGGGCCTGGCCGCAGACGCGCACGCCGCCATGATGAGCGACAACGCCGGAAGCCACAGCAATCGTCGATGCTTAGCCATGGGGGAATCTCCTAGTGCGTCATCAACGACGGCCGCAGCGTTCCCCTTCGAAGCGCACGCATCTTCATGATGTAGAAGATGACGGGCGTGATGATCAGCACGTGGATCGTCGACGTAATCATGCCGCCGATGATCGGAGCGGCAATCGGCTTCATCACGTCCGAGCCCACGCCCGTGCTCCACATGATCGGCACCAGGCTCGCCATGACCACGGTGACGGTCATGAGCTTCGGCCGCAGCCGCAACACGGAACCGTCGATCGTCGCTTTGAGCACATCGTCCCGAGTAATCTCACCGCCCTGACGCAACCGCTTGTCGAGTGCTTCGTGAAGGTAGACGACCATGACGACACCGGTCTGGACGGCCACGCCGTAGAGAGCGATGTAGCCGACCCATACCGCGACCGAGAAGTTGTAGCCGAGCAGCCACTGCAGGATGACGCCGCCGGTCATCGCGTACACGACCGACAGCATCACGATCGTCGCCTCCGACGCGGAGCGAAACGTGATGTACAGCAGCATGAAGATGATGAAGAACACGAGCGGAACCAGAATCTTCAAACGCTCGCGCGCGCGAACCTGAAACTCGTACTGACCTGTCCACTGCAGCGTGTATCCCGGCGGCAGCTGAAGGCTGCGCGCAATCGCGGCCTTGGCCGCGTCGACGTAGCCGCCGATGTTGCTCGTCACCGTGTCGACGTAGACGTAGCCGGCCAGCTGGGCGTCTTCGTCGCGAACCATTGCCGGACCGGTCGTCAACGAGATCTCCGCGAGCTGACCGAGTGGGATGCTCGCGCCCTTCGGCGTCTTGACCAGCATGCGCTCGAGTGCTGGGATGCTTTCACGGAATGCACGGGCATAGCGGACATTGACCGGATAGCGTTCGCGACCTTCGACGGTTTGGGTCACGTTCTCCCCACCCAGCGCGGACTGGATGACGTCCTGGACGTCTTCGATCGTCAGTCCTTGCCTGGCGATGGCCTGACGATCGATCCGGATGTCGGTGAAGTATCCCTGCGTGACCCGTTCTGCGTAGACGCTTCTCGTGCCCGGCACTTGCTGGAGAATGCGTTCGACCTGCTGCCCGAGCCCCTGAATCACGTTGAGGTCCGCACCGAAAATCTTGATGCCCACCGGCGTCTTGATACCCGTGAGCAGCATGTCGAGCCGATTGCGGATCGGCTGCGTCCACACGTTCGGGAACCCGGGGAACTGCAGCGAGGCGTCCATCTCCGACTGGAGCTGTGCGTAAGACAGTCCAGGTCGCCATTGCTCGCGTGGCTTCAACACGACGGTCGTGTTGACCATGCCCATCGGGGTGTTGTCTGTCGGCGTCGTACCCCGGCCCACAGTTCCGAACACCTGCTCCACCTCCGGCACCTGTCGAAGCAGCTTGTCCTGCACCTGCAGAAGTCGCGTCGCTTCCGTGATCGACATCCCAGGAGGGGAGGTGGGCATGTACAGCATCGAGCCTTCATAGAGAGGCGGCATGAACTCGCTGCCGATCACGAAGAGCAGGGGAATCGTCAGCGGCACGACGGCGAAGTTGAGCAGCAACGCCGCCCATCTGAAGCGAAGGGCGGCTCGGAGGATCGGTTCATACAGCCATGTGAACACGCGCGACACCGGGTTGACCGACTCCGGCCTCAATCGACGACCGCGGATGAAGATGGTCATCAACACCGGAACCAACGTGATCGACAGCAGCGAGGCGAGAACCATCGCGGAGGTCTTCGTGAACGCCAGCGGCCGGAACATCCGTCCTTCCTGCGCCTCGAGCAGGAACACCGGCACGAATGACACGATGATGATGGCGAGCGAAAAGAAGATGGCGCGGGCGACCTGCTTGGCGGCGCCGATAATCGCGCGGGGCTGATCGTCGTACGCCAGCGGTGCATCGGGCTCGGACACGTGCCGATAGGCGTTTTCCACCATCACGATCGCCGCATCGACCATGACGCCGATGGCAAGCGCCAGCCCGCCGAGCGACATGATGTTCGAGTTGACGTCGAGGTAGTACATGGGGATGAACGATGCGACGACGGCGATCGGCAGCGCGAGGATCGGCACCAGCGCCGAGCGGACATGAAAAAGGAAGACGAGGATCACCAATGAGACGACGATCGCTTCCTCGATCAGTGTGCGTCGAAGGGTGCCGATCGATTCGTTGATCAGACCCGATCGGTCGTAGGTCGGCACGATCCGTACGCCCTGAGGCAGCGCGCGCTGCACATCGTGCAGCTTGGCCTTCACACGATCGATTACCCGGAGCGCGTTCTCGCCGAAGCGCATGACGACGATGCCCCCGACGACCTCGCCTTTGCCGTCGAGCTCGGCGACACCGCGGCGCAGATCCGGTCCCAGCTGCACGTCGGCCACGTCGGCCACGCGAACGGGTGTGCCACGCGTGTTCGCACCGAGCGAGACCGCGGCGATGTCATCGAGCGACGAGAGATACCCGCGCCCTCGAACCATGTACTCGCGACCCGAGAACTCCAGCAGGCGCCCTTCGACCTCGTTGTTGCTCGCCCGGATGGCGTTGACGACGTCTTTGACCGACTTGTCGAAGGCCGCGAGCTTGTTGGGATCCAGATTGACCTGATATTGCTTGACGAACCCGCCGATGCTCGCGACCTCGGCGACGCCTTCGACCGAGGCCAGCGAGTAGCGGAGGAACCAGTCCTGCACGCCCCGCAGCTCCGCCAGGTTTCGCGAGCCTGTGTCGTCGACGATGGCGTATTGGAAGACCCAACCGACGCCGGTCGCATCGGGACCGATGGTCGGATTGCTCCCGTCCGGCAATCGGCCCCGTATGCCCTGCAGGTATTCGACGACCCGACTCCGCGCCCAGTAGATGTCGGTGCCGTCTTCGAAGATCACGTACACGTAGGAGATGCCGAAGTCGGTGAAGCCGCGCACCGTTCGCACGCGCGGCGCTGAGACGAGCGCCGTGACGATCGGATACGTGATCTGATCCTCGATGATGTCCGGGCTCCGGCCCATCCACTCGGTCGACACGATCACCTGCACATCGGAGATGTCGGGCACCGCGTCGAGCGGTGTGGCGGTCATCGCCCAGATGCCCCACACCGTCAGTGCGACGGTGCCGGTGAACACCAGAAAGCGGTTGCCCGCACACCAATCGATGATTCGGCTGATCATGTCGCTGCCCTTCGGGCCGGCTGAAGCCGGCCCCTACGTACGTGGGGGCCGCCTTCAGGCGGACCTGTTTATTTCTCCGCCGTGATCGGGAACTTCTTCGACCCGATCTCCTTGCCGGCGCGCTTGGCGGTGACGGTCACGTCCCACTTCCCGGCCATCATCACCTGCGCCGTTCCGGAGTAGGTCCCATCCTTCACGTGCTTCAAGGCTGCGCTGTTCTTCATCTCGGGCATCTTCATCTCGGGCATCGCCGCCATGAAAAACATCACCGACACGTCGGCATCGGTAATCGGCTTGCCGGCGGCATCCTTCAACATCACCTCGATCGTGTTCGGCCCCATCTTCGGCGGGCTTGGCTTGCTCATCAGCATGATGTCGACCGCTGGCTTCTGACTGGCCGCGGGCTGCTGCGCGGCGCCGACGTGGCCTGGTACGGCGAGCGCGATCGCGAGTGCGATCGCAACGGCTGCCGCGTCAACCCCGAACGTGCTTCTTCTCTGTCCCTGCCGCTCGATATGAAACATCGCTCTCTCCTTTGGCTTGCCCTGTTTTATCTCGCCGCCACGGCGAGCTGCTTCCGCCCCAGTTGTTGTCCGCCTTTCGCGACGACCACCGTCACGTCCCAATGGCCGGCCATCATCACTTGCCCTGGCCCGCGATAGACGCCGCCGCCCACGTGCGGCAGCTTCGTCTCGTTGCGCATCGCCGGCATGTTCATCGTCGGCATGGCTGGCATGAAGAACTGGACGGAGACGTCCGCGTCGGCGACCGGTTTGCCGTTCGTGTCCTTCACCCCGACCTCGAAGAGGCTCTCGCCGGTCTTCGGTGGATCTGGTTGCGTACGGAACGAGATGTCGAGTGCCGAAGCCGCTGCTGCTGCCGGCGCGCCACGCGAAGAATTCGGAGCCTCGTAGTTCTGCAGCCCCGCACGGAGCTGGCTTTCCGAATCCAGGAAAAACGTCGCGCCTGTCGCTACCTGCTCACCTTCCTTCACGCCGTCGACGATTTCGATCCGATCGCCGAGATTCCTTCCTACTTTCACCGGGCGCGGCGTGAAGTACCCATCACCTTGTGCGACGAACACGATCTTGTCGGTGCCCGAATCGAGGAGCGCGTCGGCCGGCACGCTCAGGCGCATGGCATCACTGCCTTGCATCTCGACGTGTGCGTACATGCCCGGCTTCAACCGTCCACGCGCGTTGTCGAACTGGAATCGCACTTTGACCGTTCGCGTGTTCTCTTCCACGAAGGGGTAGATGTAGATGGCGCGGCCCTGGAACGATTCGTCGGGGTAGGCGTCGAGCGTGACGGTGGCGCGCTGGCCCACGCGTGCGAGCGTCATCTCCTGCTCGTACACGTCCGCCTCGACCCACACGGTGGAGAGGTTCGCCACCTTGTAGAGCATCTGTCCGGGCGTCACGTGCATACCGCGAAGCGCCTGCTTCTCAATGACGAATCCGGTCACGGGGGATCGGAAGACGACTGCCTCCGGCGGCTGACGCTTCTGTTCGAGCGCGGCGATCTCCTCGTCCGGGAGATTCCAGAGCACGAGACGCTGCCGTGCAGACGCGACCAGCTGCTCGGCCCGTTCGCGCGCATCGGGAACGACAGACGACCGCATCTGATCCCGGGTTTTCAGCGCCAGCAGGTACTCCTGCTGCGTCGCCAGCAGGTCGGGGCTGTACAGCGTGAACAGCGGCTGTCCCTTGCGAATCGGCTGGCCGGTGTAATCGACATACAAGTCGCGAATCCAGCCTTCGAGCCTGAGGTTGATGTCCGCGAGCGTCGTCTCGTCGTAGCGGACGACGCCGACCGTGCGGAGCGCGTGGCGCATTGGCTCGCGGGTCACCGCCGCGGTTCTCACGCCGATCAGCTGCTGGCGCCGCGGATCGATCGAGACATCGCCCCGTGGTGTCGCCGGCTCGCCGGCGTGTGTCGACGTTGTGCCCGAGGCCATCCCGGCCATCGATGCCTGGCCCGACGCGTCCGCCGGTTTCTGGCTGCTGCTACGCGCGCGGATGGCGTACACCGCAACCGCAACCATGGCAAGGATCGCGACAAGCGAAGCGGACACGACCAGGGGGCGTCTCATCTCACTGTCCTTCCTTGACGATCACTGCGGCGACGGTTCCAGGAGGGAGATCCGTTCCCACGGCGCGTTCGAGATCGGCGAGCGCTTGCGCAAAGTCGCTGAGCGCGCGGAAGTAATCCAGGTTGACATCGAGCAGCACGCGCTCGTTGTCGATCAACGCCTGGAAGTCGACGCGATCGGTTTGATACGCCACCCGCGAGACGTCGAGCGTCTGCTGCGACTGCGGCACGATCGTCGTGCGCAGCAGCGCGGCACGGTCCTGCGCTGATTGCGCCTTGACATACGCTTCCTGCACCGCCAACCGCACTATGTTTTCAACCGCCTGCAACCGGGCCTTCGCGGTCTGAACAGAGGCCGTCTGTTCGGCCACGCGCGCATCGATCCTGCCGCGCGACCATGGCGCCTTCGGCCAGGTGATTCCGACTTTGGCCGTCCATGCGTCAGTCATCTGAGGCATGAGCATGTATCCGCCCTGAATCGAGAAATCCGGCTTGTAGTCGGCGCGCACGGATGTCAGCTCGGCTTCCGCACGTTCGATCTCGGTCCGTGCTCGTCGCAATTCGGGCTGGTGCTCGAGGGCCAGGCGTTGAAGGTCCGCCGTCGCGGGGAGCACGGTCTCTTCCCGAGGCTCGACGAGCGGCCCGATTGGCGTTTCAGGTGCGCGATTGAGGAGGACATTCAGCCGCGCCGTCGCCAGCTTGGCCTGCTCGTCGAACATGATGATGTCGGTGTGCAGCCGCGAGAGCTCCACCACCGGCTTCAGCACGTCCTGCTGCGAGATACGACCGGTCGTGTACTTCGCCTGCGACACATCGGCGATCTGGCGCAGGAGCTCGACGCTGTCGAGATGCACTCGAATCGCTTTGCGGGCGATGTACAACGAGGCGTATGCCTGCTTGATCTGATTCACGACGTCGCGCGCACGGATCGCGACGTCGTCCTCAGCGAGCGCGACGTCCTTGTCGGCAACCGCGGCACGAAGCTGACGTTTGCCGCGCCCGGGCAGCTCCTGCGTGAGCATGAACATGTACATGTTCGCGTCCGCGGGATTGATCGAGTTGATTGGCCATTGCCACACCTGGGCCTCGGCCGTCGGCGCGTCGAGGAAGCGCTGCTGAAGTGGACGTTGACGTACGACGTTTACCTGCCCACGCAGCGCGATGAGATCGGGGTTCTTCTCGAGCGCCTCACGGAGCAGATCGGGCAGCCCCACTGGTGGTCCCGTCGGTTCCGCCTCGCTGTGTGTGATCGCGGGCGGCTGCTGGCTCTGATTTGCAGTCTGTGCCTCGAGCCGAACGAGCGTTCCTGAAACCAGGCACAGCGACAGCGTGAAAAGTGCCATCGTCCGCCCTGGGCGGGGCACGCCCGAGGATCTGGAAAACGATCGATGAATCGACATGGCCATAGTCACCAACATTCGTCACGGACGCGCGCATACGCGCGTCCTGATCACCCGCGGTACAAGCGGGCAGACACACGACGACTGTCAGCGACTAGACGAGGAAGACGGAGAGGAGGACGTGCGTGGGCACGTCGACGTGCGGGCTGGGGATTCGTGATTGCCGGGCGGTGATATGCGCCGGCGGCTCTGGGACGACGAAACGAACGGGGCTCACCACGAGCGCGGGTGGTGACACGAACGCCAAGGCTGCGGGCGATGGTGCGGAGTGGTCCCGCCCGGATGACACGCAACAGCGGTCGGCATCACTCTGATTCATCGGCGCGGAGTGGTGTGCGGCTGGCGATGCCGATTGGTGCGACGGGCACGAATCGTTCTCGACGCAGCATGCCATCCGCGCCGCCGCCGTAGCCGCCCCGAGACAGTCGGCCACGTTGCCGGCCAGCAACGCCACGCTCAACAACGCCGCGGAGATACTGCGAATCAGAACCACTATCGATTAGGATGCGCGACTCTTCTGAAAGTGTCAAATCGGCCGGGCCCGCGATAGTCGGCCGCTCTCGCCAGCCCACCGCAACGGTGCTGAAACTCAGAGTGGAAATTTGCGCCGCCGACG
>DATFRP010000272.1:0-51119 GCA_035263125.1 Vicinamibacterales bacterium
GCCCAGGGCTGCATCCTGATTCCTGCATCCTGATTCCTGCTACTTGCCCACCATATGAGGCAGGTCCTTGTTGTTCTCCTCGCAGATGCTCTCGATCAGCTCGATGTCGGGCTGCAGGCTCCACGACAGCTTGACCGACCACGCCTTGGTGTACGCCTTCGGATCGTCGATGGTCACGTCGATGTCGATGTGGCCGACGGTCGGTCGCGTGTAGCGCTCGGTCACCTTCAACGCTTCGGTGCCCGGCAGGCCCCGCATGTCGAGCCACGTCTTGCCGTTCTGCCCGATCGTGTCGACGATGAAGGTATCGCCTTCCCAACGGCCGACGGAGTATCCCATCCACGCCGGCTGCGGATCCCTCGGCAGCGGACGGCCGTCCGTGAAGACCTGGCGATAGATCGTGCGCGACTCGTGCAGGAAGATCATCACGTCGGGTGTCTGTATCACCTTCAGGCCGTCCGGAATATTGAGCTTCTCTGGAATGCCGGAAGGCCAGCAGCGCACACCGGGGTGATCCTTGCCGTTGGTCTCGATGCGCTCCTGATACACCTTCTCCGCCCATGGCTGCAGCGGAACCGAGCCTGGCGGCAGATCCGCGGCGAGGTTCAGGAGATGCTTGACGGGATTGGTTGGCATCCAGAAGCCCGAGAGGTCGATCTTGCCGTCGGCGGTTCGTCGCGGCGGGGCCTTGAGATCGACCTTGCCATCCGGGTTGCGCGGCACGTTCTTGGCCGGATACGAATCCCACTGCGCGGCTGCGGTGGCCGCCATCGCTCCGCAGAGGACGACAGCCGTCAGCAGGGTTCGTGGGAAGCGTCGATGTGTGTTCGTCATGGCGCGTGGTCTCGATCGGATTCTAACAAACGTATGATGAGGCGCTGCGAGCCTCGGTTCTCCGATCCTTTTTTGCATCTTGCATTTTGCATTACTTGATCTTGTCCACAAACCCTATCAGCAGTTGATCGAACTCCTTGGGCTTCTCCATCATGACGAAGTGACCCGTACCAGGAATTTCGTGGTACTCGAACGAAGGGAAGATCTTCTTCGTGTAGCCCGGGTCGGCGAGCGTCGACTTGTCGGCGTAAATCCCGAGCACCGGTATCGTCATCACGTCGTCTTTCCAGATCGCGGGATCGAAGGTTGCCGTCATCGCGCTGTATGCGGTGGCTTCGGGAGCGGCGAGCATCATCTTGAGTACGTGCTGCTGCAACGGCTGCGGCGTCGCTGGCGTGAACATCGTGCGGATCATCGCTTCGCGATTCTTCAACCCGTCGGGTCCTCGCATCCGATCGGCCTGCGGCGGCGGAGGCCCGCCTCGGCGTGCGCTCGTGCCCAATGCAAGGACGCCGTCGACGGCGACCAGCGCGGAGACATGCTGCGGATAGAGCCGCGCGTATTGTCGGATCACAGGCGTACCCATGCTGTGACCGACGAGGATGACCCTGTCGGCCTTGGCCTCGGCGCGCACCGCTTCAACGGCTCGCGCGAAGAGGTCCATCGTGAGCGTGCCGTCCTTGGTCGATCCGCTCTTCCCGTGACCCGGCAGATCGAGCGTGATGACACGGTAATGCTTGGACAGCTCGGGGATGTTGTCTTTCCACGACGTCTCGTCGCACGTCCAGCCATGCACGAGGATCAGCGTCTTGGCACCGTTGCCACTCGACGATGAGTGAAGGGGAATGCCGTCCACGGTCGCGGCAGTTGCTGTGGCGGCCGCGCACGTCAGAATCACGAAGAGCGCGTAGGTTCGGAATCGCATGCGCGTATCCTACCGGAAACGTTAGGATTGGGGTCAGACCTCATGACCGACAACGCTGCAGCGCAGCTGGCCGGTCGCGCCATGCTGGTGACCGGTGCGTCGAGCGGGATCGGACGCGGTATTGCCCTCGCAGCCGCGCGGGCGGGTGCCGACGTCGCAATCACCTACCGTACGAATGAGAAGGGTGCTCGTGACGTCGAGCGCGAGATCCGTGCGATGGGACGGCGCGCGGCGACGTTTCGGGCCGACGTGGCCGATGAGGCATCGGTCCACGCGCTCGGGCCGGCCGCGGTCAAGGCGCTCGGCCGTCTCGATGTGTGGGTCAACAACGCGGGCGCCGACATCCTCACTGGTCCGGCTGCGTTGCTCTCCGACAGCGACAAGCTGGATCTTCTGCTGGCGGTCGACCTCCGTGGAACGATCCTCGCCTCGTGGCGTGCGGTCGAAATCCTGTCGACGCAGCCCGACGGCGGCGTGATCATCAACATGAGCTGGGACCATGTCCTGACCGGCATGGCCGGCACCAATCCGCAGATGTTCGCGGCGGTGAAGGGGGGCGTGCTTGCGTTCAGCAAGTCGCTCGCCCGATCGGTCGCACCGCGGATACGGGTGAATGTGCTCGCGCCCGGGTGGATCGAGACCTCGTTCGGTGAAGGCCTCGATGAAGACAAGCGTCGCGAGATTGCCGGGTCCACACCGCTCGAACGATGGGGAACGCCGAACGACGTGGCGGGCGCAGCGGTGTTTCTCGCCTCGCCGGCAGCGGCGTTTCTCACCGGCCAAACGATCCTGGTGGGTGGCGGAGCAGTAATGTAGGTCAGCAGTCAGTGTAGGGCGGGCCTTACAGGCCCGCCGATCGGGAGTCGATATGGCTACCAAAGAAGCAACCTATGACGAAGCGCAGATCGCCGAGAAGCTCAAGGCGCTTCCGGGCTGGTATCTGGAGGATGGCTGGATTCGGCGCGTCTACAAGACCGACGGCTGGCCGACGACGTTGATGCTCGTGAACGCCATCGGCTACCTCGCGGAAGCGGCGTATCACCATCCCGACTTGTCGGTAACGTGGGGACGGATCACGGTCAAGCTGTCGACCCACAGCGCCGGTGGGATCACCGACAAGGACTTCGCGCTCGCGCGCAAGATCGAAGACGTTGCGCTGTGGCGGCCGGCGCAGGGTGAAGCGCTCGAAGGCACGCCGAACAAGTGGGTGAGGAGCGGCGATCCTCGTTGACAGGCGTCACAGTACCGGCGAGCGACTCTCGCAGGGCGGGTCCGCCTTCGCTGGCTTCGGTGGGACCCGCCACCAAAGTGCTCTTCGTGACCGGGAAGCTGGCCGAACCGGCGCTGCGGCGAGTGGTCGCCGGTCTCGACCTGGCCGCCGGCAGCGACGTCGCGGTGATGAAGATCACCGTCGCCGCGCTGATGACGACGTCCTGGATCGCTCGGATGCTCGATGCGGCGCCCTCATTCGACCTCGTGCTGATTCCCGGGCTCTGCGAAGGCGACCCCAAGGTCCTCGAAGACAAACTTGGTGTGAGGGTGGCGAAGGGCCCCAAGGATCTTCGTGAGATCCCGCGATTCTTCGGCCGCGCGGCCGCTGCCGCCGGCTATGGCGCGTGGGATATCGAGATTGCGGCCGAGATCAACAACGCGCCGCGCTTGACGCGCGACGCGATCCGACGCGAAGCAGATCGGTATCGCGAGTCGGGGGCCGACATCATCGACATCGGGTGCACCCCAGGCCTCTCCTTTCCCGCGCTCGCCGACGTCGTCCACGAACTGGTGGATGCCGGCATGCGGGTCAGCATCGACACACTCGACGCCGCAGAGATCCGCACAGGCGTTGATGCCGGAGCCAAGCTGGTACTCAGCATCAACGGATCGAATCTCGATGCCGTTGGCGCGCTCGCGGAAACCGGTGCCCGCGCCGTGGCGATTCCGGATCAAGGCGGCGGGCTCGACTCGCTCGTGCCGACGATCGACGCGCTCGAGCACGCGGGCGTTCCATATCTCATCGACCCGATCCTCGAGCCCATCGGCATGGGCTTCACCGCATCGCTCGAGCGTTACGCGCAGGCACGACGACGCTGGCCGAACGCCGAGATGCTGATGGGCATCGGCAACCTCACCGAGCTCACGGCCGCCGATACGACCGGCGTGAACGCGCTGCTCATCGCGGTCTGCCAGGAGCTGGGCATCCGCACGGTGCTCACGACCGAAGTGATCGCCTGGGCCCGCGGGTCGGTGCGCGAAGTGGATGTCGCGAGGCGGTTGATGCACTACGCCGTGACCGAACGGACGATCCCCAAGGGCGTCGACGATCGGCTGGTCACCATCAAGGACCCGGAAGTACTGACCTATCCTGAAAACGAGCTGCGCGCGCTGCAGGCCGCGATCACCGATCCGAACTACCGGATCTTTGCCGACCGCGACGCGATCACCGTCTTCAACAACGAACGCTTCGTGCGCGGTACTGACATCCAGGCGATCTTCGATCAGCTGGACGTGGGTGAACCCACCCATGCGTTTTATCTTGGCAAGGAGCTCGCCAAAGCCAGCCTCGCCGTGGCGCTCGGCAAGACGTATCGCCAGGAAGGGGCGCTCGCCTGGGGCTATCTCACACCTGCCGACGACCTGCGGTCGGAGCACGTGCGACTGACGCAACGGTCATCGCGGCGCAGCGAGCGTTCCGACGCTGATGAGTGATCGCCGATCGCCTGTCGTCGAGGAACTCGTTCCTGCACCGAACCCGATCGAGTGTTGCGAACGGATCGAGCACCTGCCGTACCGTCTCTTCCTCGACAGCGCCTCGACGGCGACCCGGCTCGGACGCTATTCGTTCCTGATGGCGGATCCGATCGCGGTCATTCGCAGTAAAGGAAAGCGGAACGACGTCCTCGACTGCATGACCGCTGCCGGACATCTCGTGAGCGGCGACATCTTCGACATCGTTCGCGCTCGTCTGAGTGCGCACGAGACCGAACCGGTCGCCGGCCTGCCTCCGTTTCAGGGAGGCGTGGCTGGGTACATCGGCTACGACTGGGGCCTGACACTCGAGCGCCTGCCCGCGCCTCGGTACGACGACCTTGCGCTTCCCGATCTGCTCCTCGGCGTGTACGACTGGGTGCTCGCGTGGGATCACGTCGCCGCACGCGCCTGGATGATTTCCACGGGAATGCCAGAGACGAACGCCGATGCGCGACTGTTGCGCGCACGTGAGCGGGCGTCGATGGTGCTGGGTTGGCTTCGAGGTGATTCGCGTCAGACAGCGCCGGGCCAAAAGGCCCGGCCTACACTGTCCGTAGCCGAGGGCGGAGCTCCTTCGTACGTCGTGGAAAACGGATGGTGGCAATCGCGTGTCGACCTGCGCTCGTCGTTCACGCGGAACGCCTATCTCGAAGCAGTCCAGCGTGTGCGCGACTACATCCTCGCCGGTGATATCTTCCAGGCCAATCTCTCACAGCGGTTCGATGCGCCGTTGCGCGATATCTGTCCGTGGGAGTTCTATCGGCGGCTGCGATCAAGGAACCCGGCGCCGTTTGCCGCGTTTCTCGACAGTCCTGACGCAGTGATCATCAGCGCCTCGCCCGAGCGCTTCATGCATGTCGACACCACGCGCCAGGTCGAGACGCGGCCAATCAAAGGGACGCGCCCGCGCGGTGTCGGCCCGGAACACGATGCCGCACTCGGCCAGGCGCTGGCGGAAAGTGCGAAGGATCGCGCCGAGAACCTGATGATCGTGGATCTGATGCGCAACGATCTGTCACGCGTCTGTCGCCCTGGTTCCGTGCGCGTCTCGGAGCTCTTCTCGCTCGAACGTTACGCCACCGTCCATCATCTCGTCTCCACCGTCGTCGGACAGCTCGAGCCGGGACTCGACGCGCTGCACCTGCTGCGGGCAGCGTTTCCGGGGGGCTCGATTACCGGCGCGCCCAAGCTGCGCGCGATGGAGGTGATCGCGGAGCTGGAGCCATCGCAGCGCGGCGTGTATTGCGGCTCGATTGGGTACTGGAGCGTGACCGGTGAGCTCGATACCTCGATCGCGATTCGCACGGCAGTCATGGGTCCGGGCGGCCGCGTCTACTTCAGTGCCGGCGGGGGCATCGTCGCCGATTCCGATCCCGAACAGGAATACCAGGAGACGCTCGACAAGGCGCGCGCGCTGATTGACGCTCTCCCGCCCGAGGGATAGCGCGCATTTATGTCGGTGTAGCGCGCGTCCTTGGTCCTTGGTGCTTGGTTCTTGGTCTCGTCCTGTGGTCCTAGGTCCTTGTACCACGGAGCGGCCGGTGCCACGTTCGCGGAAGGCAACAAAGGACGACAGCTACACGGAACGAAAACTGCTCGAAACTAAGACCTCATCGACCGCGGGGCGTGCAGGCGCATTCGCGATCGACTTGCGTGCGTCGTCCTGCCGCGGGCGTTCGCGGGCAACCGCCCGCGTTCGGTCTTCACGTGGTGAGCCATGGGACTCCACATCAGCCAGCGCGGGAACTCCCGAGACAGCGCCGGTGGTCCGTCGATCGCGATCCCGCCGGATCGCACGGCGATGTTGTAGTCGATGTAGCCCAACCAGACGCGGTGAAAGAACGCCAGGTCGGCACGGACGATCAGATCCGAATCGAATCCTGGCGGTCTCAGACACACTGAGATATCCCGAGGCTCGAGGACCAGCCACAATCGACGTCCACGCGGACCCTGGAAGTCGAACTCGACGACGGTGCGCGACGATGGAAGCAAGTCTCGACGGATGCGTTGGTGCATCTTCCAGACCAGGAGGACCGGATCGAGCTCCTCGGGTCGCGGATCGCCAAACGCCCATCGAACACCCCATTCACCCAGTCGATCGATGACCCGCTCGAGGTCGCTGCCGGCTGCGGTCAACTCGTAATCGCTGCTGTTCCGTCGATCGCCTGCGCGTCGCACGATCACGCCTGCATCCTCGAGCGCACGGAGGCGGGCAGCGAGCACCGACCGTGAAATGCCCGGCAGGCCGCGTTCGATGGCGTTGAAGCGCCGGCAGCCGGCGAGCAGTTCGCGCACGATGAGCGGTGTCCATCGATCGGCGAGGATTTCCGTCGCCCGCGCGACTGGGCAGTACTGGTGATATTCGGCCATGGCCTATCGTTCCGCAGTCAGTGCACGGTTACTAGTTCGAATTTGAAACTGGGGACAGTCCAATCTTCGCACTTCCGGCAGGAGCGACCCGGTCGTACGGTCGGGTGCGGAGGTGAGGCATGACTCGGAACGTGTTTGTCATCACGTGCGTCGTACTGCTCTGCGTAGCTCACGGATCGCGCACGCCAGTTGCCGCGTCGAGCGACCCAATCACCGAATGGAGCGTCACCGCGTCGAGCGTGGCAACTGCCAGCGGGATGGCGCCGTTGCGGACCCCGATCACGTTTGCACTCCTGCACCTTGCCATGTACGACGCAGTCAACTCGATCGTCGGCGATCGCGTGCCGTACGCCACCCACCTCAACGTGGCACATCCCGCCTCCGCGATGTCAGCCGCAGTGGAAGCCGGCTACCAGGTGCTGCTCGCGGAGTTTCCAGGTCAGCGGGCGATGCTCGACTCCAAATACCACGCGCTCCTTGCCGACGTGCCGGACTCTGTCGAGAAATCGAATGGTATCAGTGTGGGGGCGGCGGTCGCTCGACAACTGCTCGAGATGCGGGCCAACGACGGCCGCAATGCCAGCATCACGTACGTGCCGGGATCGGGTCCCGGCGTCTGGGTGCCGACGCCGCCCGGGTTTCTCGCGGTGACCACCGCATTCCTCGCGAGAGTCACGCCGTTCACGATGGACAGCCCGTCACAGTTCCGACCCGCAGGCCCGCCGGATCTGGGATCGAGAAAATGGCTTGCCGACTACAACGAGGTCAAGGCGCTTGGGGTGAGCACTGGCTCGACGCGCAGCGACGAACAGACCGCCACGGCGCTCTTCTGGGAGCCGTTGGCCGGCACGGTGTGGCCAGCGACGATTCGGCGCATTGCTCGAGAGCAGTCACTCGACCTCGCGACGTCGGCGCGCTTTCAGGCGGCGGCATTTGCGGCTTTCGCCGATGGCCTCATCGCCTGCTGGGACGCGAAGTTCCACTTCAACTCGTGGCGGCCGGTCACGGCGATTCAACAAGGCGACACCGACGGAAATCCGCGGACCGATGCCGATCCGGGCTGGGAGCCGCTCGCCATCACGCCGAACTTTCCGGAATACCCGTCAGGGCACACATGCGCGACGAGTGCGGTCGCACACACGATCGAGAACATCCTTCAGCACGAAGGACTGCAGCATCTTTCGATTCCGACGCGCAACGTCGTCAGTGGCCAGGAGCGTTTCTACCGAAGCGCGGACGACGCGATCGACGAAGTGGTGGAAGCGCGCATGCTGCTCGGCCTGCATTTCCGCTCGGCGGATGAAGACGGTGCCGACCTCGGCAGGGCGATCGCTCGTCACATCCGACGCGAGTTCTTTCGGCGCAGATAGCATCACCAATCAAGGATCGCGAATCTATAATTGATTGTGTGATTCTGCTGCTCGACAACCGCGATTCGTTCGTGTACAACCTCGCGCGGTACGTCCGTGAACTGGGCGAGGACGCGGTCATCCGACGCAGCGACGAGGTCACGCTGAGCGAAGTCGAAGGGCTCGCGCCCAGCCACATCATCATTTCACCCGGTCCCTGCACGCCGACAGAGGCCGGTATCTCGACTGATGTCGTGCGGAGATTCGGCGCGACGACGCCAATCCTCGGAGTGTGTCTCGGCCACCAGTGCATCGGCGCCGCCTTCGGAGGCGACATCGTACGCGCGGGGCATCCGATGCATGGGAAGACATCGCGCATCACACACGATGGGTCGTCCGTACTGCTCGGCCTGCCGTCGCCGCTGCTGGTCGCGCGGTATCACTCGCTCGCGATCGCACTGTCGACGCTACCGGCGTGCCTGCGTGTGTTTGCGACCTCGGCCGATGACGGCGAGATCATGGCGGTCGAACACCGGACGCATCCGATTATCGGCGTCCAGTTTCATCCCGAGTCGGCCGCCACGCAGCACGGCTACGCCATCGTCGATCGCTTTCTCCACGGCGATCGTTCGCGCGTCGAGGCACTGCCGACGCTGGCCGACGGCGCGAACGGCATGCCGGATCTATTTCTGCCGTGGGCGCCCATGGAGCCGATACCGACGTTCGTGCCGCCATCGGTCGATCTCGTCCGGTAGGGTGTGATCCTCGAAACCATCGTCACCAGCATCGCCGCGGACGGCAGCGTGAACTGCGCGCCGATGGGCGTCGAATGGGGCGAGACGTCGATCGTCCTCAAGCCGTTTGTCGACACCGCAACCTACCGGAATGTCGTGGCGACGCGCGCCGCGGTGGTGAACCTCACCGATGACGTGCGCGTGTTCGCGCACGCGGCGATCTCCAACCCCGAGTATCCGACGACGACGGCGGTGGTGGTTCGCGGTGTGGTGCTCGCCGATTGCTGTTCGTGGCGTGAGGTCGAAGTGCGGACGATCGACGACACGCCGCCCCGTTCGCGGATCGAGACTCACGTCGTGCATCAGGGGTTCTCCCGGGAATTCGTCGGATTCAACCGGGCGCGGCACGCAGTGCTCGAAGCCGCGATCTACGCCACGCGCCTGCACCTGCTCGAGCGGACGTTCATCGAGAGCGAGATGGCCCGCCTGCAGACGATTGTCGACAAGACCGCTGGCCCGCACGAACGCGAGGCGATGGCGCTGCTCGCCGAACACATGCGCACGGTCTGGCTCTCGCGACCTACTCCGTGAGGAGTCTGTCGACCGCGATCACGCACGATTGAAGCAGGTATGGCGCGATCGACTGGCCACGCAGATGCGGCTCGACGACGCGATAAGTCCCTTGCCGGGGTGACGAGTATCGCCACACTACATTGGCATCGAGATCGGCCAGCCAGTATTCGGGGATCCCGGCTGCTGCGTACATTGGCGACTTGACATCGCGGTCGTACTCGAGCGACGAATCGGTGATTTCGACGACGAGGAGGATATCAGCGGGGCGCGGGTGGAAAGACGCATAGAAATCGGCCCTCGGCCGAACCAGGACCACATCGGGTTCCGGTTCGTGATAGAGGTCGAGGCGCACGGGATTCTGCGAGGGGACGATGGCGTCACCGGCGGCTGCCCTGTCGAGCATGCGCGCGGCGCGGGTCACACACGCCGCGTGTCGCGCACCGATCGGCGTCATGGCCACAACCTCGCCGTCGATGAGCTCGACGCGGTCGCGTTCGGACAGGATGCCGGCCTCCGCCATTCGATAGTACTCGTCGGCGGTGAAGCGACGTCTCGTGAGGGTGGCGGCCATGGAGTCTCCTCCATTCTAGCCATTGCTGAGAGGCGCGTGCCGCACCGGATTTCCATGCAGATATCTCGTGCAGGCTCCGAGACGCTGCACTCTTTGCGCGATCGATCGCATGGCCGGATCGCAGAATCTGCAATGCCGGGCGGTGGAGGCGTTCGCTATAATCCGCGGATGATCACACGTCGGTTCGGCCCGCAAACAGGATTAGGAGGACGCATGGCTCGGGTGAAGGCGGTGTTCGTTGCAGCAGTCACGATTGCGTGCTCGACGCTCCTCCTGGCACAGGCGCCGTCGACTCCGGAGCGCAAGCAGGCGCCGGGGCCGTGGCGGCTGATCGGCGCGCAGCCGTGCGTCAACCCCGAAGGCGGCGTCGTCGCGTGCACGCCGCCAGCGCGTACGGTCGCCGTACGGGCGGGGCGACTGTTCGATAGTTCGACCGGTCAGCTGCTCACGCGACAGGTGGTGATCATCACCGGCGAACGTATCGCGGATGTCGGATCCGAAGGGCAGGTCAAGATTCCGGCCGGCGTACCGGTGATCGATCTGAGCCAGGCGACCGTGGTGCCGGGCCTGATCGACGCGCATACGCACATGTTCAACACCCGCACGCCGGCGATCTCGGCGGAGCGGTCGATGCTGATCGCGATTCAGAACCTGCAAGCCGATCTCTACGCCGGCGTGACCGCCGCGCGCGATATGAGCTCGCACGGCAACGGCTACGCCGATGTCGACATCCGCAACGCCATCAACACGGGCGATCTCGACGGGCCGCGATTCCAGGTGTCGGGTCGCGGCATCAGGTGGAGCGCCGAACCACCCAACCCGAAGTCGCCGGACGATCCGCTGGCGAGCACCGTGATCCGATCCGCCGAAGAAGGGCGTGCCGCGGTTCGCGAGCACGTCGCCAAGAGCGTCGACTGGATCAAGCTGTTCCCGACCGGCGCCTATTCCTTCAGTCCGACCGGCGAGGCGCAGTACGTCCTGACGTATCCGCTGCCGGTGCTGCAGGCGATCATCGATGAAGCGCACAAACTCGGACGCAAGACCGGGTGTCACAGCTTCGGTGGAGAAGGACTGCAGAACTCGATCGTCGCCGGGTGCGATACCGTCGAGCACGGCTACGGGCTGACTCAGGAACAACTCGACACGATGGTGAAGAAGGGCCTGATGTACGATCCGACATTCGTGCGGTACTCGGCGCCGTTCATGGACGACAACGACGCAAAGAACACCGGCGGCAAGTACCGCATGATTCCGATCTTCGAGAACGCGGTCTCGATGGCCGTGCGCACGAAGGGCTTGAAGGTGATGATTGGAAGCGGGGTGGACGGGTCGACGTTCGTCCACGGGACGCAGGCGCTGGAGTTCGCGGCACTGGTGAAGCGCGGCATGACGCCCGCTGCCGCCATTCAGGCCGGAACGATCGTCAACGCGCAGGCGATGGGCTGGCAGGATCAGATCGGATCGATCGCGAAGGGCAAGTTCGCCGATCTCGTGGCGGTCTCCGGCAATCCGCTGACGGACATCACGGAGCTTCAGCGGGTGAAGTTCGTGATGAAAGGCGGGAAGGTCATTCGGAACGAACTGACGTCATCCTCGCCTGGCGGTACTCGGTAAGCGATGCCGGGACGGAGTGACGAGGCGGTCTTTGTCGAGGCGTCCGCCCGCCTGCACCTGGGCGTGCTGGACCTGCGCGGCGATGCTGGCCGCTGGTTCGGTGGCATCGGTGCCGCTGCGTCCACGCCCACGCTTCTCGTCTCAGCCTCCTTTTCCGATGCGCTCACCGTCGAAGGGGCAGATGCGGCGCGCGCCAGGGAATTCGCGCGCCAGTTTCTCGATCACCATCACCTTCGCGGCGGAGCCGTCGTGCGCGTGCATCGGGCTTTGCCTCGCCATGCGGGCCTCGGCTCTGGAACGCAGCTGGCCCTGGCCGTCGCGCGCGCACTCGCAGAGGTCCACGGTGTATCAACGGACGCGCGCGATCTGGCGCGCGCGGTAGGACGCGCACGACGATCGGCAATCGGCACGTGGACGTTTGCGGGTGGCGGCCTCGTCGTCGAGGGTGGGCGCCGCCTCGATCAGGATCTGTGCGGTCCGCTGCTCGCGCGCCTTCCGTTCCCGCTCACCTGGCGTTATGTCCTCGCCGTACCCGAAGGCGCGCCGGGGATCAGCGGCGCCGAAGAGGCGGATGCGTTCGCACGGCTTCCGCCGCCGCCCGCGAACGAAGTCGAGCATGTCTCACACCTGGTCCTCATGTCGCTGCTGCCGGCACTGGCTGACATCGACCTCACTGCCTTCGGTCGCGCGTTGACCGACATTCAAGAGATGACCGGACGCTGGTTCGCGCCGGCGCAGGGCGGTACGTTCGCTCCGGGCCAGAGCGCCGAGCTCGTGCAGCGCCTGCGCGAGTGGGGCGCGCACGGCGTGGGCCAGAGTTCCTGGGGCCCTGCCGTCTATGGCATCGTCGAGGGAGAAGACCTGGCCTTGATGCTCACCGATCGCGTACGGCAGATGCTCGGCGCACGCGGGTCGGTCTACGAAGGTCCATTCCGTGCGGACGGCGCACGCGTCTGGCACGGGGTGCATGAAGCAGGAATCAGGATGCAGGAATCAGGAAGCAGGTCTGGGCCAGGTTTCAGCAATCGGGACTGAGCCTTCAGACCTGACACCTGATACCTGATGCCTTGCCCAGACCTGCATCCTGATTCCTGCTTCCCGATTCCTGCTTCTGGACTCCTATCTCAATTCCACCCGCCCGCGATTGCTGTCGATCGTGGCGATGAGCGCAGGCGCAGCGCCCTTGTCGACGTGCAGGCCCAGTCCCAACGCATCGAGCATCTTCTGCACGCGTTCCGGATCGGGGTGCTCCGCGCGGAGCTGCACGAGCATCGCCCCTTTGGCAGCGGTGGTGGACGGATGCGGTGAGCTTCCCCAGTCGATGAAATACGGCACCATCCGATCCGCCGCGACGATAGTGGGGTCGGTGTAGCGCCAGGAGAGCACGACACCATCGGGGCGCTTTCGACTGCCGGGAATCACTGAGCCGAGCGGAATGCCACGCGCCTTGGCCAGCGTGGCGATCGCATCGAGCTGATTGCTCTTCGCAACCCACGTCAGGAGTCGTGGCGCTTTCAGATCATCGATGCCGAAACGCCGCGGACCGGCCGGTTTCGGCTGATCCGGATCGGGTCCGATGATTTCGAGATAGCTCGTCGGTCCAAGCGCCACCAGCGCATTGCGTGTGCCGAGCCCCGGATGCTGGCCGCCCGCAGTCGCACGCACACCGAGAAGCTTCTGGATCGCCGTGACGCCCAGCTCCAAGTCCGGCGTGGCGTAGACGAGATGATCGATCTGCGAAAGCAGCGGCGCCTGTTGCTGCGCATGTGACATCGTTGCGAGAGCGACGAGGGCTGAGAAGACGATGATTCGTTGCGGCATGACACTGAATCGGAGAGCGACGGAGACAACGGATTAACAGAATTAACAGGAGAAACGGAGGAACGGAGGAACGGAGCACGAACGGAGGCCGACTGCTGATACGCATGGTACGCGGGTGAGGGCATCGCGAATAGTCACCCTCCGTCCGTGCTCCGTTCCTTCGTTCCTCCTGCTAATCCGTTCCCTCCGTAGGCTCCGTTTCTTCCGTAGGCTCCGTTACCTCCTGCGCCCGAATGAAGGATCGGGCGGCAATATATCGGCATCGCCCGGTCGTGCGAGCGGCGGCGGTGGCAGCCCCTTCTTCACGTACTCGTCGATCACCTTCTCTTCGGCCCGCGCCGCGCTCAGCATGTTTCTCAGAGCGTTGTTTCCTTCATGACATTCGTACGGATACACCTCATAGCCAGGTTGCGTTGTCAGCGGCACAGACACTTTCCACGGCGCGACCCAGGTGTCGGGGTCGTCTACGGTTGCTTCGTATGTGATGGTGTCACTCGCCGTGCGTGTGAGCCGCTCGACCACACGCAGCTTTTCGGTGTGACGCGTGCCGGCCAATGCGGTCTTCCCGGTGAAGCCGTTGGTTTCAATCACGAGCGTGTCGCCTTCCCAGTGCCCGACCGAATAGCCCATGTAACTGTGCAGCGTCGCGCCGGGTGGCCGCCCGTCGAGCGGGACGATGCGCGTCTCGTGGATCATCTCGTGATTGATCGCGACGACTCCCGGTCCTTGAACGATGCGGAGACCGTTGCCGTACAGCGTGGGCAATGAGGCGAGCGGACCACGGGTGATGCAGCGTTCGAACAGACTGCGATCCTCCCATGACGAGGGCAGCAGCGGGTTGCTCGCTTTCGCGAGAGCGGCCGTGCGCTGTTCAGCGGCGGGCGTTCGCGCCGGCACGCGTCCGTTGGCAGGCTCGATCACGAGCGAGGTCTGGCGATGTGTGCGCGTGCCGACTTCGCCGACGAATGTGCCCGCTGCCGCCTTGACGTCTCCGCGCGTCTCATCGTCGCGGCGCTTCCGATCCGTGTACTCCTGATCGGTCAGATAGCGTCGGTCCCCGAGTTCAGTCGGTCGTTGCAGCGGCACACTGCGCGCATCATCGGTTGTCCAGACGCCCTGAAGATCGGGATGGCCCCATGGTGTGCGCGGCGCGGCGTAATGGGGTGACGATTGTGCGTTGGCGGACACACTGAACGCTGCGGCGGCGAGCAGGATGGCTCCGCTCGCCAGAAGACTTCTCGTCATGGCAACGCCTCTACTCACGAGGCGTCATTATGTCTCAATGATCAACGCCCGATGCGCATTGGCCCTCGAGCATCGGGCATCGATTACCTCGATCGTCGGTCTGGCGGCGTGCTGAGTGGCGCCGGTCGTGGTTGCGAGCGGGGTGCGCTGCTGGCTTCGAAGACGACGGTCAGCTCGACCGCTTTATCACCGCCCACTTCGACCGCCTGACGACGTTCGCCGAGCCGCGGATGGCGAACCGTGACCTCACGGGTGCCGATGGGGACGGAAATCGGTGCCACGGGGGCTGTGCCGACGTGATCGCCGTCGATCAGGATGTCGGCGCCACGAGTGGTGTTGACCACGAGCTGGCCCTTCGGAAGTTGAACGGTGTGGGTGGTGACCTCGCCAGGCCGGATCGTGATGTCTGCGTCCGCTTTGAAGTGGAAGTGCGTGTTCACGAGCGACACCTTGTACTGACCCGGGGCGAGCTGGATGCTCTTGTCGCCGCTGACGCCAAGCTTGCTCGAGCCGTTGTAGATCTCGACCGGTATCCGGGAGAACACCGAGAGGAATCCAGCGCCGATCTCATAACGGGCCACGGTACGCTCGCCGCCCTGGACGCGGACCGTGCGTCGCACCGTTCCGCCTTGGCCTTCGAGCACCAGCGAATGTCTACCTGCGGGCACGTCCTTCAGCGTCACCGGTGTGAATCCGGTCTCGCGGCCATCGAGCTGTACGCGCGCACCCGGAGGCGTCGATTCCACCTGCAGCTCGCCGGCCGGTCCTGCCGCGGCTCCTCCCGGCGAGGCCGTGCTGTCCACTAGCGGAGCCGCCGGCTCGGTCGTCTGCTCTTCTTCCTGGTTCACCACCGGGGCTGACGGTCCCTTTGACCATGTTCCAAACGGGATCAGATCAAATTCGTACAGCGATCCGGCGATGGCGATGAGGATCACGAATGCGGCTATGAGCCACGTGTTCCGGTGGGACGGCACCGGCTCGAACGAACGCAGCAGCTGCCGATCGTCGGCCACCAACGTATCGGACCAGTGCTGCCCGAGGTCGCGCACTGCCGGCGTCTTCGGCGGGAGCGCCTTCGCCCGCGCGACTTTGGCCGTGGCCGCCTGCTCTGCGGCCGCCCGCGCCTGTTTTGCCGCGTCGGTGCGAAGACGGAGCACCTGCGCACGCACTTCTTCGAGCTCGTGCGATCGGCGATGTTCGGCCTCGGCCTTGATCGCCGCGACCTCTGTTTCGAACCGTGAATTCGCCTCCTGCCGGGCGCGCGCAGTTTCTTCGCGAAGACGGGCCTCGGCCTCGGCGCGAACTCGCGCCGCCCCGGCTTCGAATGCGCGCGCGGTTTCCTGCTCCGCCGCGAGCCGCCATTGGGCCTCCTGCTGTTCGCGCTGCACGTCGCGATGTCGCTTCTCGTCTTCGAGTTGACGGCGGGCGACGACCGCTTCCTGTTTGACCAGCGCGATCTCCTGCTCGAGTCGCCAGTTCGCTTCGTGTCGCACGCGTGCGACTTCGGCTTCGAGCGCCTGTGCCGCGGCGGAGTCGCGCAGCGCTTCGGTCTCGCGCTGCGACTGCCGCATCCGGTCGGTCTCCGCGCGCACGCGGGCGAGCTCCGCCTTCAGCCGCGCATCCGCTTCGGCGCGGACACGGCTGACCTCTTCTTCGAGGGCCCGGGCCGCTACGCCTTCAGCGGCACGGCGCGCTTCCAGCGCGGCACCTTCACGCAGCATCTCGATGTCAAACTGCGTCTGTTCCTGCAGGTGCGCCGCTTCGAGATGGCTCTTCTCCTGCGCTTTGACGGCTTCGATGCGCAGCCGCTCGAGTTCCTGCCGCAGCCTCGATTCGGCCTCTGCTCTCACGCGAGCGACTTCCGCTTCGAGCGCTCGCGCGGCCGATTCCTGCGCCGCGCGCTGCGCCTTGTGCGCAGCCCGTGCCCGCGCGTCTTCGGCGTCCTTCTGCGCACGCTCCTGCGCGAGCCTGGCGGTCTCTGCATCCTTGCGGATTTGTTCGAGCTCGACTTTCAGCCGCGCATCGGCTTCTTCTCTGGCGCGCTTGACTTCCGCCTCGAGGGTCGCGGCCGCAGCCTTCTGCGCCATGTCGCGCGCGTCGCGCGTCGCCGCATCACGAGCCTTTTCAGCCTGCAGCTGGTCACGCTCGTGCGCGAGGCGAGCGGCGGCCATTTCCTGACGCAGCTGCTCCATCTCGTCCTGGAGTTGGGCTTCCACCTCGTCGCGCGCGCGCGTCACTTCCGCGTCCAGCGCTTTCGCGGCGGCCTCCTCGGCCAGGCGACGGGCTTCGCGTGCAGCCGCTTCTTCGTGAACGCGCCGGGCCTCTTCCGCTTCCTGACGCAAGCGCTCCATCTGCGCCTGCAGCCGTGCGTCGGCCTCCTCGCGGACGCGCGCGAGTTCGGCGGCCAGACGCGCGTCCGTTTCCGCCTTGACGCGCGCGACTTCTTCGGCGGCGCGCGCCGCTTCCGACGCGAGCCGCGCTTCGGTCTCCTGCTTCAACCGCGCCGCTTCCGACGACAGCCGCGCTTCTGTTTCTTTTTTGACCCGCGCAACTTCTTCCGCCGCCAGCGCCGCCTGCTGCTCGGCCGCGCGGCGCGCCTGCGCCTCGGCCTCGGCCTGTGCGTGGGCGAGCTGCGCCTCGAGCACCGAATCGGCTTCGGCCTTCGTGCGATCGAGCTCGAGGGCCAGCGTCCGGTCCGCGTTCGCGCGAACGCGGTCGAGCTCCTCGGCGAGCTTGGCGTCGGCCATGGCCTGCACGAGCGCGATCTCCGCCTCGTGCACTTCCGCATCGATCGCCTCGGCATGCGACGGCTGCGAATCGTTCGGAATCTCGATGGGCTGCGGCTCGACCTGCTCGCGTGTGTCCGCCTCGGTCTTGGCGGGCCCGGCCTCCTTGACTGGATGGCTCGAGACCTCGGTCGACAACGGATCGACCCGCAAATCGCTGACGATCGATTCCAGTTCCCTCAACGACGGCCCATCCAGCATCGTCGGGGTCTCGAGCTCCGAACCCGGATCACGTGTGGGTGGCCGGATCGGCTCCGAGAGCATCGATGGCGGCTCTTCGAGCGATAGCGATTCCGGATCGAGCTTGGACGTTGGTGCAGCGCGCTTGAGCGCCTCCAGATCGCGCGGCGACCGCGGATGCCGAGACCACGTGCCGTGTGGGGGCGGCCAGACCGGCAACGGAGGGACAGATGGCAGAACGACAGGCGGCTTGGTGATGGACGGAGCCGCGACCGGCTGTGTGGCCGCTGACGGCGCACTGACCGACCGCGCAACAGGAGGCGGTGCGGACGGCGCTGGTGTCGACGTTGCGGTGCGGCTCGCGGCGGGTGTCGAACCAGCCTCTCGAGGCCGCAATTCCTGCGCTTTGGTCACGAGTGTCGTGATCTGGCCGGCGAGCGCGACCCGATCGCAGTCACGCAGCGAGGGTAGTGTCAGACGCTGCGGCACGGCAGGCCTGATCGTCGATCGCAGGTGGTCCAGCACGCGGTCCCGATGCTTGTCGACGATCGATTCGCTGAAGAGAACGACGTCGGGAATCTGACGGTTGATGGCGACGACCGCGGCGAACGCCGATGAGACGATGACCAGATCGGCGCCCCTCAGCCCCTCGCGGACGAACCTGCGGAGGGCTTCTGCCTGGGAGGCATCTGGTTCGACGGCCAGTAGTCGGCCAGCGGCAGCGTGCACGTTCAGCGGCATCCAGGGGTCCCTGCACTAATGGGCGCGATACACGAATTACGTCGTCAGTCGCCTGAGTACGTCGTACAGTTTCGCAATCGATGTGCCACGAATGTGGTTGCGGGCAGGGCGCTATAAGTACATAACGATACGCAGCTTGTGGCGTGGCGCGTCGATATGCGGGGCCGCAGTGGCCTGACGATTCTGTCATGGCTCTGACATGACTGCAATCCGGCACGTGTCAGAGGGCGCAGGATCGTGAAGCCTCGAAATGATCCGTTTGCCGACCGGATCCGTTAATCTGCGGCGATGGACATCAGGCAACTTCAGTACCTGGTCGCGCTCGCTCGTGAGAAGCACTTCACGCGCGCCGCCCGTGCCTGTCATGTGACGCAGCCCACGCTCTCGGGCCGCATCCGCCAGCTCGAACAGGAGCTCGGCGTCCCGATCGTCGAGCGCGGTCAGCGGTTTCATGGATTCACGCCCGATGGCGAGCGCGTCCTGAAGTGGGCGCACGCGATTCTCGACAACTGGGCGTCGCTGCAGCAGGAGATCGAAACCCTGCGCAATACGTCAGGGGCGTTGTCGGGACACCTCTCGGTCGGCGTCATCCCGTCGGCCCTGCCGATGGCAGGCCTCATCACGAAAGTGATTCGGGATCATCATCCACGGGTCGAGCTGACCGTCTTGTCGCAAAGCTCGATCGATATCCTCCGCAACCTCGAGGACTTTTCGATCGACATCGGTCTGACGTATCTCGACAACGAGCCGATCGAAGGCATGCGGTCCGAAGCGATTTATCTGGAGCGGTACTGTCTGCTGGTGCGGGGGGATCATCCGCTGGCGCACGCTTCGTCGGTCAGATGGGCCGATGCCGCGAAGGAGCCACTGTGTCTCCTCACGCCCGACATGCAGAACCGCCGCATCATCGACCGTGCGTTCCGCTCGGCCAACTGCGCTCCGATCCCGCGACTCGAAACGAACTCGGTGATCAATCTGTGTGCGAACGTCCACCTGATGGGGCTGGTGAGCGTCATCCCGGAGTACTTCCTCGAAGTGATGGGACCGATTTCCGACGTCCGGGCGGTGCCGCTCACCGATCCGATGATCGAGCACAGCGTCGGCCTCGTTGCCGTGGATCGCGATCCGATCTCGCCCCTCGTGCTTGCGGCTTTCGACTGCGCTCGTATCACAGAGCCGCCGGCGATTTCCAGACATCGCTGAACATCGTCTCGCCGGGCCTCGTCATCGAGGCGGCCGATAGCATCATCGGAAGAACCAATTGGACCGCAGGAATGCGTTTCACTGATCCTGTTCGGCATGTTTTCACGCTGGCTCATCAGTGCTTCGCTTCTTCTCGTGCTTCTGACGGCAGGCCCGGTATTCGCTCAATCGGTCGTCAGTGGTACGGTCACCGACCCGCAATCCGCGGTCGTTCCTGACGCACGCGTGGCGCTTCTTGCCGGACAGACGGAACTCCGCACGACGCGGACCGATTCGCAAGGACGATATCGATTCGACGCCGTGGCTCCCGGCAGCTACGTCGTTGCCGTGAGCGCGCCGGGATTTCAGACGGCCACGAGCGCCGGAATTGTGGTCGCGAGTGGGCAGTCGGTCTCGCGTGACCTGTCGCTTGCGCTTGCTGGTGCGACCGACTTCGTGTCGGTCGAGGGCGTTGCACGCGGGGGCTATCGTGCGGAGAGCGTGACCGGACTCGGGCCGCTCGGAGCTGCGCCACTGCTCGACACGCCGTATTCGGTCAACGTGCTGCCCGGCGAACTGATCGCCAACGGCCAGGTGAGGAATTTCAAAGAGGCATCGAAGTACCTGCCGCTGGTTGAATTCCAGGAGATGCAGGGATCAGAGATCCTGCGTCCAGCGACGCGCGGCATGCAGGGCAGCAACATGCAGAACGCGCGCATGGACGGCATGGGCATCGTCGTCACCGGCGCCAACAGCATGGAGTCGCTGCAGCAGATCGAAGTGCTGAACGGACTGGGAGCGGCGTTGTACGGTCCGGCGAATCCGTCGGGCATGTTCAACTTCGTGCCGAAGCGTCCGACCGAAGCGCCTGTCCGCCGCGCGTCGTTGAACTACGACGGTGCGTCGATCGCGACCGGTCAGGTCGATCTCGGCGGTCGCGTCGGTCCGAACCGGCGATTCGGATATCGGGTGAACGCGCTCGGCGGCAACGGAGAAACGTTCGTGCACGGGAGCGAGCTCACTCGGAAGATGGTGAGCCTCGCCGGCGACGTGCGTCCATTCGACCGCACTGTTGTCGAGGCGTTCTACAGTCACTACAACCTGGAGCAGCGCGGCTTCCCGGGCTGGTTCACATACGGTCGCGCGAACAATCGCACCGCATTCGTGTTCGTTCCAGGCGATGCGCCGGATCCGGCACGCGAAGGTTACGGCCAGCCTGACGCAGGCGTCGATCTCGAGTCGCGCATCGGTCAGCTGCGATTGAGACAGGAGCTGAGCCCGAACTGGAGCCTGAGTGTCGGCGCACTCGATCAGCTCGTCGAACGCGATATCAGCACCCAGGTCAACGCGCTCACCGACGACACCGGCAACTACACCGCATCGCTGGCGAGCGGCTTTGCGCCGCGGTTCCGCGTCTTCAGCAACCTCTCGCATCTGAACGGACGGGTGACGACCGGTCGGGTGAGCCACGACGTGGCGCTCGGCGTCACCGGCTACACCTTCAAGACGTACTCCGACGTCGCGAATCCGAGTGCCGCGAGCGTGCGTCTCGGTACGGCGAGCATTGCGGCGCCCGTGGTGTTCGCCTTGCCGCCGGCGGGTATCCCCTCGCACACGAACCTGTTTCTTTCCAGTTCGATCCACCAGCAGGGCTTCAGCGTCGCCGACCATGTGGGGCTTGGAGGGGGCTGGTCCATCCGGGCGGCGGTGAGTCAGGACTGGATCTGGACCGACAACTACAACAATCAGCGTCTCAGGACAGGTGGCTACAAGACTGATGGTGTCAGCCCGCTCGTGAGCGTGATGTTCAAGCCGCAACCGCGGATGACGCTGTACGCGACCGTCGGAAGCAGCCTTCAGCAAGGCGATGTTGCGCCTGGAACTGCCGTCAATGCCGGCCAGGGTCTCGAGCCCTATCGCACCCATCAGCAGGAGATCGGCTACAAGCTCACGATGCCGCTGTTCGATCTCTCGGCCGCATGGTTCCGGCTGCGTCGGCCCTTTGCCAACCTCGATCCGCTCGACAACGTGTTCCGGATTTCGGGCGATCAGTTGAACTACGGCGTTGAAGCGATGGTGACGGGCCGCGTCGGCACTCGTGTGACGACGTACGGAGGCTTCACCGTTCTCGATCCGATTCTGACGAACGCGCTCGCGCCCGAGGCCAACGACCAGCACTTCGTCGGCATCCCGACGTGGAAGTCGAACGTGCTCACCGAGTATCGCGTCGCGGCAGGCCCGGCGACGTTCGTGCTGTTGAACTGGCAACTGGTCGGGCGTCGTCCGATCGACGATGCGAACACAGCGTTCACACCCGCGTACAACGTCGTGGATGCCGGCGTGCGGTATGCACGCGCCGTCAAGGGTGTGGCGGCGACGTGGCGGTTGAATGTCAACAACATCGGCAACACACACTACTGGTCGACGCTCGGCCCGGGCAACATCACCGGAACGAACGTCGGCAGCTACACCGCACATCTGGGACAGCCGCGCACGGTCGCCGCGTCGATGGAGGTCGCCTTCTGATGTACGTAGGGGCCGCCTTCAGGCGGCCCATGCCACACGTAGTGTCCGCCTTCAGGCGGACCCGTAGAGCGCACGCTTCAGCGTGCGCGGTCATCGCGTCAGTGCTCGCAGGGCCGGTCCTGTTCGATCGGCCGCTCGGCGCACAGTCCTCGCGCGATGAGTTGCACGTCTGCCACGCCGGTAGCCTGCTGGCCGCATTCACGCAGATCGAGGACGACTTCAGGAAGCAGCACCCGACTGTCACGATGACCGATACGTCCGGCGGGAGCGTCGATCTCGTGCGCCGCTTCGCCGCAGGCCATCTCGAGTGCGACGTAATCGCACCCGCCGATCATCTCGTCATCGACACGATGCTGAAGCCCGCCGGGCTCGCCGACTACACGATTGTGTTTGCAAGCGGACGTATGGTGCTCGCGTACTCGGCAAACGATCCGAAGGCAAGCGGTCTTGCGGTCTCCGGCGCGTTCAACCCTCCAGCCTCGGTGCCTCGCGTGGCGGGGAAGTGGTACGAGACGCTGACGGCTCCCGGTGTGCGGATCAGCGGTGCGCATCCATTCATGGATCCCGGCGGCTACCGCGCGCACATGATCCTCGAGCTCGCGCAGGCGCACTACAAGGTGCCTGGCCTCTACAATGCACTGCTGCAGCACTACCAGGTGAACGTCGCCGATCCGTCACGGCCCGCGCCCGTGCTCGGGAAGGACTTCAACTTCCAGTTCACCTATGAGCACAACGCCGCTCGTGCTGCGAAGGCCGACGCGTCCTATCGCTACGCGTCGTTGCCGCCTGAAATAGATCTGTCGAGGTCCGACACGCAGTACCCCGCGAACATCACCATTCCCGGCCTCGGCATTCCGCGGGCCGGTCCGTCAGTGACGATTCATGCCAGCGCGACCGAGTGGGGAGTGACGATTCCCACAACCGTTCGCAATCGGGCGCATGCGACGGCGTTTGTGAGCAGCCTGCTCGGACCGTCTGGGCGCGCCGCATTGATGTCGGCAGGTCCGATGCCGATCCTGCCTGCGCGCGTGAGTCGAGCCGATCACGCAAGACTTCCTGCCGAGTTGCGCTCGCTGACGGTGTCTCGGTAGACGCGACGAAGGAACGCACCTCCGCGGTGCGCCGCGCCTAGCACGCACCTTGCGTATTCGCTTCCTACAACTGAGCCGCGGAGCGACTCTTACCTGTGGGGAGTGGTGCTATGGCTAGCGTTGCCACCGAGACGACGAAGATCACACGCGAGAAGCTGATCGAGAAGCTCAACGAAGACCTGGCGCGAGAGTATCAAGCCATCATCGCCTATGTCGTGTACTCCCAGATCCTGAAGGGCGCGGAGTACATGGCCATTGCCGAGGAGTTGAAGGTGCACGCCGGAGAAGAATTGCAGCACGCGCTCACCATTGCCAAGCAGATCGACTATCTGGGTGGCATGCCGAGCGTGACCACGCTGCCGGTCAAGCAGACCGACGATGCCCGTGAGATGCTGCGCGCGGATCTGCAGAACGAGAACGATACGATCCGCGCCTACCGGGAGCGTGTGGTCCAGTGTGAGGCGCTGCACGAGTACGCGCTCGCCGAGGACATTCGCGAGATCCTCCGGCAGGAGCAGGAGCATCAGATCGATCTGGCGACGGCGCTGGGCGAAGACGTGCCCAGGCTCTAAAGTCGCGCGTCGACGAGCGCCCGCTCGTAGTCCTCGCGCGTGTTGAGATTGCGCAGCGTTCGCAAATCGGGATCGGCGGTGATCTCGTCCGGGCGGACACGCCGCGTCTTCACCGCCTCGAACAGGAACGCAGGGCGAAGGCGATCCCGCGACAACAGGCCTTCGATGTGTGGCAGCGTCGCGCGCGAATAGACCGCAGACAGCGGGTGCGTGAAACCATCGATCTCCATCACCGCGATGTCGTAGCCGCGGGCGAGGTCGATCATCTGTTGAACGAAGCCGGGCACGAGCAGCGGTACATCGCAGCTGGTGACGTACGCCCGTTCGATGTCCGACGGCAGCGCCTGAAGGCCCGCACGAAGCCCTTCGAGCGGGCCTCGTCCTTCACGTTCATCGCGCGCGAGGATCACCTCGTGCGGCAGATCAGGCAGCTCCTGATCGACAGCCGCAACCACCACAATCGGCGCGACGATGCCTCCCAGCACGCGGACGACGCGCTGCAGCATCGTCTCCGGGCCGAAGGGCAGCAGGGCCTTCGACGTGCCCATGCGTGTCGACTTGCCGCCGCAGAGGACGAGTCCCGCTTCCATGGAGCGAGTGTACTGAAGCGTTCGGTCGAGCCACAACGCATCAGGTCGGATTCCTCACACCGGCTGTAATTTGGGCGAATCGCAGCGCTGAGCGATGGTCCGGTCGAGGTCGAAGTTCGCTTTTATCTTTCGACTCGCCGCACGCGATCCGATGGCATCGCCCGTGCTATCCACCACGTTGATGCGTGACCAGCTCCCCCTGGGAGAACGAACGTGAGCAGAACCATAACCGGCCTCTGTGCCTGTATTCTCGCGGCGACACTCACGGGCGCGTGCGCCAACACCGTCAAGGGTGCGCAGAAGGATACGGAGAAGGCAGTCGAGAAGACCAACGCGGGCGTCAACACCGCCGACGTGAAGTCTGCGCTGATTGCTGACGGACGCGTCGATGCCAGCAACATCAACGTCGACACCGTGGCGAGCACGAAAACCGTCGTGCTGAAGGGAACGGTGCCGACCGCTCAGCAGAAGACGATCGCCGAACAGATCGCGCGTGACAAGGCCAAGGGCTACACGGTCCAGAATCAGCTGACCGTCGCGCCCGCCAAGGCGGGTTAGCGAGGCCAGCAGGTCGCTCGAACCGCGAACGACGCCGCGCGAGCACCGCGCGCCGTCGTTCGTATTTCGGTTTGTGGCGAGCTTCGAAGGACGATCACTTAAGCGAGAACGCCAGGATGAAGGTCACGATCACCGGGACGGCCGTTCCGTTCAGCGTCGCCGGTGTGAACCGCCAGCCGAGAACGGCCCGAAGCGCAGCCCCGTCCAGACGAGGGTCGAGCTGACGCGCAATCTCCGCTCGCGCGACGCAACCCGTCGGGCTGATCACGGAGTCGATGATCACGTGAAGATCACGCGCGCCGCGGCAGCCCTTACCCCGGGGCGCTGGTCCTTCAACGCGGATTCGAGTCTGGACAGGACCGCGGGAGTGGCCGGGTAGTTGGCGAGTGCTGCGACCGTCCCGGGCGAGACCGGCTTCGCCAGCACCTGTTCGATGTTCGATGTTTGCGCCCAGGCGTACAGGCCAGGGACATGCGCGAGAAGCAACGCGAGCGCGACGCTGGCGACTCTCATCGAGTATGCGGCGATTCTACCTTCATCCCGAGGCCAACAAGGGCGTCAATGGTTGCGGACTCAGACAACAGCGACATGAATGTCTTGACGCCTGGACGCTCGATGCGTGCCTTTGGGACCACGAAGTCGTAGTGTTCCTGCTGCACCGGGATGAACCCCAGGTGCGCGCTGCGTGCGATCGTGTCGAGCGTTACGCCCCAGTCGGCGCGATGCTGCACGACCGCAGCGGCGACGGCGTTGTGATTGCGCGGCTGCACGGCGTAGCCCGCCGGCTTCTTGCCACTGAGCAGACGATCGATCAGCGCGCGCGTGCCGCTGCCCTGATTGCGATTCACCATCACACATGACGCGTCGGTTGTTGCAGCGGCTATTGCCCCTGCGCCGGATCGCCCCTCGAATCGTGCGTCTCCTGTGCGGAACACGATTCCCTGCAGACGTCCGTAACCGGGAATCAGGGCGAGCGTCGGCGTGAGGAAGGGCGTGTTGTACTCGCCGGTCTTCGCATCGAGCAGATGAATGCCGGCGAGGTCGCATTCGCCTCGCTTGGCGGCTTCGAGCCCCGCAAGGCTGCCGACGGCGATGAACTTCGATCGCACGCCGGCCTTCTGCAGTTCGCCGAGAAGATAGTCGAGGCCGATGCAGTGGCTGCCGATGACGACGAGATCCGCGAGCTGCAGCTCGCGGCCAAGCAGCTGCACAGTGACCGTCGTTCCTGCGGGGACGATCTCTTCGTGACGATCGATCGTCGTGAACCCGTCGGCACGGCTGAAGGTGGTCACGCTCCCTGAGCCCTGGCCCATTGGATACGCGACGTAGGGGCCGCCTTCAGGCGGCCCCGATGGGTCCGGCGTTTCGACGAGACCTACCAGCAGATACTCGGTGCGGCCGATCTCGCTGTTCACTTTCACGGCCAGCGTCGCCTGCACTGTGGCGTGCGTCTGATGCGTGCGGCCGGCCATCGCGGAGAGTACCGGCGCGACGAACTCGTGAAACGTGAAGATGGCCGACGTGGGAAAGCCCGGCAGCACGACGACAGGACGTCCGTGCGTTGCTGCCAGACAGATCGGCTTCCCCGGCTTGAGCGCGACGCCATGCGCGACGATACCGGGATCGGTGAGCTCTGCAGCGACTCGATACGAGACGTCGCCGGCACCTTTGCTCGTGCCCCCCGATAGCAGCACGATGTCGCCGACTTCGAGCGCTTCACGCACCTTGGCGCGCAGCGCGTCGATATCGTCGGGCATGATGCCGAGGCGGCGAGGCTCGCCACCGAGCTCGCGAACGGCATCGGCGAGGACCTGCGCGTTCGAGTCGTAGACGCGCGCCGGCCGCATCGGCTCGCCGGGCGCGATGATCTCGTCGCCGGTCGAGAGGATCGCGACGATCGGCGTGCGCCAGACGTCGACGTCAGCGACACCGATCGCGGCCAGCACGCCGGTGTCGCGGCTGGTCAGGATGGTTCCGCGCCGCAGCACCGTTTCGCCGGCCGTGATGTCGGTGCCGGCGAATGAGACGCCTCCGCCGGCAGTGACCGCGCGTCCAATCCGGAGCTCACCGCCGCTGACGTCCGCATGTTCGACCATCACCACGGCGTCGGCGCCACGCGGCATCATGCCGCCGGTGGCGATTGCGACGGCCTGTCCGCGCGTGACGATCGTCTTCGGAATGGTGCCGGTATGGATTACTTCTTCAGCCAGATGGACGCACCGGGGAACTTCCTCGGACGCGCCGAACGTGTCCTCCGCAATCACCGCGAAGCCGTCGACGTTCGAGCGATCGAACGACGGGACATCGACCGGTGACACGACGTCGACCGCGAGGACGCGGCCAAGCGCAGTGTCCAGAGCGACGGTCTCGATTCCGCGCGGCGCGAGGTCGATCGCAGCGCGGAAGCGCCGATCGGCCTCATCGCGATCGAGGACCTGAAGGAACTGCTCTTGCCCCGGCACGCCGGAGCTTTTGGCAAAGGGCGGCTCACGCATAGAGCCACACGTCGACCTCGGTACCAGCGCTGAAGCCTTCGCTGTCGTCGGCGACGATCACGAAGCCGTCTGCTCGCGTCGTCGACGAGAGCACGGAGGCGCCGGCGACCGCGAGTGGTTCGATGCGGCCGTCCTCGATCCGCACGCGCGCGTAGTCGAGGCGTCCAATCGGCGAGCTGATCTTGCGGGCGAGCGCGCCGCGCATGCGGCGATACGGCCATTCCTTCGGGCGGCCGCCGAGCGCGCGAATCGCACGGCCGGCGAAGAAGTCGTAGGCGCAGAGCGCGGATACCGGATTGCCTGGAAGCAGGAAAACGAGGCGGTCTCCGATTGTGCCCATCCCCGTGGGGCTGCTCGGTCGCATCGCGATCCCGTGAACCGCCAGCTCCCCGTGTGTGGCGACCAGTGTCGGCGCGAGGTCCTCGATCCCGACACTCGATCCACCAGAGACGATCACGACATCCGAGGGCGCGGTCATCGCAGCCAGGATTGCGCCAGCGTCATCGCGGATCAGACCGGGAAAGTCGACGAGAGCCCCGTCGCGCTCGGCAAGCGCCGTGAGCATCGGACCATTGGCGTCGGTGATGTGAACGCCGTGCGGCTTCGACCCCGACGCGAGGAGCTCGTTGCCTGTGATCACCAGGCGGACACGCGGCTGGCGCACGACGCAGATGCGATCGAGTCCGATCGAACTGATCACACCGAGGTCCTGCGGCCGCAGTGCGCGGCCCGCTTCGAGCACGACGGTGCCGGCGACGATGTCCTCGCCGCGATGCCCGACGTTCTTCTGTGGCGACACCGCGGCAATCGCGAGGACCGTATCGCGTGCGGCGGCATCGGTCTCCACCGATTCGGCAGGAACCACCGCGTCGCTGCCGTTCGGCATCGGCGCGCCCGTCATGATGCGGACGGCTTCGCCCGTCACGATCGCGCGTCCGAATGGCGAGCCCGGCATGGCGTCGCCGACCACCGTCAGCGGGACGCGGTTGTACCCAGTGGCTCCCTCAGTGCTGTCTGCGATCACCGCGTACCCATCCATCGTCGCCCGATCGAATCCGGGAATGTCGATGTCGCTGGCGATCGACGATGCCAGGACGCGGCCCGCGGCGTGGCGCAGCGGAACGTCTTCGACGTCGAGTGTGCGGAGCTGTGTGTCGAGCCAGTCGAGCGCGGCCTTGACGGTATGACGTCGTGCGAAGCCTTGCATTCGGACGTCTGCCGGCGCTCGTGCAGAGTTGCTGCTGGTCACAGTCGGTAATTCAAAATGCAAAATTCAAAATGCAAAAAGGTTCGAAGCGGACGGCGCATTCGTTTTGCATTTCGCATTTTGAATGTCGAATTACGAGCGAGCGGTCGGCATTTTATCCGCCAGCAGACTCCCCCCGCCGAAGCTCATTCGTTCGGGCTGGTCGCCGCCGCTCGTGACCCGCACCGCGCAGTACTTGAACTCCGGAATCTTGCCGAACGGATCGAGCACCGGGTTGGTCAGCCGGTTTGCCGCTGCCTCGTAGAAGCAGAACGGCACGAACACGGCGCCGCGCGGCGTGCCCTCGTCCGCACGCGCGTAGAGTGAGATGCTGCCACGACGTGATTCGATCGTCAGAATGCCACCCGGAGCGACCCCCAGCTTCTCGAGATCCAGCGGGTGGACCGACGCGACCGGCTCCGGCTCGATGTAATCGAGCGCCGAGGCTCGTCGAGTCATCGATCCGGTGTGCCAGTGCTCGAGCTGACGGCCGGTGATGAGCACCATCGGGTACTCCGCATCGGGGCGCTCGGCCGCGGAAATGAGATCGGCCGGGACGAACGTCGCGCGTCCGTTCTGTGTCGGGAACGAGTCGATGAACACGATCGGGTCCCCGGGATCTCCCTCCTTGATGCACGGATAGGTCACCGATGACTCCGCTTCGAGCCGTTCCCACGTGATGCCGGCGATCGAGTCCATGCACTGCCGCATCTCGTCGAACACTTCGCGTGGATGCGTGTAGTTCCAATCGAGACCGATCCGCTTGGCGAGCTGCACGATCAGCCAGAAGTCTTCCTTGGCCTGCCCGGGCGGCTCGATGGCTTTTCGTCCAAGCTGCACCATGCGATCGGTATTCGTGACGGTGCCGACTTTTTCGGGCCACGCGGTGGCGGGCAGCACGACGTCGGCGAGGTAGGACGTCTCGGTGAGGAAGATGTCCTGCACGACGAGATGATCGAGCGCCGCCATGGCTTCGCGTGCGTGATCGACGTCGGGGTCTGACATCGCTGGGTTCTCGCCCATGATGTACATGCCGCGGATTTCGTGCTTCTTGGCCGCGTTCATGATCTCGACGACGGTCAGGCCGACATCGGGATCGAGATCAGTCTTCCAGAATGCTTCGAAGCGCTGGCGCGCCGCCGGCGAGTTGACGCGCTGATAGTCAGGATAGGCAATCGGAATCAGTCCCGAATCGGACGCGCCCTGCACATTGTTCTGACCGCGAAGTGGGTGCAGCCCCGAGCCAGGCTTGCCAATCTGGCCCGTCGACAGCGCGAGCGCGATCAGGCAGCGCGCGTTGTCGGTGCCGTGGACGTGCTGTGAGATCCCCATACCCCAGAGGATCATCGACCCCTTCGACGTGGCGTAGAGCCGCGCGACTTCGCGGATCGTCTGTGCGTCGATGCCGCAGATTGGGGCCATTGCCTCGGGCGTGAACTTCTTCACGTTCTCGGCCAGCGCCTCGTAGCCTGACGTGCGATCGCGGATGAACGCCTCGTCCACGAGCCCTTCCTCGACAATGACGTTGAGCATCGCGTTCAGAAGCGCAACGTCGGTGTCGGGGTTGAACTGCAGGAAGTAGGTGGCGTGACGGGCGAGATCGCTCCGGCGCGGATCGGCGACGACCAGCTTCACTCCTGCCTTCACGGCGTTCTTGATCCACGTCGCCGCAACCGGATGATTGACGGTCGGGTTTGCCCCGATGATGAAGATCACGTCGGCGTTGACGACGTCGCGCACCTGATTCGACACCGCGCCCGAATTGATGCCCTCCATCAGCGCCGCCACGCTCGACGCGTGGCACAGCCGCGTGCAGTGGTCGACGTTGTTCGATCCGAAGCCGGTCCGAACGAGCTTCTGAAAGAGATACGCCTCTTCGTTCGTACCTTTCGCAGAGCCGAAGCCGGCGAGCGAACGCTTGCCGTAGGTGTCGCGGATGTCGCGCAGCCCCTTCGCCGCGAAGTCGAGTGCTTCCTCCCACGTCGCCTCGCGGAACACCTCGTGCCACTTCTCGGGATCGACGGTGAAATCCTTGTGCTTCGGCACACCTTTCTTGCGAATCAGCGGCGTCGTCAACCGATGGCGATGCTGCACGTAGTCGAAGCCGTAGCGTCCTTTCACGCAGAGACGGCTCGAATTGGCGGGGCCATCCTTGCCCTGGACGAAGAGGATCTTGTTGCCCTTGACGTTGTAGGTGAGCTGACAGCCGACGCCGCAATACGGACAGACCGAGTCGACCGTCTTGTCGGGCACGACCATCGCGACATCGCGCGCCGGCATCAACGCGCCGGTTGGACACGCCTGCACGCACTCGCCACAGGCGACGCAGGTCGAGTCGCCCATCGGATCGTCGAGGTCGAAGACGATCTTCGAGTGGCCGCCGCGGAATGCGTAGCCGATCACGTCGTTGACCTGTTCCTCGCGGCAGGCGCGCACGCACCGCTTGCACTGAATGCAGGCATCGAGGTGCACGGCCATTGCCGGGTGCGAGAGATCTTCGACCGGCTGCGGGCGGGAGTTGAATCGAGGCTTGCCCACGCCCATCTTCCTTGCCCAGAGATCGAGCTCGGAGTTGAGCGTGTAGGACGTCTCGGGAATGTCGGAGAGCAGCAGCTCGAGCGACATCTTCTGGCTGATCACGGCCCGCGGGCTGTCGGTCGTCACCTCCATGCCGTCCTTCGGGTAGCGACAGCACGAGGCAGCGAGGACGCGCTCGCCCTTGATCTCGACCATGCACGTGCGGCAGTTGCCATCCGCACGCATACCCTCCATGTAGCAGAGGCGGGGCACGTCGATGCCGTGCTCCTCCGCGGTCTGGAGGATCGAGCGATCGGCGCGCGCCGCGACCGTCGTCCCGTTGAGCGTGAACGTGACCAGCTTTGCTGCGATGTCCTTGTTCGTCTCGTGCATTACTCGACTTCCCAGGGGAAATACTTCAACACAGAGAGCACAGGATTCGGCGCCGCCTGGCCCAGGCCGCAGATCGACGCATCCATCATCGCTTGGGAGAGCTCCTGAAGGAGCGGCTTGTCCCATCGCTTCTCGTGCATCAGATGCAGCGCCTTTTCCGTGCCGACGCGGCACGGCGTGCACTGCCCGCACGATTCGTTCGCGAAGAACTGCATCAGGTTGCGCGCGGCCAGCGTGGCCGTGTCCTTGTCCGACAAGACGACGATCGCGGCCGATCCGATGAAGCAGCCGTACGGTGTCAGCGTGTCGAAGTCGAGCGGGACGTTGGCGAGCGAGGCAGGCAGGATGCCGCCCGACGCACCGCCCGGTAGATAGCCGTACAGCGTGTGACCGTCGAGCATGCCGCCGCAGTGCTCGTCGATGAGCTCCTGGAGCGTGATGCCCGCCGGTGCGAGGTGCACGCCGGGCTTTTTGACGCGGCCGCTGACCGAGAACGAGCGCAGGCCCTTGCGGCCGTTGCGTCCATGGCTCGCAAACCAGCCGGGACCTCGCTCGATGATCTCGCGCACCCAGTGCAGCGTCTCCATGTTGTGCTCGAGGGTGGGGCGATCGAACAGCCCGACCTGCGCCACGTACGGAGGACGCAGCCGCGGCTCGCCGCGCTTGCCCTCGATCGACTCGATCATCGCCGACTCTTCACCGCAGATGTAGGCGCCGGCGCCGCGACGAAGGTGGAACTCGGGGATCCGGCACGGCGGATCGGCCTGAAGCGCGGCAAGCTCGCGCTCGAGGATCGCGCGGCATCCGTGGTACTCGTCGCGCAGGTAGATATAGACGGCGTCGATACCGACTGCCCAGGCGGCAATGATCGCGCCTTCGAGGAAGCGATGCGGATCGCGCTCGAGATAGTAGCGGTCCTTGAACGTGCCGGGCTCGCCCTCGTCGATGTTGATCGCCATGAGCCGCGGCGCCGGTTCCGCGGCGACGAGCTTCCATTTGCGGCCAGCGGGAAAACCGGCGCCACCGAGACCGCGCAGCCCGGAATCTTCCATCAGGGCGATGACGTCAGCGGGCGTGCGCTCGCCGTTGACGCACGACGCCGCCAGTGCATATCCGCCGCTCGCTCGATACGCAGCGTAGTCGACATGACCCGGTGTGATCGTGACATCCGTTGTGGAGTGCGTCACGGCGCCCGCCTTGACCAGTGCGACGACCTTGTCGGTCGCGGCGTGCGGCACCGGGTTCTGACCGACGACTGCGACGGGGGCGGTTTCGCAACGGCCGACGCACGGCGCGTGGAGCACGCGCACGTCCGTGCCCAGGATTCCGGGAAGCGCCTTCAGCAGCGCACTCGAGCCGGCCAGATCGCACGCGATCGAATCGCACACGCGCACGGTGATCGCCGGTGGTGCGATGTCCCCCTCTTTCACCACGTCGAAGTGGTGGTAGAAGGTGGCGACCTCATAGACCTCGGCCATCGCCATCTTCATCTCGGCCGCGAGCGCGACGAGATGGCGGGCCGACAGACAGCCATACCGGTCCTGAATCCTGTGCAGGTGCTCGATCAACAGGTCTCGGCGACGCGGCGCGTCGCCCAGCAGCGCGACTATCTCGTCACGGGCCTGTGGATCGACGGCGCGCCCTTTGGGCTTCGAGCGCACGCGTGAGCGTTTGCCTTTCGATGGGGTCTCGACAGTCATTCGGCAATAAGTCGTAGAGACGGGTCTTCCGCCTCCGCCAAGGCTTCGGCGAGACCGCCGTAGCGTGAAAAGCGAAGGCGGTCGGACCCATCTGAATGGGTTAACTGCCCATGTTATCATCAGGTTACGTCTGGTTCTTGCGCTGCGCGCAAAGCATATGTACGTCGAATTCCTGGGGATTCCTCGCGAACGTGCCGGCCTCGCAGAACTGCAGGTCGAGGCAGGCACTCTGGGTCAGCTGCTAGGAGCGCTGGCCGAGCGGTGCCCTGCACTGGGAGAGCTCATCACCGACGACCGGCTCCATCCCTCGATTGCGGCCAATCTGAACGGAGATGCGTTCGTGAGCGATCCAGCGACGCCGCTCGCCGACGACGATCGCCTCCTGATCCTGTCCGCCGACGCAGGGGGCTGACGTGCCCTTTGGGTATCACGGGCGTTACCTCCTAATCGACGCGTCGACTGGCGAGTCCGATCACATCCCGCTCTCCGAGACGGTTCTGCGTCAGTACATCGGTGGTAGTGGTCTGGGCGCGCGGATCCTGCTGGACGAGAATGGGGTCGGGAGTCATTTCGATTCTCGAAATGACTCCCGACCCCATTACAGAATCGCCGATCCGCTGTCGCCGGCCGCGCCGCTCGTCTTTGCGTTCAGTCCGCTGGTCGGCAGTCCGCTGACCACATCAGCCAAGTTCGCCGTCGTCAGCCGAAGTCCACTGACCGAGCGCTTCAACGACTCGCTCGCGAGCAGCGGCTTTGCGATCTCCGGCAAACGCGTCGGCTGCGACGCCATCGTCATCGTAGGGCGCGCCCCGATGCTTTCGGTGCTGGTCATCGACGATGGCAACGTCCGGCTGCAGGCGGCCGATGATCTGCGCGGCGATACGTGTCAGGTGACCGAGGAGAAGCTGCGCGCGCGGCTCGGTTCGGACTATCGCATCGCATCGATCGGGCCGGCCGGCGAGCGTCAGGTACGCTACGCGACGATCTCGCATGACGGACGACACGCGGGTCGCGGCGGCAGTGGCGCGGTGCTTGGCAGCAAGAACGTCAAGGCGATTGCCGTGCGCGGCACCAAACGCGTCGAGTGGGCGCATCCGCGCGAGCTCACCGAGTTGAGCCGTGATCTGTCGAAGCGATCGTTCGGACCGGCGACCGCGAAGTACCGCGAGCTCGGTACTGCAACGAATCTGCTGACGTTCAATCGCTTCGGCACACTGCCGACACGGAATTTCCAGAGCGGCACGTTCGACGAAGCCGCGAGTCTTTCGCCCGAGCAGTTGAGCGAGGCGCACGCCCGTACCCGCGCGAGCTGCGTGGCGTGCACGATCGGCTGCGAGCACATTTACTCACTCGGTGATCGAGGCGTACGACTGGAATACGAGAGCCTGTTCGCGCTCGGATCGTTGTGTGGCGTGGGTAACGGCGATGCCGTCTTGCGTGCGTCGCGTCGCTGCGACGAGCTCGGACTCGACACGATCAGCACGGGCGGCACCATCGCGTTCGCGATGGAATGCGTAGAACGCGGCTTGCTCGACGAGCCGTGGCTCACATTCGGCAGCGGCGATGCTGTGATGCAGGCGATCGAGGTGATCGGCCGGCGCGAGGGCGTCGGGCAGCTGCTCGCTGAAGGTAGCCGACGGGCTGCTGACGAGATCGGGCGCGGGAGCATCGCGTTCGCACCGCAGGTGAAGGGCCTCGAGATTCCTGGCTACGAGCCGCGTGGGTTGCAGACCATGGCGCTCGGTTTCGCTGTGGGTGCGCGCGGCGCGGATCACAATCGCAGCGGGGCGTACGACGTGGACTTCTCGGACAAGGTCGATCGACGTCATGCCACGCTCGACTCGGTCCGGCATGCGATCGAGAGCGAGGACAAGGCCGCGCTCATGGACTCGCTGATCCTGTGCAAGTTCCTGCGCCGCGTACTCGAGGACTTCCACGGCGAATCGGCCAGCATGCTGCGCGCTGTGACCGGATGGGACGTCACGCCTGACGAACTTTGCGAGACCGCCCGTCGCATCGTCGCGGCGAAGCGGCAATTCAATCTGCTGGCAGGCTGGACACCGGACGAGGACACCCTACCGGAGAGATTCCTCAGCACGCCGCTGCCGAACGATCCCGAAGCCGCGTTGTCGCGCGAACGGCTTCAGGAGCTCGTTGCCGAATATCACCGGCAGCGAGGGTGGTAACCGGGCGGCGAATCATTAACGGTTCGCTAATCTACTGTCGCGAATCACCCATAGACTATCCGCCATGACAGCCGCTCGCGTTTGCTGCTACGGGATCGTCGCCCTTGTCGCCTCCCAGTTTGCGTGCGCCCGGACGCCTCCGCCACCAAAGGAAGCGGACGTCGTCGCGGTCGTGAAAGCCTTCTACGGGGGGATCACCGCCGCCAAACCCGCTGACGTCATGCGTCTCATCGCGCCCGACGCGGTGTTCATGGAGTCGGGACGGATAGAGTCGCGGGCCGAATACGAAATGAACCATCTCCCCGCGGACATCGAGTTCGAGCAGAAGGTCAAACCCATGCGAGGCCCGCTGCGTGTGACCTTCGACGGCCGTGATACCGCCTGGGTCATCTCGCGCGCGGAGTACGACGAGGGCAACCCCGAGAAGTACATCATCACGCAGCTGATGATCCTCACGCGAGACACGGGCGACTGGCGCATCCGCAGCATCAGCTGGTCGTCGAACCAGCCGTAGCCGCAGGCGTAGTGTCCGCCTTCAGGCGGACCTGCGGATCGACCTTCGCGTTTCATCCAGACCAACTGATGCTGCCCGGTGTCTAACAGCAGTGTCAGGGTGCTCGAGGCGCACGCCTCGGCATAGTGGCCACTGCAATCTGCCGATCCGGATCGACACCACCACACGTTGGAGGTGAAGCCATGCGTACGCGCATGTTGGCTGTCGTTTGCCGTGGCCATTGTTGCTCTCGGGACCTGCGCCCGGCAGAAGAAGGTCATCGAGAACCAGGCGCCTCTGCCGCTCGCGAAGAACTCGCTGGAAGCTCCCACTACTCCGTTTGTCCGCGACGCAGATCCGTTCAACACGGAGGCCTACGACCACATCGAGGAGAACCGGTTCCATCGCGTCAGCGTGGATCCGTTGTCGACGTTTTCGATCGATGTCGATACTGCGTCGTACGCCAACGTGCGCAGATTCCTCACGGGCGGCGACTTGCCACCAGCTGGTGCAGTGCGAATAGAGGAACTGCTCAACTACTTCCGCTATGACTACCCGCAACCATCAAACGGTGCGCCGTTCTCGATCACGACCGAACTCGCATCGTGTCCCTGGAACTCGCAACATCGCCTGGCGCTCGTCGGTCTTCAGGGCCGCGCACTGCCGGAGCGCGATCCCGCTGCGCGCAATCTGGTCTTCCTGCTCGATGTGTCGGGTTCGATGATGCCACCCGACAAGCTGCCGCTGGTGCGGACCGCGATGCGCATGCTCACTGACGTCCTGACCGAGCGCGATCGCGTGGCCATCGTCGTCTACGCCGGCGCGAGCGGCCTTGTGCTGCCGTCGACCTCCGGCGATCAGAAGGAGCGCATCCATCAGGCGCTGGCGCGGCTCGAAGCCGGCGGATCCACCAACGGAGCGTCGGGGATCACGCTGGCCTACGAGGTGGCGCGCGGCAACTTCCTGAAGGGCGGAGTCAATCGCGTGGTGCTGGCAACCGATGGCGACTTCAACGTCGGGGTCACCAACCAGAGCGACTTGGTGCAACTCATCGAACGCGAGCGTGAGAGTGGAATCTTCCTGTCAGTGCTTGGCGTCGGTACGGGCAATCTCAAGGACTCGACCATGGAGAAGCTCGCGGACAAGGGAAATGGCAACTACGCCTATCTCGATTCGCTGAACGAGGCCCGGAAGGTACTGGTGCGCGAGGCCGGTGGCACTCTCGAGACGATCGCAAAGGACGTAAAGATTCAGGTGGAGTTCAATCCGCGCGAGGTGGCCGCCTACCGCCTGATCGGGTATGAGAATCGTCTGCTTCGAAGCGAGGACTTCAACGATGACAAGAAGGACGCCGGCGAAATGGGAGCCGGTCACTCGGTGACGGCGTTGTATGAGATTGTCCCTGCCGGTGTGAAGGTCGACCTCTCTGACGTCGATCCTCTGAAGTATCAACGCGAGCTGGGCGAGACGCGCACAGCGGCCTCGGGCGAGCTCCTGACGGTCAAAGTGCGCTACAAGGCACCGGACGGTGATGCGAGCCAGCTTGTGAGTCAGGTGCAGATGAACCGGCCGGCCGCCATAACTGCGAATGTGGGGTTCGCATCAGCGGTCGCGGAGTTCGGGATGCTGCTTCGTGGCGCTCCGGAGCCGTCCACCATGTCGTTCGAGTCGCTGATCGCTCGGGCGAAGCAGTTCCGAGGGCCCGACGCGGAAGGCTATCGCGGTGAGTTCATCGCGCTGGCCGAGCGCGCGTCCACTCTCCGTCATGGTGAATCGTGGCGTGAGTCTCGACGCTGATCCCAATGCCGGAAACGGAGACTACGGAGCGAACGGAGAAGAGTATTGAACACGGAGGCAACGGGGAAAACGGAGGAAACGGGGCACTTGTATATAGTCGATCCGTTCAGTAGCGCCGTTTCAGTTGCCGCATCAGATCAAACTTGGCCGTGTCGGCGACCGCCATCACCGCCATCACACCGGCCTGCACTGGATCACTGACGACGAGATCGGCGGCGTCGGGGACGCTGCCCGCCATGTTGAGTGAGATGACCCGCAGGCCCATCGCCCGAACCTCTTCGACCGCGGTCGAGATGTCGCCGCCCATCAGCGCGCCGGCGAGCACGAGCATCTTCACGCGGGGCAGACGACCGGTGGCGCGAACCGCCGCGGCCAGTTCCTGCTCGCCTACGAGCGGGATGGTGTCGACTGAAATGCGCTCGCCGCGGATGTTGTGCCGATCGGCCTCCGTGATCGCACCCATCGCCACCTGTCCGACCTGCGCGCCCCCACCCATCACGATGATCCGCTTGCCGTAGATCTTGGCGAACGACGGTGTCTCGTTGACGTGCGACACCTCTGACACGCTGCGGAGCCCGTTGAGCACCGGGTCGAGCCGCTCGTCGAGCACCGTGAACTCGAAGTAGATCCCGACCGACGGGCCGCCGGCGTGAATGTCGACGTAGGTGATGTTGGCGCCGTGATCGGCCAGGACCCTCGTGAGATCGGAGAGCATGCCCGGCCGATCGACGACAGTGCAGAGGATTGCGTGCGCGCTCATTTGATGAATCTATACGAATTCAGAATGGAGAACGCAGAATGCAGACGCGATCTGTCGTCCGCGTCGTGGCCTCGAGGGCGGGGCAGTGTCTGCATTTTGCATTCTGTATTCTGCATGACAGGGCCCGCGTATAATCCCGCGACGATGACGAACACATCACGACTCGTAGGCGCGGCGCTGTTGATGGCGTCAGCGTTGATGGCGCCGCCGGTCGCAGCTCAGGGACCACCGGCGATGTATGGGAATCCGATCACCGCCGACCAGGCGAAGCCGATTGCCGCCGCTGCGATCGCCGAAGCGAAGAAGAACCAGTGGACGATGGCGATCGCGATCGTGGATCCGTGGGGCGAGCTGGTCTACTTCGAGCGGATGGACAACACGCAGGTCGGCAGCGTCGACATCGCGCAGGCCAAAGCGCGTTCGGCGGCGCGCTTCAAGCGGCCGACCAAGGCGTTCCAGGACGCGCTCGCGGCTGGCGGCGATGGTTGGCGGATTCTGTCGCTCGCAGGCGCGGTCGCGGTCGAAGGCGGCGTGCCGCTGATGATGGGCGGACGCATCGTCGGCGCGATCGGCGCATCGGGTGGAACGAGCCAGCAGGATGGGGCGACCGCAGCAGCCGGTGCCGCGGGGATCAAGTAGAGGAGTCGAGGATCTCGCGGCAGGCGCGCAGGCAGTCACTGCAGATGCTGTGCGGGGCTGGCGCGAGCGAGCGATCCTTGCTCGGGCGTCGCGAGCAGAACGCACAGCGACGGCTGGTCGCGCCGCTCTGTCGCGGCGGCTGAAGCCGCCGCTCTACGGATGAACGGGCGAGTTGCCGCTCGGCGGCGGTGACGCATTCATCGCAGATGAACACCCTGGGACCGGCGATGAGCTTGGCCACTTCGCTCGGCGGACGATCGCACCAGGTGCACACGGCGTCCCGGGTGCCGCGTCGTCCCCGCCACATCTGCCACCAGCTGCCGCCAGCGGCGTTGACGATCTGCTGCACGCGCTGGTGGCTCAACGACAGCTGCTCGGCGATCTCGCGGAGCGAGCTGCCGGCCTGATGGAGACGACGAATCGCCGTGTGGTAGTCTGCGCGCGACACGAGGACCTGCCGTTCGGCCTCGGCGAGCTGCGCCCCGGCGGTCCTGGCTTTTTCGAGGAGACTCGGGTCGGTAGTCATCGTACGTCGGGGCCGCCTTCAGGCGGCCGAAGGGTCTCGTAGGGGCCACCCTTTAGGGTGGCCCACAATGTCTATGTAGTATAGACAAAAATGTCCAGTCACGCTAGACACAGGAGCTCCCGATGAACGTCACGATGCGGCGTCAGACGACGGCGTGGATGCTGGCGATTGGGCTGGTCGGCGCCCTGGCGATGGGCGTGTCGGCACAGCGCGGCACCACCAACGGCGAGTGGCCGACCTACGGCGGCGATCTCGGCAACACCAAATACGCGCCGCTCGATCAGATCACCGGCGCCAACTTCAACACGCTCGAGATCGCGTGGCGTTTCAAGACCGACAATCTCGGTCCCCGCCCCGAGTTCCAGTTCGAGTCGACACCGCTGATGGTGAAGGGCGTGCTCTATACGACCGCCGGCACGCGCCGCGCGGTCGTGGCGGTCGATGCTGCCACCGGTGAGCAGATCTGGATGCACAGCGAGCAGGAGGGCGCGCGTGGTGCCGCCGCACCGCGACAGCTCTCGGGGCGCGGTCTGGCGTATTGGTCCGACGGAAAAGAAGCGCGGATTCTCTATGTGACCCCTGGCTATCAGCTCGTCGCGCTCGACGCCAGGACCGGCATCCGCGTTCCCGGCTTCGGCGTGAACGGCATCGTCGATCTGAAGCAGAACGACGACCAGACGATCGATCCGCTGTCGGCCGAGATCGGTCTGCACGCCACGCCGGTGGTGGCAAAGGATGTCGTCATCGTCGGCGCGGCCCACAAGTCGGGCGGCGTGCCGACCGGCAAGACCAATGTCAAGGGATACGTGCGCGGCTTCGACGTCCGCACCGGCAAGCGTCTGTGGATCTTTCACACGATCCCCGAGCCGGGTGAGTTCGGCAGCGACACGTGGCTGAAGGATTCGTGGGTCTACACCGGTAATGCCGGTGTCTGGGGACAAATCAGCGTCGACGAGCAGCTGGGGCTCGTGTATCTCCCGGTCGAGATGCCGACCGGCGACTACTTCGGCGGCATGCGGCCGGGTAACGGTCTCTTCGGTGAGACTCTCGTTGCAGTCGATCTGCAGACCGGCAAACGCAAGTGGCACTACCAGCTCGTGCACCACGGCATCTGGGACATGGACATCCCGTGTGCGCCGATTCTCTTCGACGTGACGATGAACGGACGCACGATCAAAGCGGTCGCGCAGCCGACGAAGCAGGCGTTCCTCTACGTGTTCAACCGCGAAACCGGCCAGCCGATCTGGCCGATCGAAGAGCGACCCGTGGAGAAGGGGACCGTCCCCGGTGAGTGGTACTCGCCGACGCAGCCGATTCCGACCAGGCCAAAGGCATACGACACGCAAGGGTTCGTGCTCGACGATTTGATCAATTTCACGCCGGAGCTGCGCGCAGAGGGCGAGAAGATCGCCTCGAAGTACAAACTCGGTCCCGTCTTCACGCCGCCGGTCGTCAGCGTACTCGGCGGGCCGCTGGCGACGCTCGCCATCGCGACCGCGGGTGGCGGCACGAACTGGCCGGGCGGTTCGATCGATCCCGAGACGCAGATTCTGTATGTGTCGTCGAGCAAAGTGCTCAGCCTGTTGGGACTCGTCCCGCCGCGCGATCCGACCAAGAACGATCTGCCCTACGTGCAGGGGAACGCGGAAACCGGCGCCAGGACCTCCGGCGGCTCCGGCGCCAACGCCGGCGGTGGCGAGGGCGGTGCGCCTGCGGCTCCAACCGTCCGCGGGCTGCCGTTGATGAAGCCGCCGTACGGTCAGCTCAGCGCGATCGATATGAAGACTGGCGAGATCGTCTGGCAGGTCGCTCACGGCGAGACACCCGACAACGTGCGCAACAACCCCGCGCTCAAAGGACTGACGCTTCCTCGCACCGGTCGCACGGGCACGGTTGGCCAGCTGGTGACCAAGACGCTGCTCGTCGTCGGCGAACCGGGATTCGGACCGACGCCTTCCGGCGCGCGCGGCGCGATGCTGCGCGCTTACGACAAAGCCAGCGGCAAGGAAGTCGGTGCGGTCTACATGCCCGCTCCGCAAAGCGGCTCGCCCATGAGTTACATGCTGAACGGCAAGCAGTACATCGTCGTCGCCGTGAGCGGCGCAGGATACAGCGCGGAATTGATAGCGTTCAAACTACCCAACTGACGAAAAACCTGACGATTGTCGGTGCGAGCTCTCTGGGCGAGAGTCGGTGCGATCCCGATTCCTGTCGGTGCGATCCGGCTAACGCGGTCGGTGCGATCAACTGACGCTTGTCGGTGCGAACGTGTTCCTAGTCGGTGCGCTTTGAGATCGCACCGACATGGCTCAGTCGGATCGCACCGACATGGATCGGGATCGCACCGACGCGCGTCAGTTGGATCGCACCCACCGCGTCAGCGGGCTCGCACCGACAACCCGTCAGGCTCTGCGCAAGACTTCATCGATTGCGCTCGGCTTGGATTGGTTCGCGTGGTGTTCGAGGAAATCGATCACGTGCCGGCGGCAGGCGTGATAGTGCGGATGCGCGAGCACGGCGGCGCGTGAACGCGGGCGGGGGAACGGCACGCGAAGTTCGTCGCCGACGGTGGCCTCGGGGCCGTCGGTCATGAGAATCAGCCGATCGGCGAGGTAGAGCGCTTCGTCGACATCGTGCGTCACCATGACGACGGTCTTGCCCGACGCCTCCCATACCCGGAGCAGCACGTCCTGCAGCTCGAACCGCGTCAGCGAGTCGAGCATCGAGAACGGTTCGTCGAGCAACAGGAATCGCGGTTCGGCCGACAGTGCGCGGGCCAGCGAGACGCATTGCTGCGTGCCGAGCGAAAGCTGCGCCGGCAGCTGGTCCACCGCATCGTCGACGCCCACGAGCTGAAGGTAGTGGTCTGCGGCAGCTCGAGCCTCGCTGCGGCTCCGGGCAACGGCTCCCTGCGAGGCGGCCAGGAGCACGTTCTGCTGTGCCGTGAGCCACGGAAGCAGACACGGCGATTGAAACACGATCGCTCGCTCGGGCCCCGGCGTCGTGACTTGCCTGCCATCGATGACCACACCGCCGAAGGTTGCCTGATCGAGGCCGGCAAGAATCGACAGCACCGTCGACTTGCCGCATCCGGAATGGCCCAGGATCGCCACGAACTCGCCAGCCTCGATCCCGGCGTTGACATCCTTCACGGCGACAAAGGAACCCGACGAAGTAGGGAAGACCTTGGTGAGACCGGTGAGCTCGAGCGGTACGTTCATCGTGTGTCCTCGGCCACGGGCCGCAGTACTGCGGACGCTGCGTCGGAGTGGAGCATGGCGTTCGGACGCTTCCGTCCAAGCGCAGCGGTCAATGCCGCGACGACATGGGCGCGCGCGAGCGTGGCCTGTTCGTCGTGTGCGAGTTGCGCGAGTGAACGCGGGCGTGGCAGCTCGACCGGGATCGGCGTGCCAAGCGTCGCAGGCGGACCAGGGATCATCGGCACGATCCGATCGGAGAGCAGGATGGCTTCTTCGACGCTGTTGGTGATCATGACGGTCGTCACCTGGCGGTCGTCATCGCGGCACAGACGTGCGAGCTCCTGCTGCAGCGTCTCCCGCGTCAGCGCATCGAGTGCTCCGAACGGCTCATCGAGAAACAGCACATCGGGCATCGTCGCAAACGCCCGGGCGATCGCCACGCGCTGGCGCATGCCGCCCGAGAGCTGACGCGGTCGTTTGTGGAGGGCGTTGCCGAGGCCCACTCGTTCCAGCGTCCGTGTCGCGCGGGCCCGCTGGTCTTCCTTCGACAGTTGGGGACACGCCGCTTCGACCGCCAGCCGCACGTTTTCCAGTGCCGTGAACCAGGGCAGCAGCGAGTAGTTCTGAAAGACTACCGCGGCGTCACTCCGGACGCCGCGCGTGACGGTGCCGCCGACGGTCACGGTTCCCGTGTCAGGCTCGGTCAGGCCGGAGAGGAGATTGAGGAGCGTCGACTTGCCGCTGCCCATGGCACCGACGATCGATACGAACTCGCCGCGCTCGATGGTCAGCGAGACGTGGCGCAGCACGTGGCGCGTGCCGGCGCTGCCGTGAAAAGACTTCGAGAGGCCCTCGATCTCGATGAACGCCATCACACCGTCCGCAGTCTGGCTTCAGCCATGCCCATCAGTCGATCGAGGGCGAAGCCGACGACGCCGATCGTGATGATCGCGAGCAGGATGTGTGCGTAGACGAGGCTGTTGTACTCCTGCCACAGAAAGCCGCCAACGCCGGGTGTGCCGGTGAGCATCTCGCTTGCGACGATGACGAGCCAGGCAATGCCCAGGCTCAAGCGATAGCCCGTGAACATGTAGGGGAGCGTGGCCGGCACGATGATCTTGGTGAACGTCGTGAACCGCGACAGCCGCAGCACCTTCGCGACATTCCAGTAGTCCTGCGGAATCGCGCGGACGCCCATCATCGTGTTGATGACCGTCGGCCACATCGAGCACACGGCGATCGCGAAGAGCGCGGCCGGCTCGGACTTCTGAAAGATGACGAGGCCGAGCGGCAGCCAGGCGAGCGGGGAGATCGGCCGCAGCACCTGCATGATGGGATCGAACATCCGCGTCAGCGTCGACGACACGCCAAGCAGGAACCCGATCGGCGTGGCGATCAGGATGCCGAGGAGGAACCCGCGTGCCACGCGAAGCAGGCTGTAGAACGCGAGGAGGACGATACCCTGGTCCATCTCGCCGCGCTTGGCGAGCGGTTCGAGGATGTAGAGCTTGCTTTCCTCCCACGTCCGCGCCGGTGAGGGGAGATCGCCGACAGCGCGGCTCGCCGCCCACCACGCGATCACAGCGAGCGCGACGCCACAGAGGGGGAGAACGAGGTTGAGTAATCGTCTGGTCAAGTCAACTCCATGCCGGTCTCGCCGGAGCTTGCGAAGGCGGACCGGCCTACACTGTCGCTATCCCTGTAGGCTGTTGATCGCGAATGACCTCGCGTACCTGTCGGGGTCCTTCCCGTCGAACACGCCGTCGAAGAGCGTGATCGATTTCTCCTCGGTGGCGTCGACCTTCACGCCCATTTCCTTCATCGCCTCGAGATAGATGTCAGGGCGAATCACACGCGCGGCAATCCCCGCGTAGTCGGGGGCACCTTTGGTGAATCCCCACCGTCGCAGCTGCGTGAGCCACCACGTCCCGTAGACGCGCTGCGGCAGATTGCAGCGGCGCTGCGAAAAGATCATGTAGTTCGGATCCTGTTCCGTCCGGCCGTCGCCGTAGTTGTATTTGCCGAGCAGCCGCTCGAGGATGATCGACGGCGGGCAGTTGATGTACGCGGGCCGCGCGATCACCTCGGCCGCCTTCGCGCGGTTGTTGAGATCGTCGAGGTGCACGCTCGCCAGGTGCAGCGCCTTCAGGGTCGCTTTCACCGTTCGCGGGTTCTTGGTCGCGAACTCCTCGGTGAACGCGCACACTTTTTCGGGGTGATCCTTCCACATCTGCTGCGTCGTGATCGCGGTGAACCCGATGCCGTCTTCGATCGCGCGGTGGTTCCACGGTTCGCCCACGCAGAAGCCGTCCATCTTGTCGACCTTCATGTTGGCTACCATCTGCGCGGGCGGGATGGTGATGAGGCTGACGTCTTTGTCCGGATGGATGCCGCCGGATGCGAGCCAGTAGCGGATCCACATCGCGTGCGTGCCCGGCGGGAACGTCATCGCGAACGTCATCGGATCGCCGCTCGCCTTGGCGCGATCGACTACCGGTTTGAGCTGCGCCGGCGTGCGCACGCCGGCCTGCTTCAATTTGTTGTTCAACGTGATCGCCTGGCCGTTGCGGTTGAGGAGCCAGGGGACGACCATCGGCCGCACCGGTGAACCCGCCAGGCCCATCGTCGAGGCGATCGGCATGCCGATCAGCATGTGCGTCGCCTGGTTCTCGCCGAGCGTGACCTTGTCGCGGATCACTGCCCATGACGCTTCCTTGGAGATGACCGACTCGATGCCGAACTTCTTGAAGTAGCCCAGTTCGTGCGCCATGACGATCGGGGCGCAGTCGGTGAGCGCGATGATCCCGAATCGAATATTCCTCGTCTCAGGCGAGTCGTCTGCGTAGACGCCACCGGTCCAACCAGAAGGCAGGCCCGCGAGCAATGCGCCCGCGGTCGTCGCTGTCGTCGCTAGAAACTCTCGTCGCTTCATCACTTCTCCGCGAGAAAGACATAAGTGACCATCACGTAGGGCTGGCTGTAGGACGCGCCAGGCGTCGCCTGTTTGAGAAAGGCACCTGTGAACAGGTGCGCGTATCCAGCGGCCATCTGAATCTGCGGCGTCAGCGCACGAGACACCTGCACGTCGACCTCCTGACCGACGTGCGAGGCGGCGGCGCCGCCAGGCACGCGCGCGATCAGCGCGCCGCTTGCTGCGTAGAGTGCGTCGTGGCGATCGGCGAGCCACCACGAGTGATAACTCACCGAGAATGGTGTCGCTTTGATCGGCGTGAATTCGACGCCCTCACGCAGGTGCCGGACGTTGCGCCACCCGACTTGATCGGCGAGGCCAAGCTTGTCGTGGCCGGTGGGGTAGAGCTGATCGAAGGTCGTTCTCGTGCCGTCGGTCGGGTTGTCGTCGCCGGAAGCGACGTTGTATTCCGAGATGAGCTTGATGCTGCCGGCGCCGGGCAGCGACTCACGCATCTGCCAGTGGCCCGCCCACGCGTGTACCGTGTCGTCCGCGAGCGATCCTCGCTGGAGCGCCATCTCGACGCTGTAGTCGAGACGTGCCGGCAGCTTGCCTGCGACGCGTGTGCCGACCGTCGTCTGATGAAGATTGCCGATCGCGCCGAGCTCACTCGGGAGGTTCACGTCGCGTCGATAGAACACGAACGGCTCGACCGACGCATTCGGCACGAGCTTGCCGGTCGTCGCATACACACCCGCCAGCCGATTGCCGTTGCCGCTCTTGTCGAACTCGTCGGGCAGGCTTCGTACGAGCGACGCGCCGAACACGTCTGCCTGAAACGCCTTCGATCGCAGAATCACGCGAGCGGCATCCCACGTGCGGCCGGTGTTGACCCAGGCGAGATGCCCGAGCAGCCGCTGCTCGCCGAACGCCAGTTCCTGACGGCCGAGGCGGAACGCGACGGGCGCGGTGCCGCTGCCGACATCTGCGAATGCCGTGCGCAGATCGAACGGGCCGCGGAACGGCGCGGTCGTGGGACCGATCTGCTTGTCCGCGACACGGGCGTCCTGCACGTTGGCCTGGAACGACAACGATTTCGACGGCGTGATCGTCGCGTTCACACGGACGCGGCTGAGTGCGTAGTAGTCGTCGCGCCCGTCGATGAAGCTCGCGCCGTCGAAGCCTTCGAAGCGCTCCCGGAACTCTCCGCGTACACGCAGCCAGGCGGGCAGTACGGTGTTGACGCGGTTGGGAAGGGGCGGTTGTGGTGCCTGCTGGACCTGCGCTGCGGGTGCAGCGGCCTGCGCAACCGGTTTGTTGTCGCCTGGCGCCTGCGCGGATGCCAGCGATGGCAGGACCGCGAGTGCCGCCGCGCCGACGATGGCGCGGCCCCGCTTCGATGAATGTGTCACGTCACGCTCCCGTTTCATCGGAGGCGTCCTCGTGGACGCGCCGAATTCGTCCAATCAGAATTCGTCAATCAAAGGAGGCGACGTGGCCGATCCTGATTCGCAGCCTCACGGCTGCGTTTGCGCGAACGCGGAGGCTCAAGCCTCCGCTCTCCGTTTGTGATAGCAAGCGTCATTCCGCCTGCGTTCGCGTGCGATCGGCTCGACGATTCGCTCGTCAGCTCGTCGCAAATGGTGGTCATGTGTGAGATCGATCGCTCGTCAAATCTGTGTGGCGGCGTCGGACTTCCCACAATTTGGTCGCGTTGTGCCGAGAAGACCCAGCGTTCTCAATGAATGCGCTCGATGGACGACGCCGACACTCGATCGCTACGAAGATGGATGATCGAAATCGGACGCGGGCGCGTGCCGTTTTTCCGATGTGGCCCTTCAGAGTCAATCACTTGAACGCGGTTCACACGTCTCCTCCAATTTTGTCGACTTCAAAGATCTCTTGAACAATCACGTAGCGTTCTGACGTTCGCATTTCCCTGCCGACAATCGTCATCGCCTCGATCTTTCAACGCGTTCTCACCAAGACGACCGCGTCCCCGGAAACGGCCCGCGGCATGCATTGCGTTCACCACCCTGGAGACCCATCGTGTCGTTGCCCTTGATGAAGCGTGCGAGTGAGGACGGCCTTGCGCTCGCGCGGCTCACACCGCGAACGCGTCCAGACGCGCATCCCGCCATCGTGCCTCTCGTGCGGCGTCGTCCGCGCGATCCGGAGGGGTCGCGCATGCCTGACCGTGCGCCCGGCCCGGGCGAGCAGTATCGGTTTCACGTCGACATGCGCGCCTGCATCGGATGCAAGTGCTGCGTCGTCGCCTGCAACGAGCAGAACGGCAACCCGGCGCCGATCAACTGGCGGCGTGTGGGCGAGATTGAAGGCGGCTTCTACCCGCAGACGTCGCGCTCGTACCTCTCGATGGGCTGCAACCACTGCCTCGAGCCGACCTGTCTGGCGGGATGTCCGGTCGACGCCTACACGAAGGATCCGATCACCGGCATCGTCTCGCACAGCGCCGATGCGTGCATCGGCTGTCAGTACTGCACGTGGAACTGTTCCTACGGGGTGCCGCAGTACAACCCCGAGCGCGGTGTCGTGGGGAAATGCGACATGTGCCACGGCCGCCTGTCGCTCGGCCAGGCGCCGGCCTGTGTGAGCGCGTGTCCGGAGGGTGCGCTCCAGATCGAGATCGTGAAGGTGAGCGAGTGGCGTCGAACGGTCGAGCGCCCGGGTGCGCCCGACGGTTCGCCGTTCCACGACGACAGCCTCTCGACCACGCGCGTCACGCTGCCGGAGGCGACGCCGCCCAACGCGCGACCGCGAGATATCACGCACGTCAAGCCCGAGCATCCGCACTGGTCGCTGATTCTGATGACCGTGCTCACGCAGATGTCGGTGGGCGCGTTCGTCACGATCTGGCTGCTGCAGCTGCTCGGCGCCTCGACGCCACTCGGCCTGGCCGCCGCTGTGTCGCTGACAGTCGGTGCGGTCGCACTCGGCGCGGCGACGTTTCATCTTGGCCGGCCGGTGCACGCCTATCGCGCACTGCGCATGTGGCGTCGCTCATGGCTCAGTCGTGAAGTGCTGTTGTTCGGCGCGTTCTCGGCAGTGGCCGGTGCGTATGCGGTGCTGCTCTGGGCCGGAGTGGCGTGGAGCGCATGGGTCGGTGCGCTGACTGTGGTCTGCGGTCTATCTGGTGTGCTGGCGAGCGCCTGCATCTATCGGGTTCCTGCGCGGCCGGCATGGAACACGCCCTACACGTTGCTGCAGTTCACGCTCACCGCGGGGATTCTCGGACCGCTGTTCGCGGCGGCGGCCGGCGTTGGTGACAGCCGGTGGCTCGCGGTGTCCGCCGCATCGATGGCTGGCGGTCAAGCCTTGGTCTTCGCGCTCCGCTTCTTCCGTTGCATCGCGTCGGACAACGCGGAGTTGAAGGGTACGGCACGACTGCTCTCGACCGTCCTCGCGCGGCGCGTGCTGCTGCGCGCGTTGCTGCTGGTGGTCGGCGCGATCGCCCTGCCGCTGATGGCCGGTTCACCGCTGCTGCTGCATTCACCGAGCGCTCTCGGTTCGGTGCGTCTCGTGATGGCGGCGTCGCTCGTGCTCGCGATCGCCGCCGAACTCCTGGAGCGCTATCTGTTCTTCGTCAGCGTCGTTCCACGGCACATGGCCACGCCCTACATCGCGTCAGCAAGCGAGGCCGTATGACCTTGAAAGAGATGCTCGGTCTCGACACGCGAGCCGACCGTTATCACTACGGGGTGGATCCGGTTGTCGGCTACGTGTCCGCTCAGAAGATCCCCGACCGGTGGGTCGCGACGACCTGCGGCTACTGCTCGGTGGGCTGCGGCATGTTCATCGGCGTGAAGGACGGTCGTGCGGTGAGTGTCCGCGGCAACCCCGATCATCCGGTCAACCGCGGCATGTTGTGTCCGAAGGGACTGTCCGAACATCACACGATTGCGGCCGACAACCGGGCGCGCTATCCGTTGTTGCGTCGTGGCGGATCGAGGGAGCGTGTCAGCTGGGCCGACGCGATCGCCACGATGGCTGCGCGGTTCCGCGATGTGCAGGCGCGCTACGGCCCCGGGGCGGTCGGTGTCATCAGCACCGGGCAGCTCGTGACCGAAGAGTTCTACGCACTCGGCAAGCTCGTGCAGCTGGGCCTCGGCACATCCAACTACGACGGCAACACCACCCTCTGCATGTCGACCGCGGTGCAAGGCTACAAGCGATCGTTCGGCAGCGACGGCCCGCCGGGCGCATACGAAGACTTCGAGCGCGCCGACGTCATCGTGCTGATCGGTGCCAATATTGCCGAGAACCACCCGATTCTCTGCTGGCGCCTGCGGTCGAATCCCGGCACCACGCTGATTGTCGTCGACCCGCGCGTGACGAAGACCGCGATGATGGCCGATCTGCACCTGCCGATCCGGCCACGATCGGATCTCGCGCTCGTCAACGGCCTGATTCACGTCGTCCTCGAACACAACCTCGTCGACCGCGACTACGTGGAGCGTCACACCACCGGCTTCGACGAACTGCGCGAGTCGGTCCGGTCGTACACACCGGAACGCGTCGCCGAGATCACCGGCCTCACACCCGAGATCGTCTTCCGCACGGCATGGACCTACGCCCGCGCCGAGGCCGGACTCATCGCATGGACGATGGGCGTGAATCACAGCACCAAGGGTACGGAAACGGTGAACGCCATCAACAACCTCGCGCTCATCACAGGGAACATCGGGCGGGTCGGCGCTGCACCGCTCTCGATTACCGGGCAGTGCAACGCGATGGGCACCCGCGAAGCAGGCTTCGCGTCGATCATGCCCGGCTATCGGAAGTTCGAGAACGCCGCCGATCGCGAAGAGCTCGCCACGCTGTGGAACGTGCCGGTCGAGCGGATTCCCACCGCTCGCGGTCTCGCATATCCCGACATCATCGAAGCAGCGCTCGACAAGCGCATCCGCGCGCTCTGGATCATCGCGACCAATCCGATCGTGTCGTTCCCAAACCTCGGAGCGCTGCAGCAGGCGCTCGAGGGGCTCGAGTTCCTCGTGGTGCAGGACGGCTATCACCCGACGCCGACGTCCGAATACGCGCATCTGATGCTGCCGGCGGCGATGTGGGGCGAGAAGGAAGGCACGTACACGAACACCGAGCGGCGTGTGAGCAAGGTCAATCGCGCCGTGGCACCGCCGGGCGAGGCACGGACCGACTTCGACATCTTTCTCGATCTTGCTGGTGCACTCGGCGTGCGTGACGAGATCTTCCCTGGATGGACCAGG
>DATFRP010000273.1:0-6352 GCA_035263125.1 Vicinamibacterales bacterium
ACGTCTTCGACGAACACGTATTCCTCCGGACTGTGCAGACCGGCACCACCTGGCCCGAAGAGCACCGAGGGGATCCCGGCGGTCCCGAGAATCGCGGCGTCGGTCCAGAACGTCATCCCGACGCGAGCCGGCGACGTTCCAACCGATTGCGAGGCGCGCACCAGGAGCTCCGGCAGCGGATGCGACGCGTCGATCTCGTAGCCATCACGCCCGAAGATCAACGTCGCCTCGCCCTCGAATTCCGCGTCCTCGTGACGAATCGCGGCAAGGATGTCGTTCGCTTCGGTCAGCGCGACGTCGCTCGCCTCGCCGGGCAGCGTTCGGCGCTCGAACGTGAGCCGCGCTCGTACCGGGTAGCTGCTCAACTCGTGTCCTCCGTCGATGACCGACGCGTGCAACGAGGCGGTGCCGAGGAGCGGATGCGAGCGGCCGTGCTGCACACGGCGATCGAGCGCCTCGAGCCGATGGAGCACCCGTCCCATGCGAAAAATCGCGTCGCGGCCGTCTCGCGGACGGCTGCCATGCGCCGCCCGCCCGCGCGTCTCGAGATGCACCCACTGAAACCCTTTGTGACACACGGCGACGTCGAGCCCCGTGGGCTCGGTCACGACCGCCGCATCAGCCCGCCACCGTGAGACGAGCGCGTCCGCGCCGATGCTCGAGTGCTCCTCATCGACGACCGCCGCTATGATCAGGCGACCTCGGTCGAGCCCGCCGCTCTCGACGATGTGCCGTGCGGCGCCGATCATCGCGGCGAGTCCGCCCTTCATGTCCTGCGCGCCGCGGCCGTAGAGCTTTCCATCGCGGATCTCGGTGGCGAACGGGCGCTCCATCCCTTCGATGCCCACGGTGTCGGTGTGCCCGCAGAGCATCAGCGATCGTCCAGGCGACCGCCCGTCGAGGACCCCGACGACGTTCGGGCGATGCGGCGCCACGTCGGTCACGTCCACGGTCAGGCCGATCTGATCGAGTTCGAGGGCAATGCGTCGCGCAACCTCCTCTTCTCCCTTCGCCCCGCGGACGAGCGAGGGATTGATCGAGTCGATCTTCACCAGATCGGCAAGCAGCGCGAGCGCGGAATCGGTCGAAGCAGCCATACGACGGATAATCGAATGGTGCACGGTACTACAGCCCCGCCGATCGTTCACGAAATCGCGCTCGCCGTACGGGCGGCCGGCGGACGGGCACTCGTCGTCGGGGGGTGGGTCCGCGACCTGCTGCGCGGCCAGCCGTCCAAGGACGCCGACCTCGAGATCTTCGGCATCGCTGAAGATCGCCTGCCTTCGATGCTGGCGGCTTTTGGGCGCGTCGAGGCGGTTGGAAGCAGTTTTCCGGTTTACAAGGTGGCGAGCGCGCGCGACGGGGCGCAGCTCGACGTGGCGCTGCCGCGTCGCGAGTCGAAACGCGGACGAGGGCACAAGGGATTCGAGGTCTACGGCGACCCGACGATGTCGATCGTCGAGGCCGCTCGTCGTCGAGACTTCACGATCAATGCGATCGCCTGGGATCCGCTGACGGACGCGTTCGAAGATCCCTACGACGGACGCGACGATCTCGCTCGCGGTGTGCTGAGAGCAGTCGATCCGACGACCTTCGGCGACGACAGCCTGCGCGTGCTTCGTGCCGTGCAGTTCGCCGCCCGCTTCGAGTTCTCGCTGGACGAAGACACTGCGGCACTGTGCCGTTCGATTCCGCTCGACGACCTGCCCGCCGAGCGCATCTGGGGCGAGTTCGAGAAGCTCCTGCTGCTCGCGGCTCGCCCGTCGATCGGCTTCACGCTCGCGCTCGACCTCGGCGTGATCGATCGCGTGCTGCCGGAGATGAGCACCCTGGTCGGCTGCGCGCAGGAACCCGAGTGGCACCCTGAGGGCGACGTGTGGGTGCACACGCTGATGGTGATTGACGAGGCCAGAGGGCGAAACGGCGATCTCGATCGACCCAGAATGATCACCCTCATGCTCGGCGCCGTGTGCCACGATCTCGGCAAGCCGTCGACGACCGCGTTCATCGACGGGCGCATCCGATCACTCGATCACGAGCAGGCGGGTGTCGCCCCGACCCTCGCGCTGCTCGATCGCCTGAACGTGCATACGATGGACGGGTACGAGGTGCGCCAGCAGGTCGCCGGGCTCGTCGCGCACCATTTGAAACCGGGCATGTACCACAAGGCGGGCAACGTCGGCGACGGTGCGTTCCGCCGGCTCGCGCAGAAAGTCGATCTCGAACTGCTGGCACGTCTCGCGCGCGCCGATTGCTTCGGCCGCGCCGGCGCGTTCGATTGCACTGCGATGGATTGGTTCATCGAGCGGGCACGCGCACTCGGCGTCGAGCACCGCGCGCCCGAGCCGCTGGTTCGCGGACGCGATCTCCTCGCACTCGGATTGACGCCCGGACCGCGTGTCGGCGAGGTGCTGAAGGAGATCTACGAGCGGCAACTCGACGGCGAGATCGTCAGCGTCGAGCAAGGCATCGACGCTGCACGCAAGATCCTGAGCGTGGACGTCCCACTCAAAGCTCAAAACACCGCACTCAGGAAAGGCCCAGAGCCTTCTTGACGCCTGCAGTCCCAGGGCCGCGAACGCCGGCTCAGATCTCTACGGACCTTGAGCAAGTCCGGGGAATGGCTCTGCAGGCTCGCGCGAGACCAGCGCGTACTGCGCACGTCGAGTGCGTTCCACGCAACTCCCAGCGGCGAACTCTGATAACGAATCTGTCCGACCGTGCCGCTGCTGTCGTTCTTACCAACGCCGGCGTTTGAAGTCGCTCCTGTTCGGCCGAGTATGACAAGCGACCTTCGGACGTCCGCTAGTCCCGGCCTGCTGCCAACCCCTTTCGGAACGCCGACTGCAAGGCCCGGACGGGTCATGATCCGCAACATACCGCTGCGGGAGCTGATTGCGGTGGCCTCTAGGGGGCGTGTCCGAGTAATCGTCTCTGACGTGAATTACCGTGCTGCGCGCCGATCGCCCTGTCTTACACTGCGGGCGATGGCGAAAACCTATCGGCCGTACCTGCCCGAGCAAGATCTGTTGCTGCCGCCGAGTCTGCAGGACTGGTTGTCGGAGAATCATCTGGCTTACTTCGTCAGCGACCTGATCGACCAGTTGGACCTGTCGGCGATCACGGCGGAGGACGAGGACGACGAGCGGGGCTATCCGCCGTACCACCCGGTGATGCTGACCAAGGTCTTGGTGTACGCCTACTGTGTGGGCGTCTTCTCGTCGCGGAGGATTCAGCGCCGGCTGATCGAGGACGTGGCGTCCCGCCTGCTGGCGGCCGGCAACGCGCCGGACTTTCGCACGATTGCGGATTTTCGCAAGCGGCACCTGACCGCGTTGCAGGGCTTCTTCGAACAAGTGCTGCGCCTGGCGCATGAGATGGGCGCGCCGCGCGTCGGACGGGTGGCACTCGACGGGAGCAAGGTGAAGGCGAACGCGTCGAAGCATAAGGCGATGAGTTATGGCCCATGCGTGAAAAGCAGAAACAGCTGCGGGAGGAGGTGACGCAGCTGCTCGCACAGGCCGATGCGGCCGACGACGTGGAGTACGGGCCGGATCAGCGCGGTGACGACCTGCCGGCGGACTTGCAACGTCGCGAGAGTCGGCTGCAGCGCATCCGCGACGCCAAACGTGCGCTGGAGGCGCGCGCCAAAGAGGAGGCCGCGGCGTCGGGCGAGCCCGTCGAGTCGGCGAAATCCGATCCGAAGGCGCAATACAACTTCACCGATCCCGAGTCGCGGATCATGCACAGCCCGGACGGGTTCGTGCAGGCCTACAACGTGCAGGTCGCCGTCGACGAGCTGCAACTGATTGTGGGACAGGCGGTGACGCAAGACACCAATGACAACAGCAGCTGCTGCCGATGATTACCACCATCGAGCAGCAGGCGGGCGTCACGCCGATGCAACTGCTGGCGGACGCGGGGTACTGCTCTGATAATCTGGCCGCCGTCGCCGACACGACGATCGATGTGTACATCGCGACGCGGAAGCAAAGAATGGCGAGCGCCCGAGGCCCTGTCCGCGCGGTTCGCTGCCGACGACCGCCACGCGCGTTGATCGCATGACCCGGAAACTGCAGACCAAGACCGGGGCGGCCGTCTACGCCGCCCGCAAAGCAATCGTCGAACCAGTGATCGGACAAATTCAAACACGCGCGTGGCTTCCGACAATTCTTGCTGCGCGGACTCGAGAAGGTGCAGGGTGAATGGTCGCTGGTGTGCACGACGCACAACATTCTCAAGCTGTATCGCCTCTGCGTCTGAGGGCCGGCGGCCGCAGGCGCCCTTCGTGCTCGGGCAGCCACGCGCCGCCGACACGACCATCGCCCAGCGCATCGCCGCCGTACCCGATCGCCACCGATTCCGCTCCCGCCCACAGGCGCCGCGCCCGCTCGTTCAACAGGGACGACAAGGCCGCGTACTTCGCGACGAGCGTGGCCTCGAGATCCGTGTCGCGTCTCAACGACCACTGTTAGATCACAAACTGGTGACTCCAGCAACTAATTTCTGCTGGGGCCCTTAGTGCAGACGAGCCACGAAGAGAATGCCCACGACCCGTGTACTGGCCGCGACGCCCGCTAGTTTTCAGTCGGCGGATCGACTTTCAGAATCATCAGCACTTCCGTCTCGCCGCGGTCCGGATCGAGCTTTAAGCCCAGCTGCTCTTGGATCCCCGTAAAGATCTCGCCACCCGCCCCGGAAGAGGGACCAGGGACAGTCCCTGTTGGAGCGCCCGCCCCAAACGCAGCAGACGTAGGCGGGGTAACAATTAGCCGGAAATCGAACTCCGCCGTGAGTCCGGTCCGATCGAGCACCGGCCGGTCGAGGTAGCGCGACAAGCCGCGAGCGAGATCGCCAGTAGTCGCGCGCATCCCACTGACGAAGTAAACCACTCCCTGCCCGCTCGCGATGGAGATCCCGCAATATCGACTTTCGATCGCTCTTTGAAACTCGACGCCCGGCAGGGGAGCACCCTCCGATGGCAATCGGTCACACTTCGCCGTTGAGGGATGCATTTCGCTTCCGAGCTTGCCATCTTTACTCTTCAGTGTGAGCGCGTACACCGGTCGCACTCCTCGCTCAAATACAGCGTCAAGCGCGAACCGTTCCGTCAGCAGATTTCGCATCATCATACGAAGCGGAGCAGCCGTTGCGGCAGGATCACTCGTCCGCGCCACAACGTCAAAAAGGCGGGTCCGAGCCCAGTTCGGTCCGCCCACTATGTCGCGCTCAGGCAAGTCGTACGCCCATTGCATCATCTGGACAACGGTGCGCTTCCGCATCGTGACTCCACCTGGAGTCACCGAGTAAGGCTGGACGCGGTCGTTGCTATTCAAACTCTCTCGTACTGAGGCGGCCTCGAACCGCACGGCAGCCTCGGAAGATGGGCGGCCTTGCACCAGTCTTCGGTCAGACGGAGAAGCTATGCCAGCGGGAACAATGACTATGAGATACGCGGCGATTATCCTGCTGAGCACTACTCGACTCCTTTCGTTGTTGAACACGGGCACAACAGTCGGCACCGCGCGTCTCATGACAATGGGCCCGACTAACAGGCGGGTTCCCAATTGCAATTGAACTCACCCTGACAGTAGCAGTACTGCTGCGTCCCGGGTGGCTCATCGAGACAAGTCCCTGCATCGAAGCAGAAAGGGAAACCCATTTGTGACCAATCGCATCCCCAGCCGTTCTGATTATACGAGCAGGGCCCAAACTGCCAACCTGCCTGCACCGTGGAGGTCCTAAGTATCAAGGTTGCGGCAACAAGTAGGGCCGACACAGCGAGACGTCGCATGACCGATCGCAATCCACTATTCGTCATCTCACTTCCTCCCATTCTGTGCTCCTACGCTGAGCTCATTTGATCGAACCAATCTCGGATTTCAGTTGTGCCAACGGCGCAGCCCCTCGGATTCTCTTAACCAAGGCGATCGAACCGTCCCTACGGAAACGGCCCAGAAACAGCGTCGGCGTTGAATTGACCCCCAACTGCCGCCCTTGATCGATCTCGGCCTGAACGGCTTTCTGTGCTCCGTCGTCGAGACATGCGTCGAACTGCTTCAAGTCAAGGCCAAGTGCCTGCGCGCTGTTCGACAACGCAGCTGGCGCCAAAGCCGATTGGTCTGCGTACAGCCGTTCACGCATCTCCCAATACTTTCCTTGCCGAGCAGCGCACTCCGCGGCTTCACTGGCCTTCCGAGCGAGCGCATGCGCTAATTCGAGCGGAAACGCAAACGAGACGAACGTGAGCTTGTCTTTGTCGACGAACTCCTCTCGAATCGATGGATATGTATCGCGTGCGAACCTACCGCAGAACGGACACTGGAAGTCGGAGAATTCGACGAGCGCCAAC
>DATFRP010000274.1:0-13348 GCA_035263125.1 Vicinamibacterales bacterium
CTATCGAGTACCTGGGCGACAACGGCGCTGAGCTTGTTCCACGCCGAAATCTCCTGGTCGAGCTGCGCTCGTCCGCGTTTGGTGAGCTCGTAATACTTCGCGCGACGGTTGTTGTCCGACGCACCCCAGGTCGCCTTGATCCAGCCTCGTCGCTCGAGACGATGCAGGGCGGGATAGAGCGAACCCTGACGGATGTGCAGCGTGGCGCTCGAGATCTGATGGAGGCGCTCCGAGATCGCCCACCCATGTTTCGGGCCGAGGGCGACGGTCTTGAGGATCAGCAGGTCGAGTGTGCCCTGCGGCAGATCGACGCGGGTGGTCATGGCGAGCGCTCCCCTCGTACTTCGACAGGAGGGTAGCGCTTCTCTTGTCGAAGCGCAAGGGGAAGCCGTTTACTGGCCAGCAGGCTTGCTGAAGGTGGCGTCGTCGATCTCGGCGTTGTGGGTGACGCTGGTCATGGTCGCCGTGACCGTCTGTGCTGGATTGCTCGACTTCGTGCGGAAGGGCACCTTGACGCCGTCGACGTCGCGGAAATCGGAGAAGTCGACGACCTGCTCGATATCGCCTCCGAGCTGCGGCACGTTCAGGGTGGTCGCGGTCCGGACCAGCATGAAGCTCATGGCGTCGATGAACACCCGCGTCGCTGGCCCCGCTTTCGGAGTCATCGTCAGCACGTACGCATCCTTGCCATCGACCTTCTCGCGGTTCCCGAGGGCGATCGTGGCCCCGAGCTCCTTGTAGTTGAGCAGCGGGGAAGGAAACGATCCGTTCCGCATCGCGTCGAGCTGCCCGCCTTCGATGCTGCGGTTGCCCTGGATCGAGTCCATCACATAGCCGGTCGTGCCGTCGAATCGTTGATCCGACACGACCTGGCCGGCGCCAAGGGCGGTCAAGTCCAGCTTGATGAGCGTTCGCGACTTGTTCGGCTTCTTCGAATAGAGCTCGATCGTGCCCGACAGCTCGCCCACCGGGGTGGTGAGCGTAATCGCACCGCTCGCCTTCCGCGACGTGATCTTCTCGTACGCCGCGCGTCCACCGGTTGCCGCGATGTGTTTCTCGATGATCTCGTCTGCGGTCTGGGCCAGGGCGGGCACTGCCCAGCACACGAGCAGAGCCGATGCGATCGCGATGCGGACGTGTCTCATGGGAGCTCCTGCCTGAGGATCGCCCCAAACGGGCGACTTCGGCAAGGGGTGGAACCTGTGGCGCGCGTCCCCCGTTGACTCACATAAGCATCTTAGGGGATCATTCTCCCCCTAAGGTGATTATGGGAGATGATACACAGACGCCTGCGGATCTGCTCCAGGGAACGTTGGAGCTGCTGATTCTGCGGACGCTCGCGAGCGGGGAGAAACACGGCTACGAGATCGCCGAATGGATACACGTGGCGTCCGCCGAGGCGCTGTCGGTCGAAGAGGGCGCCCTCTACCCGGCGCTCCACCGCCTCGAGCTGCGCGGGCTTCTGGCGGCCCAGTGGGACACCTCGGCGAACAACCGGCGCGCGAAGTATTACCGGCTGACTCCGAGCGGGCGCAAGCGGCTGAAGGAGACCAGAGAGTCGTGGCGGCGCACGAGCATCGCGATCAACCGCGTGCTCGAAGCCAACGGTTAGGACGAGGGTGGACCTGGGGAGAGATCCCGTGGCCGAGTGGTTGAGCAGTCTGCGTCTCCGCGTTCGCGCGCTCCTGCACCGGCGTCAGCGCGAACAGGACCTTCACGACGAAGTCGCCTTTCATCTCGCAATGAGAGAGGAACAGATCCGCACATCGGGCGCCGCAGACGCCGGTGCGCGCGCCCGACGACGCTTCGGCAGCGTCGCGAAGATTCAGGATGACGTGCGCGACACGTGGGCGCTGGCGCCCCGAATCAGCAGTCTGGTTCAGGACGTGCGCTATGCCGCGCGAATGATTCGGCGCAGCCCCGGGTTCGCGCTCCTCGTCGTCCTGATCCTCGGTCTCGGTGTCGGCATCAACGCGGTGATGTTCAGCCTCGTCAATGCCGTGGTCGTGCGGCCGTTGCCCTTTGCCTCCCCCGATCGGCTCGTGCGCGTCTGGCACCTGCCGCCTGCCGCGCAGTTCCCCGGAGCCACGCGGTTCTCGGTGTCACCGGCCAACTATCTCGATTGGCGCGCACAAAACGGCGTGTTCGAGCAGATGTCGATCTACGCGCAGGGACGCGCCACGCTGACCGGGCCGGGACAGGAACCGGACTCCGTCGTCGAAGGCATTGTGTCGGCCGCCTTCTTCGACGTCCTCGGCGCACGGCCGCTGTACGGACGGTACTTCGATACCGGCGAAGACGAGCCCGGCACCGACGGCGTGGTGGTGGTCAGCGAGGAGTTGTGGCAGACGCGCTTCGGCGGCGACCCCGGACTCGTCGGCCGATCAATCGTCGTCGACTCGCGTCCGCGTACAGTCATCGGCATCGCCCCGGCATTGATGGCCTTCCCGGCGCGCGCCCGCCTCTGGACACCGCTCGCGATGAACGCCGAAATGCGCGCGACCCGCGGCATCCACGATTTCCTGGTGCTCGCACGGATGAAGACCGGTGTGCCCATCGCTCGCGCGCAGGCGGAGATGGACACAATTTCGAAACGGCTCGAGGTGCAGTATCCCGTAGACAACACCGGGTGGGGCGCCCTCGTCGTGCCGCTTCAGGACGACATCGTCGGGGATGCGCGAACAGCGCTCCTCGTGCTGCTCGGTGCGGTCGGCTTCGTGATGTTGATCGCGTCGGCGAATCTGGCGAATCTGCTGCTCGCCAAGACGCTGGGGCGATCGAAGGAGATTGCGGTTCGGGCTGCGCTTGGTGCCAGCCGACGCCGAGTGGTCCAGCAGATCCTCTGCGAGACGATGTTGCTCGGGTTGCTCAGCGGCGTCTTCGGTCTTCTGCTCGCACGAGGGAGCATGACGGCGATCGTCGCGTACGTCACGGGAACGATCCCGCGTTCCACGGAGATCGATCTCGACGCGCGGGTGTTGCTGTTCACCTTTGGCGTCTCTTTGACGGCAGGTCTCATCGCGGGCCTGGCGCCGGCGTGGCGGCTCACCCGTCCCAACATTCAGAGCACGTTGAATCAGGGATTGACGCGCACCGCGACCGGCTCGCACGATCGACGTCTTCGCCACGCGCTCGTCGTGTCGGAAGTGGCGCTCGCGCTCGTGCTGCTCGTCGGCGCAGGCCTGCTGATTCGAACGGTAGGTACGTTCCGCGCGATCGATCCTGGGTTCGATCGACACAACGTGCTCACTGCAGTCCTCACGCTGCCGCCGGCGAAATATCCGAAGCAGGAAGACCGGACGCGTTTTGCCGATCTGCTCACGCAGCGAGTTGGTGGGCTCCCGGGTGTCGAGGCGGTCTCGACGATCGACTCGCTGCCGATGACCGGTGGATCGACGCAGCCTGTCTCGATCGAAGGCGAGCCCGTCAAGCCGATGTCGGAGCAACCCGAAGTGGCGGTACGGCGGATCATGCCTGGCTATCTGCGCGCATCAGGCACGCGGCTGATGAGCGGCCGGGACTTCACGAAGGCCGACACGGCGGATGCGCTGCCAGTGGTGCTCATCAGCGAGGCGATGGCCAGGCAGTTCTGGCCAAACCAGAATCCGCTCGGGAAGCGCCTGACGCTGACGTTCCGTCCCGGCGTCGTGCGCGAGATCGTTGGCGTTGTCGGCGACGTGAAGATGACGGGACTCGACGTGCCGGAGCCTGTTGCGGCGCTCTACGCGCCGCTTGCGCAAAACCCAGGAGGCCCTCTCTCGCTCGTGGTGCGAACCACCGTGCCACCGAAGAGCGTCACGCCTTCGATGGCCGTGTTGCTTCATGAGCTCGATCCGGACCTGCCGCTCCTCAACGTCAGAACGATGGACGAAGTGGTCGGCGCGTCGTTTGCGCAACAGCAATTCGCGATGGAACTGCTCGGCGCGTTCGCGGCGCTGGCGCTGCTGCTCGCGGCGATCGGGATCTACAGCGTCCTGTCGTGGACGGTTCGTCAGCGCGTCCGCGAGATCGGGATCAGACGCGCGCTCGGGGCACCCACCCGCGACCTGATTCGCATGGTCGTGGTCGAGGGTTTGAAGCCGACGGTGTGGGGTGTGGTGCTCGGCGTGGCGAGCGCCCTCGCGCTCGGCAGGCTCCTGTCGGCGTTGATCTTCGGCGTGACACCGCACGACATCACGACGCTCTCGTCAGTGGCGATCATCATCACGCTGGTCGGCATGTCCGCAACGCTTTTGCCGGCATATCGGGCCACTCGTGTCGATCCGGTCATAGCGCTCCGTGATGAGCCGTGATCGGGAATAAGGCGCGTGTTGCCGGTGTTCCAATCGTGTGCGGCAGCTCTCAGCGCTTCTTCTTCTTCTTCTTCTTCTCGCCGGTGCCGTTGTCGGCGTAGGTGCTCAGAGCGCGTCGCTCGACTATCCCCAGTGGCGCGGACGCGAGCGCGACGGGTCCGCGAGCGCGTTCGTTCTGCCAAAGGTCTGGCCCGAGCAGCTCACCAAGAGGTGGAAGGTCGAGGTCGGCGAGGGCTATGCCACACCGATTCTGGTCGGCAGTGTCGTGTACGTCTTCACGCGACTCGATGGCGCTGAAGGCATCACGGCACTCGACGCCGACAGTGGACGCCAGAAGTGGCGGTCCACGTATCCCGCTCCCTATACGCCAAGCCAGCCGGCCGCGGCACACGGCGCTGGCGCAAAGGCGACCCCGCTCTTTCACGAAGGCAGACTGTTCACGTTGGGCATCAGCGGTATCGTGACCGCGTTCGACGCGGCCACGCGCGCCCACGTGCGTGACGTGCATCTCACAGAGCAGCGACACCACGGCCCGTCCGACGATCGAAAGGCCGCGCCCGAACTTCAGACTGCGTTCTCAGCTACACGCGCGGGTGAGGCGCTCAGTCGTGCGATTCGCAAGAAAGGGCTGCGAAGGTATCACTGACAAGAGAGGAGTGTCCATCACCAAACGGCGTACGAATCAGACGTGACGCATCTCGATGGCTAGACGTAGAAGTTGATCTGGTCGAGCGTCAGAATGGACTGGAGAGCTCGCTCCATGGTGTATGCCTTAGCCATCGCCCTCCCATGAGCAACGCTGTGACGAGACATCACACTCGCTTCCGCTTTCCTCGGATCAAATCGAGCATAAGTGTAGGTGCGCATATACCGCAGAAACTGCTGCGGGAACAAGAGCGAGTTCGGTTCGCTTGCTTTCTGAACTCCTCGATTTGCCGCGAAGGCAAGTAGCTCCTTGGTCGACATACCACTTCCTTGTTCTCCGATGTGCAGGTCCTGGAGGATGCCCTCGATCTCGGTCAGAATGATCTTTATGCATGAGACCGGATCGCGATGCGTGAACGCTTCTAAAGCCGGTTCGAGAATGTCCCTGCGACGCGAGAGCAGCGAGCCTTTCCACCAACGCATCGCAAGGCCGTCGATACGCGGCGCATCGAATCGTCGCAGGAGCTTTGCGGTTTCTGCCTCGACATTGAAATCGTCTCCGTAGGCTTTGAGGAGTTCCTCGAATTCTGCGCCAATTATTTCGATGAATGGAAACCAGCCTGCAGCGACAAGCTTCGACAACCCTGTCTCGCTCTCGAATGCGTCGTACAACGCCTGGAACGCCAGCCGCCGGTAGAGTCGCCCGAGCGTTCGCTCCATCGCATCGACATTCAAAATCCTCTCCGGATGAAGGTCGAAGAACAGCGCGAACTTCCAGCCAACCTTGAAGCAGCACAGCACGCCATCTTTCGGCTGCAACCCGAGCCACGAGAGCCGCAGGCGCACGTCGGCAATGTCGGATTGGTGGACCATCTCACCTTTGGCCGTATTGCGTTTTGCCAGGATCTCCATTTCGAATGGAAAATCGTGCAAATAGAGATCCGCGATCCCTCCCTCACGAGTGACGACAAGCATGGCGCTCACGCGATCCATCTGCACGACCACTCCCGCGTCCTTCGCTTTTCCGACGACGAGATTCGTGATGCCTTGCATGAAGAGGTGAAACTCCGGCTGATCCGACGTGATCTCAGCGCGCACGAGTACTCGCGATCTCTCTCCTTTCTTGACATTGCTGGTGGCGACTCCATTGATACGGAAGTTCTTCAATCGAATGGCTGATGGAGTGTCGCTCATCATCTGACGTGTGGCGACAATTCTAGTCCTTGGAACGCGAATGAAGTCCGCTGCGCCTCCCAACGGCTCGTGGGATCTGGCTGACGAGTGCGGCGATCATCAAGACGCGGAGTGCGTACTTCATAGCGCCAGTGTAGCGGTTTCAGCCTTTTTCAGCGTGTGAAACAGGACATGGGAGATTGGTGTGCGATACCTGCGGGGCGGCGACGCGCGCGTCGATTACGATCGGTTCACCGCGAGCTCGCACTCACTCATGCTGCACGTCGGCTGGGGGCTGACGTTCTAGTTCGGGCTTGGCCTCGTCGTCGCGATCGAACTGCGCGTCGATCGCTGACTGGATGTCCGGACCGAGCAGTGTGCCTTCCTGCGGTGGACCGCCGGCTCGCAGTCGTAGTCATGGTCAGGATTCTAAGGACCACGGCCGTTCGCCTCCTGTCAGGCCGCCGCGTCTCTTTGTCGAACCACGCCTTCACGGTTGCATCTGCGGCTCTGAGGTCTGGCGGTCTGGCCGCGATCGCCAGAGACTGCTGGTAGTCCTGCTCCAGATCCCCAACGTCGACCTTCGAGCCGACGCGGATGAACATCGGTATCTGGTGCAATGAGGCGGGTGGCCACGAAACCGTGCGCCTGATAGAAGCGCCGGAGGCCGCGCCGCGTTCTTCCGGGCGGACGTGCGCAGCGAGTCGGAGGCGCAGGCCTTGATCTCCGTCGCGGAGACGACATTTGGAGGCCTTCACGTCCTCGTCAACAATGCATCAGCGCCGCGGGGAGGCGAGCATCTCGAGGAGTGGACGGACGCACTGGAGACCGACCTCCTCGGGGCAGTCTACGCGACCCGCGGCACTACTGGGAGTCCCTCACGCCATCGGAGCGTGTTGAACGTGGCGTACCATCCCGGTTGCTCAGTGTCGATCAAGTGGCCGACGTTGTCGTCCGGCTGGCGAACGACGTTTCCCTGGCGGGCCGAGTGCTCGTGTGGTGGTCCGAGGATGCACCACAGCTGATTCAATGGGGCGACAGAGCTACCGTGATCTCGTCCCGTTTCACACAACGGGCTAACGTACGCGTGCCGCGCCGAGGCCAATCACGACACCGATGCCTGCGAGCGCGAGGCCGTAATGCACAAACCTGGCCTTCAACTCGTCGCGACTCGTATTTCTTCTTCGCCACCGTGTTCCTGGCCAGCGCGCGCTTCAGATCTCTGACCGTCAGGCCCCGACTGCGACTGGGTTAGCCTTACTCAATGCGGTTCGATCGCCTGCGGCGTGATCTGCGGTTCGGTTTGCGCACGCATGCCGGAACTCCAGTGATCACGCTCGTCATCATCACGACGCTGGCGCTCGGCATCGCAGCGTCGACCCTGACCTTCTCGCTGGTGAACGGGCTCTTCCTTCGGCCGCCGCCCATTCGCGAACCAGAACGGTTCGTGCGCGTCTATCACCAGGCGAACAACAGCACACAGTTCCTTCCGGTGTCGTACCCCGAGTTCGACGACCTCGGTGAAATGCGCGACGTCTTCGATGGCGGCGTCCTGGAAGAGCCACTCCCCTTGCGAGTGGGCACGGCCGCGTGGAGCGTGCGGGCGTTCGGGGAACGCGTCTCGGACGGGTACTCTCGGTGCTGGGCGTGCGCCCCGCTGTGCCGCAGGGGGAGAGGGCTGCCGTCGCATAAGCGATCTTGGACTAAACCACGCCTGATGCGTCCTATCGTCCCACGGGGATCGCGAGCTATCTCGATCAACAGTTCACCGAGCCCGCGAATCGCCGCCGTCGCAGGCGTCAATCCCGCGCGCATCACCAACGGCGCCCCCTCGATCGGATCGAGTGGCACACCGGGTCTCAATGCGGCGACCGATCTCAAGCTCCTGCTCTCGACGTTCTTCTCGTTGAATCCCAACGCCGCGAGTGTCGCGATCCTCTTTTCACCGGCCACCGCCACCGCGTTATCGATCGCGACGAACTCACAGACCTGTGGCCCGAATGGTGGGACGTTGATGGGCGTGCCGATCATCACCGGGAGTGTCGGCAACAAATTGATCGCAGTCGATCCGAGTCAGGTCCTCATGGCGGATGACGGGCGCTCGACGTGATCGTCTCGACGCAAGGCACCATCGAGATGGACACGCTCCCGACCTCCCCGATCACGGCGGGCTCTGCGCTCGTGCCTGCGCTCGTGTCACTGTGGCGAGCGAATCTGACGGCATTTCGCATTGACCGCTTCATTGCGTGGAAGACGGCGAGAGCCTCAAGCGTGGTGAACTACGTATGACCACCCTCGATATCGATCGACGTCCGGTGACGGCGGACGAAGTCGCCGAAGCGGTCGTCGTGGCGCTGAAGGCGTTGATTGAGGGACCGGCGATCGCGGTTCGCTTCACCGCGCTCGAACAACAGATCGCCACGCTCCAGACCCGCGCGCTCAAAGACGGAGGCATCTGGCGCGTCGGCGTCAGCTATACGCCCGGGGGTGTCGTCACGGCGAAGGGCTCGGCGTGGGTCTGCCTGAAGGCGCACGAGTCGTGCGATCCGTTCGCGCACGGGTCGTGGAGATTGTTGCTGAAAGGCGCGAAGCCGTGACGCTCGCGGAAGCCATCGCGAAAGCGAGTGCCGATCTTTTGGCGTCCGCGTGGGCGCGACTGCACGGCGTGCAACTGTCGTCCGTACAGCGAATCTGCGTGGGGTCGACGATCTTCGGTCCGGATCGTTCTTGAATGACGGATAACGGTGCCTACTACGGCCGGATCTCGGATAGGTTCGCACGGTGACCTCGACCTCGACGCGCACCCAGAACGTCAGTCTTCGTGCGCGCGGCCGGCGAGGCCCATGTTCGTCAGCACAGCGATGTCCATTCGACCTTGTATGTGATGCCGTCCTTGGATGCTGACCACTCTGCGTGCGGTGTGCCGATCAACCACCAGTGTTGGCCTTGTCGACGAATGTCAGTTCGGAGCGGGCATCTCCACGGATTCGATGACCAGCACGTCCCTCACGGCTGTTTGAGACATCAATCGCAAACCGAGTTGCTCCCCCAGCGCAACGGAGAGCACTGGTGCACGAGTTTCCAAGTTGGATGAGGGAATCCCAACGACGATTGGCGCATGAGTCAGTTCCCATTCGAACGTTCCGGTGAGCCCGGTGCGATCAACGATCGGCCGATCGAAACCACTCTGAATTTGGTCGATCAAAGCCCAGATTTCGCCGGCATATCTGATCGTCATCGCTCGCGATTCGGCGTGGAATGGCATCGTGCACCATCCACGCCCTTTTTCGTCTTGAGGTTCTGGCACCTTCTCTTGGGCGGTGTTCGACGCTCTCGCCCGTTGCCATGCATTACAGTCGTGTCTGGAAGCGCGGATCTGTGGCCCCAATCGTCCATCGCGAGCAATCGTGAGTGCATAGACCGAAATCGCGCGTGGCTCCACGTGGGCCCGCAGTTTAAACCGTTCTGTCAGAAGTGTGCGCAGCATCTGCCGTTCGCGACCCGGCAGAAGATCCGTTGGTGCCCTCGCTGTGATGTCGAAGCGCGCCCGAAGAACCTGGTCAGTGCCGGAACAGTTTTCCGTGCAGATTGATCGCGATGAAGTTCCGCCGCGCACGAGGAACTGTGCGAGTTTGTCGTCGATACCGTAGGCGATCATTATGAGGCTTTGCAATTGAATGTTTGTCGCGTAAAGACCTCCGGGTGTCACTCTGTAAAAGGTCCGATTATCGCCGCCTGTGTTCTGTTTGACAGAGGCGACATCGAAAGCTGGTGAATCGGCAGCAGCTCGCTGCGTCCCCTGAGCCAGACCGGGCTTCGGGCCGAAGGAGAGGACGAGAAAAAGCACAGTCAAGGAACGCATTTGAGCGATCGGTGCTCATCGAAGATAATCAGACCGAGGTTCCGAACAATTCAAGCAACCCTAGCACCCCGAATATTGCAGGTCGCACGTCCCCGGGTACACGGAGACCTTTATCCAACTCGCAAGAACGTGTCGAACACCTGTTCCGCCTTAGATGCGGGCGCTGCTTTCTTGACACATCGCTTTCAATTCATATTTGCCGCCAAACGGCAAAGTGCGACCTCAGCCTTTCTATTTTTTGCATCCGCCATTTGTTTGGTCGTTTACTCCTACTCGAAGTGACGTCGCAAACGCTTGATCACGCGAGCTCTAAAACGCCTCACTTCCCGCCGCTGTTCCGTCGGGCGGAGAGATGCCAGCCTGAGACGCACGGCGACAATTCCGGTGTCATCTTGATTCAGCCAGGCCGAAAGGCGTCGAGCTCGGTGTCATTGCAAACGAGTGGAAGCGCGCGTCGAACCTCCTGCCTACCCCTGACCGCGGCACCAAAGCCTTCCAGCGCGACGTACAACTCCGTTATCCCGAGTTGCTCCGCCGGGACGATGCCTTCTGTCCATTCACGGACTGCGAGCGAATTGCTGGCGACACCTTCCGTCACCATCTCGGCCAAGTCGTCGAGTGGCGTCTTTCCTTTCGGCAGCTTCCGACGGAGTTCATTTGGCGGTCGTTCCGAAGCCGGTTTCCCCTTTGTGCTGCCGCGCGCCGCTGCCATCACTCGCACCTCTCCGTAAGAGACTGGAGCGTCTCACACGAAACCTTGGTCGGCGATTCAAACGCTCGCGCATCGGCCACTTTCACGCGTAGCGCGCGACCAAGCCGGAATGCTGGAAGCCTGCCCTCGCGAATCCACTTGCGCAAGGCGTGAGTCGCCACGGCCCACGCCTGATGCGTCCTTTGCTCTCTAATCCGTCCTTTGCTCTATTCGTATCTCGCGACGCGAAACTGGTGATTGCCGCCGACAAGCCGCAGGCGATCATCGAGGCACTGAAGTAGGCCGCGAGGCGGCATCGGCAGCTGCCGGTGTCCGCTCGGCGCTCTTGACGTAGTAGTCCAGCCAGTTCAGCGTTTCGGCCACGACGTGCATGTTCGATTCGCGCGCCAGATAGCCGTGTGCTTCATGGGGAAGTGTCACGTAACGTGCCGTCCCGCCATGCCCTTTGAGTGCCGTGTAAAACCGCTCCGACTGGATCGGGAACGTGCCGGTGTTGTCATCGGCCTCGCCGTGGATAAGCAGGATCGGTTCTTTGATCGTGTTCGCGTGCCAGAACGGCGACATCTTCTCGTAGACCTCTGGAACCTCCCAGAACGTGCGCGTCTCTGCCTGGAAGCCGAATGGTGTGAGTGAGCGGTTGTACGCGCCGCTGCGTGCAATGCCGGCGACGAACAAATCCGAGTGCGCCAGCAGATTGGCCGTCATGAAAGCGCCGTAGCTGTGACCGCCAATCGCGATGCGGCTGCGATCGGCGATGCCCAGGTCGACCGCCTTGTCCACGGCGGCCTCGGCGCTCGCGACGAGCTGCTCGACGTACGTGTCGTTCGCTGTCTCTCCCGGCCCAACGATGGGCATCGTCGGACCATCGAAGATCGCATAGCCCTGCGTCAGCAGCAGGAGGTGTGAGGCGCCGGTGACGCTGGTGTAGCGGTTCGGCGACCCGACAACCTGACTCGCCGCGTCTGAATCGACGAACTCCTGCGGATAGGCCCAGACCAGCATCGGAACGCGTGTGCCCTTTTCGTAGCCGACTGGCAGATAGATCGTGCCGCTCAGGCCAACACCGTCTTTCCGCTTGTAGGTCACGAACAGCCGGTCGGCCATGGCCTTCGTCAGTTGCGGGTGCGGGTCCGCGAACTGGGTGACGGCTTGCTCGGTGCCGGCGCGGAGGTCGCGAATGTAGTAGTTCGGCGGTTGAGTTCTCGTCTCTCGCCGGGTGACCGCGCGCCCGCCGTCCTCGTCGAGTAGTCCGACAATCGACTCGAAACTCGCGGTATCGCTGCGGAACAATCGCTCGGTCGTGAATGTGCGCAGGTTCAGACGATCGAGGAACGGACGATCTCCGTCCGCGGAGGCGCCCTGGCCGGTCAAATAGATCGCATCGCCGACTTGCAGAATCGTCGGTCGGCCGGGACGGAACACCGGGCTGCCCGGGTCGCCGTAGCGATCCTGCTGCTTGCGGTCCCACAGCTTGCGCGGCTCGCCCCAGCGCGCGTTAAGCACCCAGGTGCGAGTCGTGCGCGTGTCTCGGTCGTTTTCCGTCAGCACGATGGTTCCGGTGTCGGTCCAGCTCGCGCCGCCGTAGCGATATTCCGTCTTCGCGACTTCCGCGGGTTGCGCGGTGAACGGTGCGCTCAGCGCCAGGATCCGGTCGCGGTGCGGAACCTTGTTCCGGATATCGCCCTTGTCGAGCGCCTCGACCCAGAGGAGCGTTGCCGGATCGAGCGGCGTCCATCGATAGGCGCGAGGTCCGGTGATCACGCCGTTCATGGGAACGGTGTCAGCCATGGGCACGTTGGCAATCGTGCGCAGCGTGTTACCGCGTCGATTCCACACTTCGACGTCGCGCGGGAACTGGGTCCACGGCAGCAGCCGCGAAAACGGACGCTTGACTCTCGAAACGAGGACGTACTGTCCGTTTGGTGACGCCACACCGGTGACGATACCGGCCCGGCCGACCGGTGCGCGTCGTCCTGTTGCGGCGTCAACGAAGGCGAGTTGTGACGATGCGTAGTACTCGAACAGCTGCTCGTCGTGCGCGTTCGTCAAGAGGTCCTGAAACGTCCGAATTGGTCCTCCGGGTCCGCGCGTCTCCTGAATGTTCGGACCCACAGGGGCTTTTGGCGCGGCCGGAGGCGCTCCGCGATCGGTCGGGACGAATGGGCAAAGCAGCGCCGAGCTGTCAGTCAGCCAGCCGCAGCCGCCGATGATCGTGTTCAGTGCCGCATCGGCCATTCGAGTCGCGCCGGTCGCGACATCGACCACATATAGATCGATGCGGGTGTCGCGTGTGTCGCTGAATGCCAGACGCTTCCCGTCCGGCGAGAAGCCGATCAGCGAGATGTGTGCGCCGAGACGAACCTGGATGGCGCGCTCGACGCCTGTAGCAATGGTTCGCAAGGTGATGCCTGTGCCGCTCGGTACGCCACGGGGGCCGTTGTTGGACGGGTCGATGCGCTCGGCCGCGAGGCCAAGCCACGGCCGGGCAAGCTCCTCGATCGACGGCATCGATCTTCGGGGCAGCAGCGCCATGACGTCGCGCGACGGGCTCAGCGCGACGCCTGGCAGTGGTGGCGCGTCCATGATGTCCACGATCGCTTGTGGCGGCTTCTGATACGTCGGGGCATCCGACTGTGCGAGAGCGACGAGCGACGTCGTGGTGAA
>DATFRP010000275.1:0-9060 GCA_035263125.1 Vicinamibacterales bacterium
CGGCGATGACCCTGAGCCTGAACTGAAGCCGCCGCCGTGGCACCAGAACATCACCGTGCGCTTGCGTCCGTCGTTGACGGCCGGCGTCCAGATGTTGAGCACGAGACAGTCTTCGCTCTCGGCCGGCAGACCTGCCGCTGCAACGGCGATCGGCGATGCCGCACGCGACGCGCCCGGCTGCGTTTGAGGCGCGCTCGGCCCGTACGCGATTGCGTCGCGCACGCCGGCCCACTTCGCGGGCGCGACCGGCGGCATGAATCGATTCTTCCCGGTCGTGGTCGCACCGTACGGTACGCCCTTGAACACTTTCACACCGCCAAGGTCGACACCGCGGATGCGGCCGTAGGTCGTCTCGGCGACGACAGAGTCGCCTTCAGCCGCGAACGCGTACCTGAGCGGCAGGCTCGACGCGGCAATGAAGAGTCCGGAATGCCTGAGGAAGTCGCGACGTGAGTGCGTCATGTGAAGCTCCTTCGCAAATGGGCCGCCTGAAGGCGGCCCCTACACTCCGTACGTAGGGACTCCGTACGTGGGGGCCACCTTCAGGTGGTGGCCCTCAGACCTTGCCCTGCAGACACGTGAAGAAACGATCCTGCTGACCACGCCGACACGCTGGCGCTCTACTGCCGCGCCTTTTCAAAGGCAACCGACGTCACGTCCGCGAGTATGACGGGCATCGATCGGTACGGCTTCGAGATGTCGGCGGCGACCACTGAGGGACCACGACCGGTCCGCGTGGCGTTCCCCAAATCGGTCAGCACGCCTGAGGAAGCGCGAACAGTTCTCGTCGCGATGGTGAAGGACGCCGGGTCTCCAAGTTGAGTTGAGAGAGTCAGTCGGTCGCCTCACGTCGCGGTGGCCCCTCAACGTTCGGCACGGCGTTACTCGGCGACCACCGCGAAGAAAATCTCGCCTTGATACTTGTCGTCTCTATTGCCGCTCCAGTCACGCAAATCGAAGATCACAGTAACCATAACCATGTTGCCGACCGGCGCCGCGGTGCTCAGCCGAACGTCGAGCTGTCCCAGATTGTGATCGCCATCGGAACGCGTGAACTGTACGTCGAAGCCGGTCAGAATTGCGGTCGCCTGTGTTACAGGCGACGGGAACGTCACCGGAATCTGCTGAGGAGTCTGCGCGCCGGTGATGCTTGGAAAAGGGGCGGACGTACTCACGACTTGCATGGACCACGCTCCTCTATCGCTGCCGTGGAGGGTGAGGGTGGATATGCGGTTCGTCAGGCGGATGCTCTGCCAGCTCTCGAATGGAAACGACCGATCCGCGCTTCTTGGTGACGAGCCACGATTTGTATTGAAGCATGTCGGTTCCCAACGCGACCGCGCGGACGAGGTTCTCTCCGTCCGGCAAACGGCCCGTATCGAGCGTCGATCCCTGGCTCAACTCGGCGCCGCGTTGGTCGAACCACGCGAGGGTTCGAGTGGTGCCGGTGCCGTGCAACATGGAGGCGCGCAGAATTCTCGGAGTCTCGCGGCCGGTGGACCCAATCAGGGCAATCTCAGGTTGGCTCCGCGTCGCCGCTCGCGGGAATTCGATGACGTCCTCAGTCCGACCAGTCGCGATGCCCGATGAGGCAAGCACTCGAATCTTGAGGCGCCGCCCCGCAAAGCGCTTGGAGGGCAGCAACAATTCGGATTTTGACGTGCGTGGCGCCACTCCTCGCCATATGCCACGCTGGTCCTCGAACTGGACGATGTAGAAGAGTCCCGCTGGCGGCTCCGCGGTGGCAGTCCACTGAAGCAGAATTCCTTCCGCCACTGCTGTCTTTCCCGTGATGTGGACTTGAGGAGGCTCCGGGATGAGTTCGTCGTAGATTGATGTTCGGTCCTCCCAGACCACGAGCTTACGGCCGTGCGCGACAAACGGAATCATTTCACGGACCTTGACGGGCCAACAGGATCCGCAAGCGCACGACTCCGATCGGCCGGGACCGGAGTGATGGAGAGGCCCACATATCAATGTCTTGTCGTTTTCGTCGACGATCTCCACCGTGAACGGCGTCTTGTGATGGCCGCTCGTTCGTTCAGCCACCGGGTAGTGGAACGAATGCCGCCTCGTGACACTTCGGTCGCGCTGGATTTCCAGCTGCAGATACAGCGTTTCCATCGGGGTCACGATTCTGTTGCCCTGAGTGCTGCGAGCGGCACTTGAGGCGAAGGCGACCTCGAATATGGATTGGGAACCTGAAAGCCCCTTGTACGTGTAGGGACTGACCCATGGCGGTGTCGAATAGCCCATGAAATCGAATCGCGTTGCAGGATCGAGGACTATATTCCGAAACACGTCATAACCGAATTCACCGATGCTGTCCCGTGCAAATGCGCCGTAATGCGGATAGCTCTCGTCTGGATCGGCGGGTGGCACGGAACACGCGTCACACGGCGCGTGCTCTCGGCCAAGACAATGACCAAGTTCGTGTGCGGCCGATGTGTCCTGGCCGAAGCTGAAGGCGCCAGCGTCTGAATGATTGCTCACCCCACCGACGTTGCCGGTCGGCGTGCCGGCAGGAAGCTCGGCGACGTAAATCTCTGGCGACGACCCGCGCAAATCCGACAGATCGTCAAGGAGATCGTCCCAACCTGCCGGGGTTCTGGACCCAACGTCCCCGCGGTAGTCGTAGGTTGTCGTGAGTGTCTGGTAACCGGTGTCGGCGATCTCCCCGTAGGGATACCACTGCTCTGCCAGTGCCAGCAGATCTCGCATGTTTGCATACGTGGGTGCGGGCCGCGATGGGTTCACCGACGCGTCCTCCACGCCGACAAGGTGAACCTTCAACGGCGCGACGTCGGCGAATCTGAGAGTTCGCTCGAAGAGGAAGGAACGTTGCGCCGGATCTGACGCGCTGATGGCGCGCGCCTTGATCGTAGCGACGCCCACGCATCGGTCTTCTGGGATCACGAAATTCAGCGTATGACCCGCTTCCCCCCGAAGGATCTGCGCCTCCCGCCGCGGCGCAATCGGTGCCACTGGAGCGAGGAGAACGCTTCCGCTTCCGCCCACGACATCGAGTTCCCCGGTGAGCAAACCGATTGGTGGTAGCGCGGGATCGGACTGAAAGTCGATCCAGAGCCTGACGCCCGTAGGCTTTCGCGCGATCAATGGAATCGAATTATCAGGGCGTGCATTCACAGGATCGAGGAACGTCGCGTCGCGGAAGTGCTGGGTAGCCTGGGTAATCTCCGCATCGACGATTGCGAGGTCCGGACGAGGAAGCGGATCGGTGGCGAGCGCGAGCTCCGCCACCACGACAAAGCTCACGAAGCCGGTGTAGTCATCGTCCCACTCGCCGGACCAGTCGCGCAGCCCGAACGTGACTGTGACGGACACAGTGTTGAACACGATCTGGTGTTCCGTCGTGACTGTTAGCTGGCCTAGATGATGATCACCGCCATGAAATCCCGCAGTGTAGCCAGTGATCCCGACGATCGCGTTTCGAACCTCTCGCCCGAAAACAATCGGTGTCGCTACCCTCTGCTGAGGGCCGTATCCTCGACTGGGGCTGATGAAGACTGTTCCGGTGCGTATCTCCACACCAACCTCCTCCCGATCGCCAACGCAAGGAGTGCGCGCATTGTCGCATGGCGCCGCTTCACATCTTTCACGCAATCAGGCGCGCCCATTTCCGTGTCGCAAGTGGAACGTCGATACAATCCGCGCGTGTCCGACATCTGGCCTCCACCCCATCCACAAAAACGCGAGGACGATAGGACGCATTAGGCGTGGTTTTCGGAAGATCGCTTATGCAACGTCCGCCCTCTCCCCCTCCGGCACAGCGCAGATCAGGCCGCAACCGCGCCGATCAGCTCTCAACCGCGTCGGATCATCGCACGCTCGACTACCCAAGGTCCGCCATCGTGCGGCGGGACGCACCCCTCCCGGCCGCCGGCGCGGAGGCCGGCGGACGTGCGTCATGAACTAGCCGGTCGCTGTTCAGGGACCAGCGATGTCCTCGTCGTACCACCGCTCGACGACGGCAGTCGGCCGCGTCGCGCGAGCAGATGAACAGACGATGCTCGGAACTCGATGCGGCGGTCACCGCATACGGCCCGATGCGTGTGCCAGAAGCGAGAGACACGGAAAACGCGCCGATCATATCGAGGAGATGTCTCTGTGCCAGATGCTGCGCCGCAGCACACCTGCCTGTTCCACCCAGGCCGCAACAGGTGGCATCATGGGGCATGGAAAAGGCGGACGTCGAGTCGTTGACCGAAGCCGAGCGTGCGTGGTTCCTTCACAGCGAGGAGCTCTGGCGGCGGGCTCATGTCATTGCGGCGGACCATCCGGGCCTCGACCCGGGCGACGTGTATCATGCGCTCCGGGCCCTCGAGCTCACACCATCCGAACGCCTGCGCCGCGGGCTGACGCGTGTCCAACGTCGTCCTCACACCCGCTGAGCGCGCCCTGCTCGAAGCGCTCAACGCCCTTGGCATCCGGTATCTCATCGTCGGCATGGGAGCGGCGCTCCTGGAAGGTGCGTCTGTGACGACGCAGGACATCGATCTGTGGTTCGGTGCTCTGGACGCCGATCGCCTTCGGGAGGCAGCGAAGCGAGCGGGAGGCTTCTACACGTCTGGCCTGGGTGCGCAGCCGCCCGCGATTGGAGGGGAAGGACTGGACCGGGTCGATCTCGTGACGACTGCAGCAGGTCTCGACTCCTTTGAGCAGGAATACGCGCTGGCTCGCGAGTACGTCCTGGACGGCGTTCGCGTGACCGTGCTGCCGCTCGAACGTGTCATTGCGAGCAAGCGGGCTGCCGGACGGGTCAAGGACTCGGCGCAGATGCCGGCCCTCGAAGCGGCCCTGGCGGCTCGGCACGGGCGACAAGGCGAGGAATGAACGCCCGCGAAAGGCGCCGATTTCGCGATCAGCCCGCCGAGCGCCCCGGCCTCACGCAGGACCCGGTCCTTATGCTCATACCGAAACAGCGGTGTCAGGTTGGAAAGAGGGCGAGAAATCGCGACGTGATTGCGTGGCGGCCACGGCGTCTCCTTCCCGCGCGGGCATGAAGCCCGCGCTCTACGAATTTCCCGCGCGGGCGTGAAGCCCAGCCTCTGAATCGACCTTGCCCTGCAAACTGGTGAAGAAACGGTCCTGCATCATCTTCGAGACGTTGCCGATCAGGCGCTGACCGAGACGCGCGATCGGCCCGCCGGTCTGCACCGTGCCACCAATATCCACCACCGTCGTCGCCCCTTCAGCACGCAACGAGATGGTGGCGTTGCCTTTCACGAACCCGGGCTTCCCCTGTCCCTCCACGGTCAGCCGGTACGACGAGTGCGGCATCTTGTCGGCAATCGCCACGGTGCCGTCGTAGGTGCCGGTGATCGCGGAGAGGCCGACGTGCAATCTGGCACGGTAGCGGTCGTTCCCGTCCGGCTCGAGTCGTTCACAACCGGGGATGCAGGATGCAATCACCGTGGGATCCATCAGGAAATCCCAGACGCGTTCGGGCGGGGCGTTGAAAGTGTAGGAACCTGTGATGTCCATGATCGACGGGCCCTCGTGAGGGGTCCGAGGGCGTTCAAGTGTACTGCGAGGTCGGCCAAGTTCGACAACGTTCGTACGGGCAGGAAATCATCGACGAAGGGAAGCGCCGCCTGCAAGCCGCGCGTGAGCGGCGCATAGCCAACCGTTCCGATCAACGGATTCAGCCAGATCAGGCGATGACAGCTTCGCTGCAGCCAGGCGACCTGATCGCGCAGCTCGATTGGATCGCCTCGATCCCATCCGTCCGAGATCAGCAGGACCACGGGGTGCCCACGCAGCACGCGACGGGCCCATCGCCGATGAAACACGGCGATGGCCGTTCCGATGCGCGTCCCGCTCGACCAGTCGGGGACGGCCCGCGAGACCGCGGCCGCGGCGTCGTCCACACGCCTCGTTCGCAACTGCATCGTGATGCGGGTCAGCTCGGTCGCGAAAAGAAACACCTCGACGCGGCGATGACGACGGGAGAGCGTGTGCACGAAGTGGAGGAGCATCCGCGAATAGCGCTCCATCGATCCGCTCACGTCGCACAGGAGCACCAGCGATCGCCGCCGCATCCGTCGCCTCCGTCTGGGCAGCGTGATCACGTCGCCGCCGGTGCGGAGGCTTCCTGCGAGTGCGCGTCTCAGGTCGACGCGCGATCCGTGTCCCGCGATCCATCGGCGCGTGCGGCGCTCGCCTGGATTCCACACCAGGCGCTCGAGCGCCTGGCGCGCGAGCGCGACTTCGTCGGCCGTGAACTCGGCGAAGTCCTTGTCGCCGAGCGCAGCGATGTCGCTCCATTCGCCGGTCGGCCTCGCTTTCTCGGACGCGTCACTGTCCGGGCCGTCCACAACGACCTCGCCATTGCGGCCAGCGCTGTCGTAGGCAGGCTCTTGCTCTCTAGACCAGGCATCTTCGTCCGGCTGAAGCCGGACACGACGAATGTTGATCCTCCCCAGCCAGAACGCGTCGAACGCGCGGTCGAAGATCGCCAGCTGCTCGTGACGATAGACGAGCAGTGCGCGGCACGTGTAATACACCTCGTCGCGCGAGGCCAGATCGACGTGCTGCAGCGCCTCGGTGACATCGAGCAGACGGCCCACGTGCACATCGATGCCCAGCCGGCGCAGCAGCCGACCGAAGACGAGCAGGTTGCGCTGGAGATTCGATTCCTGCACCGCACCACTCTACAACGCACGAAAACCAGACATCCCCAAGGAATAGGCAAGGACATCCGCGATACCGGCCGCTGATACTCCCGACTCACTCAGGAGGCCACCATGACCCGGAAACTCCTCGCACCATTCCTGGGCGCGCTCGTCGCGTGCCTGGCCATCGCAGGCCCAGTGCGGGCCGACGAAGTCACCGATTGGAACCAGACGCTCTTCCGATCGGCCGTGATCGCTGCCACCTCGCCGCTCAACACCACCCGCGTCGCGGCGCTCGTCCAGGCTGCCGTATTCGATGCGATCAACGGCATCGATCGGCGATACACACCGATCCACGTCCCGCCGAACGCCCCGCCAGGAGCATCGCGTCGGGCCGCGGCGGTCGCTGCTGCGTATGTGATGCTCAGCAAGAATTACGGGACGGGAGGACTTCTCACGCAGACGCAACAGGGGATCCTCAACGCCAGGCGTGACGCCGCGCTCATCGTCATCGCCGCCGACGAATCGCCAGGCGCGATCACCGATGGCGTCAACTGGGGCACGCAGGTCGCCAACCTGATCTGGGACTGGCGATCGGGCGACGGCTTCAGCCTGGCTGCACCCACGTTTCCTGGGTCGCCGCTCGTCGGTCAATGGCGGCCAACGCCGAATGCGCCAGCCACCGGAACGTCGACCCTGGGCGTGGGCTATCCGCAGTTCTTCAACCCGAGCCCGATGTTCACGTGGTCGGGAATCAGCCTGTCGCAAGTCGACCCGGGTCCGCCGCCGGCACTCGGCAGCGCGCGTTATCTCCAGGATTACAACGAGACCAAATCGATGGGGAGTCAGAACAGCCCGTTGCGAACGCCGGACCAGACGATCGGCGCGCTCTTCTGGAACTCGAGCACCGCGGGCTACATCTGGAACCGCCTCGCCGTGTCGCTGATCCAGGCACGCGATCGCGATCGAGAAGAGGAGGGGCGCGGCCACCGGTACAACACGCTGCTCGAAAACGCCCGCCTGCTTGCGGCGCTCAACGTCGCCGTGGCGGATGCCGCGTACGGGTGCTGGACCGCTAAGTACACCTACACGTACTGGCGCCCGATTACGGCGATCCGTGAAGACGACGGTAATCCAGCCACCGCGCAGGATCCTTCATGGTCACCACTGTTCGCCACGCCGGGACATCCCGAATACCCGTCCGGCCACTCGTGTCTCAGCGGCGCAGCCGCCGCGATCATCGGCAGTGAGTTCGGCACCCACATCCCGATCACCGTCACATCGGACACGATGATCGGCGTCTCACGCCGCTTCCACGGATTCACCGAGGCCCTCGAAGATGTGAAGAACGCACGCATCTTCTCCGGCATTCACTTCAGGACAGCCACTGAGGCGGGAACGAGCCTCGGTGCGGACGTAGCGACTTACGTGATCGAGAACATGTTTCAGAAGGTGAACTGAAGCGCAGGCCTCAGGCTCAGGCCTGGGGCCTTAGACAGCCCTGAGGCCTGGGCCCCGAGGCCTCAGGGTTTGAGCCCGCCCGGATCCCCCGGCCTCAACGGATTCGTGAAGGCACGACCTGCGTCATGCAGGTCGCTCATCACATCGTCGCCCTTCGGACGTACGCCGTCGCGAACCCACGCCACGACATCGTCGAAGGCCTGGGTCTGCTCCTGCCGGCTGAAACCGCAGTGACCTGGAATGCGCATGATGCGCTGCACGAGCATCTGTTGCGTGCCGGCTGCGTCGACAGCGTGCTTGAGCGTGCGCTCGAGCAGGATCGGCACGTAGAGATCCCCCGTTCCATGGATGGTCATCACGGGCCGCTCGAACCGGCCGTCGAAGGGGATCACTTCGTCGTACATCGAGCGGCTGCGCGCTCCCTCGCTGATCGGCTTTCGTCGAACACGCGTGTTGAACGAATCCGAGGTCACCCCGAACGTTTCGTCGATGGCGTATCGGATGTCGGCGTTGGTCGCGACGCTGTTCCACTCGACGCGGAGCGGAATGCTGGCGGCCGAGCTCACGTTCTCGATGAAGCGGGTCGCCAGGCCCTCGAGTGCGAAGGGCCGCTGACCGCCACTTGTTTCAATCTGGACGCTCGCCAGCTGACGCCCTTTTTCGGTGAGCGTCGGCGGTTTGCCGTAGATCTCAGTGAGCCTGGCGAGGCCGTCAGCACGATTTTTCAGCGTGAGGGCGACTCCGCTGATCAGCTCTGAGGCGGCGCCAACCGCGGTGAGGAAGTCCATTTCTCCGGGGCCGGCCGGACACATCGCGAGTCCCGCCGCGAACCGTGTGGGGAACTCCTGCATGCCAAGCAGGGTGACGTGCCCACCCATCGACGCGCCTGAAAGATACGTGCGAGCCGGTGCCTTGCCGCCGCTGGTCTTCGCGAAGACATCGGCGAGCGCGATCGTGTCGAGCA
>DATFRP010000276.1:0-22371 GCA_035263125.1 Vicinamibacterales bacterium
GATCCGTCCGCCATGGACGATCCTCCACGGTCGCGACGCCTCGGGTCCCGGTGAAGTCGTCATCAGCGAATCGATCGCGTCCGGTGCGCATGTGGCACCGGGCGACAGCCTGATGCTGCGCCCATCGTGCGTCAGCGAACACGAGGCGCTTCCGCCAACGACGATGCGCGTCACCGGCATCGCCGAGTTCCCGTTCGCCTCCGATACTGAAGACACGGTCGGCGGATCGTTTGCCGCCCTCAAGAATGCGTGCCGCGGCAACGTCGGAGACGAGGTCGATCTGCTGCTCGTCACGTCGAAGGGCGATGCCGACGGCACGGCGGCTGCGATTCGTGCCGCGCGACCCGACCTCAACGCGATGACCAACGACGATGTCGTCGGTCGGTTGCAGCAAACCGGCTTCAGCTACTTCCGCCAGATTTCGACCGTCCTCACCGCAGTGACTGTCTCGTTCGCCGTGTTGCTGATCACTGTCCTGCTGACCGTGTCGGTCAATCAACGCCTCGGTGAGATCGCCGCGCTGCGCGCGCTCGGCTTCTCGCGCATGCGGGTCGTCAAAGACGTGCTCTCCGAATCAGCCCTGATCGTCGGCATCGGAGGATTGCTCTCGCTACCGCTCGGACTGCTGCTGGCCGCCGGGCTCGACGACATCTTGAAAGGGATGCCGGGCATCCCGGCCGAGCTGCACTTCTTCGTCTTCGAACGCGGCGCACTGGCGATTCATCTCTCGCTCCTGCTCGCAACCGCGCTCATCGCCGCGCTCTACCCGATGCGCATCGTCTCGAGCCTGCCGATTGCGGCCACCCTGCGCGATGAGGTGATCGGGTGATCGTCGACGCGCAGAACGTGTCGCGGGTCTTCGCGATGCCGGCGGAGCCGGTGGTCGCGGTGCGCGACGTCACGCTGCAGATCAGCCAGGGCGATCACATCGCGATTCGAGGTCCCTCGGGCTGCGGGAAGTCAACGCTGCTGCACATGCTCGGCTGTGTCGATGCCCCGACCACCGGCACCCTGCTCTTCGGCGGTGAAAATGTCGCGCATCTGTCGGATGCCAGGCGCAGCCGGCTTCGGCTTCGCCAGATCGGCTTCGTGTTCCAGCGGTTCTTCCTGCTTCCGATGCTGACCGCGCGGGAGAACGTGGAGCTTCCGCTCTCGGAGGCAGGAGTCGGCAAGAGCGAGCGTCAGAAGCGCACGAGCGAGCTGCTCGCCTATGTCGGGCTCTCGACGCGCGCGGACCATCGACCATCGCAGCTGTCGGGAGGAGAAATGCAGCGCGTCGCGATTGCACGCGCGCTCGCGAACCGGCCCCAACTGCTGCTCGCCGATGAACCGACGGGCGAGCTCGATGTGGCAACCGGCCAGCAGATCGCCGGGCTCCTCGACCGCGTCAACGCCGACGGCACCGCCCTGATCATCGTGACGCACGATCAGGAACTGGCCGGACGCGCGCGGCGTGTGTTGATGATGCGCGATGGCACGATCGAACACGAGGTCACCACGTGATCGGGAAGCTCGCGCTGCGATCGCTCACCGCTCATCCCGTACGCAGCGCAGTACTCGCGGCCGGCTTCGGTGTCGGCGTCGGGGTGATGGCGATCCTCCTCGGCGTCGCCGGCATCGTGCTCGAACAGGCGCAGTCGCCCGCACTCGCCGGAGGTGGCGACGTCACCATCAGGTTGTCGCCGGCCTCTCCCGCGAGGCTCGTTTTGTCGGGCACGCTCCAAGCAGACGCGCTGCGGCGCCGCGTGCGAGCCGCTGGTGCATCTCACACTACAGAACTCTATCTACTCAACGGCGGCAAGGCGACACGCGTGGACGCGCGCGGAGGCATTCCGAGTCTGGAACGCGCCCTCGGCGATCCGGAGAGTCTGCAGGTGGCGGCGTGGCGTGACACTGAGAACGATACCGAATGGGTAGCTGCAGCACCCGACAAGATGCTGCGTCAGATCGATCGATTCCATGGTCTTCCCGACGTCCCCGCGTGGTCGGGTTCGTGGGCCGAGTGGCTGTATTTCAACGGACGTTCTGCGGACGCGCGCTTTTACGTGGCGTTCATGGCAGGTCCCCGCACGACCGGCGATCTGCGTTCGGCAGGAGTCCGCTTGCAGATAGAACGGAATGGACAAACAGAGTCGTTCTTCGCGAGCACCGAGGTTCGGGACAGCGACCTGGCACAGGCACCGGATCTCACCTTCGGCGCCAACAGCGTCCGGCTTGATGGCATGCGGTACCACGTCCACCTCGATGTGATCGATGCGCACAAGCGGCGCATGGTCGGCGACTTCACAATCGAGGCATCACCAGGCCGTCTCGTTCCGCCGATCGAGATCAACGGTGCTCGCGGCTGGCGAACAGGCTACGTCGTCCCCGTGATGTCGGGAACGCTCGACGGGATGCTCTCGATCGATGGGCAACCCGTGTCGCTGGCGGGCGGCACGGGCTATCACGATCACAACTGGGGATTCTGGCGGGGTGTGTCGTGGCAATGGGGCCAGGCGCAGCAAGGCGATCTCTCGATCATCTTCGGCCGCGTGTTTCCACCCCGGGAGGCTGCCGATCCCGACACCATTCCCGGCCTGGTCGTCGCGCTTAGTCGCGATGGGCCGATCGGCTACTCCACAGACGTGCGCATCACCGAGACCAACGACGATGGCGGCCGGCCGCGACGCATCGCCGTACGGGCACGCGGCACAGCGCTGGATCTCGATCTCACGTTCGATGTCGCATCGACGGTCACGAGTAGCATGCAGCGAGGTCCGCTTGGCAGCGGCACATCCGGCAGCGTCGACTTTCTGCAGATGCGGGGCGTGTACGCGGTCAAGGGGAAAGCCGGCTCTCGCAGCATCGAATTCAGTGCGTCGGGGGCGGCGGAGACGTTTCGAGGTAGATCGTGACAGGAATCAGGAAGCAGGATTCAGGACGCAGCCCTGGGCAAGGAATCAGGCTCGGAACTGCTTCCTGATTCCTGCATTCTGATTCCTATCAGCGCGCGCTTTCCAGCGCGTGACGCGCGGCGATCTGTGCGCGCCGACGGCGCTTGGTCAGCGCGTCGAGTGTTTCGTCGAGTGGCAGACGCACCTGCTGCGCGTCCCACCCGCGTGCGCGGTGTGCTGCCACATCCTGACGATGATTGATCTCCATCCGGAAGCAATCGAAGCAGAGGGTGCGCGGCCGCTGCGCGAGCGGCTCGGCCTCATCGCGGAAGCCGTATCGTGCTTCGCGCGCGCGGCACCCGGCACAGAGCGGCACCTGCGGCGCCCGCCGAGCGATGCGCGGCGCGCGACGATACAAAGCCAGTTGACTATGTCGGTTGTCCCGTCGATCGCTCTGTCGATTGTCCTGTCGTTCGTCCTGACGACGTGCGTGCGATGCCTGCGCCATAGAAGCCGTCCTTGTCGAAAGGTCTCGTGTGTCTGCAGCGACTGTATGGGACAGGTGTGACAGACTAGGTCACGGCGAAACATGAAAGGCGGGGACAGGGGGCAGAGAATAGTGACGGAAGGCGGCAAGGCCAAAGAGATTGATATCGAGGCGCTCTACAAGCTTCCTCTCACTGAATTCACCGCTTCGCGCAACGCGCTTGCAGGACGGCTCAAGAAGGCCGGCCGCGTTGACGATGCCGATCGCGTGAAAGCCTTGACCAAGCCATCGGGGCCGGCGTGGGCGGTCAATCAGCTGTATTGGCAGCAGCGCGAGTTGTTCGATCGGCTGATCGACAGCGGCGATCGTCTGCGAAAGGCGCAGGCGTCGAAGCTGGCCGGACACTCGGGCGACATTCGCGGGGCGCTCGATAACTTGCGTGAAACGCTGTCGGCGCTGACACGCGCCGCCGCCGACCTGCTTCGCGAATCCGGCAGCAGCATCACGCCCGATCTGATGCGCCGCGTCACGTCGACACTCGAAGCGCTGGCCTCGATCGGCGTCGTCGAGGGCGGACCGCAGCCTGGACGACTCTCGGACGATGTCGATCCACCGGGGTTCGAAACGCTTGCGGCGCTCGTTCCGTCGAGCGAACGCGGTGAGCGCGGCGACGCGCCGACACGGCTGCTGACGTTTCCGCAGGAGACGCCGGCGCGCGCGCCCAGAGGCAAGGCCACATCTGAAGAGGAACAGAAGCGGCGCGCGGAGGAACGCAAGGCGCAGCTCGCGACCGCGAAAGCGCAGGTGCACGAGGCGGAGCGGACGTTGAAGGACGCTCGCGTGTCCGCGCAACAGGCGCAAGCCGATCTCAAGAAAGCCGCAGCGCGCGCGAAGGAGACCGAGCAGGAGATGGTCGAGGCCGAACAGCGTCTCGAACGCGCGGCCAAGGAAGCACACACCGCTCGACAGACAGCGCGTCGTCTCGCGGTCGACGCGGAGACGGCGGCACAGGCAGTCGAAGATGCCGAGCGCGCGCAGGCGCGCGCGAAAGAATCGCTGGCGAAGATTTAGTCGCCGCTCACACCCATTTCACCGGCCCATCGCTCGACTCCACTGACCTCGAGCCCGAATTGATCGAGCATCCGCGCGACCGATTGGTCGACGAGATCATCGATGGTCCGCGGATGGGTGTAGAAGGCCGGCAGCGGCGGAAGAATGATCACGCCCATGCGCGAGAGCTTCAGCATGTTCTCGAGATGGATGTCGCTCATCGGCGCTTCGCGCACGGCGAGCACGAGCCGGCGGCGCTCCTTGAGGATGACATCCGCTGCGCGGTGGATCAGGTTGTCACCGTATCCGTGTGCGATCGCGGCGAGCGTCTTCGCGCTGCACGGCGCGATGATCATCCCATCGGTTCTGAACGATCCGCTCGAGATTGCGGCACCCATATCCCCAGGCGCATAGCTGACTGCCGCCAGCGACTCGACGTGCTCGCGCGAATACGGCGTCTCGTGTATCAGCGTGCGAGCGCCCCATCGACTGATCACGAGATGGGTCTCCACACCCGCCTCGCGCAGACGCTCGAGGAGCCGGACGCCGTAAATCGACCCGGTTGCTCCCGTCATCCCGACGATGATTCGCATGGCACTCCCAAACATTCACGAACGCGGGTCCAAAAGCAAGACCGGCCGACTCTGTTGAAGCGGCCGGTCCCGCCGAAGCCTTGGCGGAGGAGGACCGGGATATCATCGGGGTTCGTGTTCAAGCGCCAGACAACCGGCTCCGTGGTCTGCACGTCGTGCGGCGTGCTGGTCGGAGTCAACGACGAGACCTGCTACAACTGCGGCCGGCGCAACCCGGGGATGTGGGGCTACGCTCCTGCGCTGCGGGCGCTCGGCGCTGATCTCGGGTTCGTCCCCTTCGTCATCGGGACCTGCTCCGTCCTGTATGTGCTGACACTGCTCACATCCTTTGGCCAGATCGGGATGAGTGGGCTGTTCGGGTTCCTGTCGCCGTCCATCCCGGCGCTCTTCCTGTTCGGCGCCACCGGCCCTGGCCTCGTCACCGAGTACGGCCGCTGGTGGACCATTCTGAGCGCGTCGTGGCTCCATGGCAGCGCGATACACATCCTGTTCAACATGCTGTCGGTGCGCCAGCTCGCGCCGGCGGTTGCGGACATGTACGGCCCGGGGCGCATGGTGATCATCTACACCGCAGGTGGCGTCGCCGGCTTCGCCCTCAGTGTGTTCTGGGGTCTCTATCTGCCGCCCATTCCGCTGCTCGGGGGCGGAGGGGGGATCACCATAGGCGCGTCCGCCTGCATCACCGGTCTGCTGGGTGCGATTTACTACTATGGTCACCGCGGCGGCAGCAGCATCGCGCGCAGCTATGCCACGCAATCGATCATCTTCGTGCTGATGCAGGGCATTTTTCTTGGAGGCATCATCAACAACCTCGCGCACGGTGGCGGCTTCGTCGGAGGCTACGTCGCGGCTCGTTGGCTGGATCCTTTGAAACCGGAACGGGTCGATCACATCGCGATCGCCCTGGTGTGCCTGGGCCTGTCGCTGCTCTCGGTGATCGCATCGGTCCTGCACGGCCTGCCGGTATTCCTGCAGGCAATTCACGGGAGCAACCCATAGTGAGACTCGCGTATCAAGGGGAACCGGGCGCGTACAGCGAAGCTGCCGCGCTGCAATTCGCGGGGCCGCAGGCCGAGACGCTGCCGTGCAAGACCTTCGACGATGTGTTCGAGGCGGTGGCGAAGAAGCGCGCGACCCACGGCGTCGTGCCGCTCGAGAACTCGATCGGCGGGACGATCCACCGCAACTACGATCTGCTGCTCGAACACGAGATCCCGATCACCGGCGAGATCGAGCTCGATGTGATCCACTGCCTGCAGGCGCTGCCGGGCACGCGGCTCGAGGACGTGAAGATCGTCTACTCGCATCCGCAGGCGCTGGCGCAATGCGAGCGCTACCTGAAGGATCTCGGCGTGACGGTCGAAGCGGTGTACGACACGGCTGGCGGAGCGAAGCTCGTCTCGGAACAGAACCTGACAGGCGCCGCCGCGCTCGCGTCATCGCGCGCCGCCGAAGTGTTCGGGCTCACGGTGCTGCAGGAAGCGGTGCAGGATTTCGAATACAACATCACCCGCTTCGCGATCATCGGCGGGGCAGCGGCGGCCGACGCGAACAAGACGGTCATCGTCTTTGCGCTCCCCAGCACGCCGGGAGCGCTCTTCAAAGCGCTCAGCGTGTTTGCGCTGCGCGACATCAATCTCACCAAACTCGAAAGCCGTCCAATTCGTGGACGCCCGTGGGAGTACCTGTTCTACGTCGAGGTCGACGCACGGCGCGACGACCTCGGCTGCGCCCGCGCGCTCACACACCTCGCGGAGTTCGCGAAGTGGACGCGCGTGCTGGGGAGCTACAGGGGCGTCGAGCGACGCGCGGCGACGTAAGAAAGTCTTCACGCAGAGATCGCAGGGGCGCGGGCCACCCGTCGCCCTGCGATCTCCGCACCTCAGCGATCTCTGCGTGAAAACGGGCTACACTCCTCCCCGTGCAGCCACTACTGAAACGAGTCATCCTGTCAGCGGCGATTATTGCCGGGGCATCCACACTCGCCTTCGCTCAGGCTCCGGACGGAGCCGATCTCTACAAACGAACGTGCGCGCAGTGTCACGATACCGGCGCCAATCGGGCGCCGAGCCGCGATGTGTTCCAGGCGATGCCGGCCGAGCGCGTGCTCGCGGCGATGGAAACCGGCTCGATGATCACGATGGCCAACAACCGCACGGCCGCCGAGCGCCGCGCCATCGCCGAATTCGTCACCGGCAAGTCGCTGTCGAACCCGCTGGTGACCACGCCAGCCACCGCGGCAATGTGCAAGGCGAAAGAGGCGTTCAATCCCAACGCTGGCCCGCGGTGGACCGGCTGGGGACAGAACACGAGCAACACACGCTTTCAGGACGCGGGCGGCGCTGCCATCGCCGCGAGCGATGTGCCGCGATTGAAACTGAAATGGGCATTCGGCTTTCCCGGCGATCTGCAGTCGTACGCGCAAGCCACCATTGCCGGTGGACGCGTCTTCGTCGGGAGCTGGGGCGGCAAGGTGTACTCGCTCAGTGCGTCGACCGGATGCATCCACTGGTTCTACGATGCCCGATCCGGCGTGCGATCGGCCGTCAGCGTCGCGCGTGTCGGCGGGCGTGACCTCGCGTTCTTCGGCGATGGGACCGCCACGATTCACGCCGTCGATGCCGCAACCGGTCAGCTGGTCTGGAAGACGGACGTCGAAGAATTCCCGGTCGGACGCATCACTGGGTCGCCCACGGTTTACAACGGCCGTCTCTACGTCGGCGTCGCATCTGGCGAAGAAGCGTCCGGCGCCGTGCCGACGTATGAATGCTGCCGCTTCCGCGGGAGTGTCGTCGCCCTCGACGCCGCGACGGGCAGACAGATCTGGAAGACGTACACCGTCGAAGAACCGAAGCCGCAAAAGAAGAATGCCGTCGGCACGCAGCTCTGGGGGCCGTCAGGTGCCCCGGTGTGGGCATCGCCTGCCGTCGACGCCAAGTTGAACCTGCTGTACGTGACGACCGGGAACAACTACAGCGATCCGACATCGGCAACGAGCGACTCGTTCATCGCGATGGAGCTCAACACCGGTCAGATCAAATGGTCGCGACAGATGACGACCAAGGATGCCTACACCGCCGCGTGCCGCCTTCCCGACAAGACGAACTGCGCGGAATCGAATGGCCCCGACTTCGACTTCAGCTCGTCTCCGATGCTCATCACGCTCCCGGGCGGGCGACGCATGCTCGTGGCCGGCCAGAAGTCGGGCATCGTGCACGCACTCGATCCGGACAAGGGCGGCGAAGTGTTGTGGCAGACGCGGGTCGGGCGCGGCGGGACGATGGGCGGCGTGCAGTGGGGATCGGCCGCCGATCAGAAGAACGTCTACGTCGCGCTCTCCGACATCGGACGCGTCATGCTGACCTACAGCAACAGCACGGACGCCGATCCGAAACAGGGTGGAGGCATGTTCGCGCTCAGGCTCGAGGACGGCGAGCGCGTCTGGTATACGCCGCCGCCCGGCTGCGGCACGAGACCGCGGTGCAGCCCCGCACAATCGGCGGCTGTGAGCGCGCTGCCCGGCGTCGCGTTCTCGGGCTCCGTCGATGGCCACATCCGGGCCTACTCCGCCGTCGACGGCAAGATCATCTGGGACTTCGACACGATCCGCAGCTACGACACCGTCAACGGCGTCACCGGACGAGGCGGATCGCTCGATGGCCCGGGCCCTGCGATCGGCGGTGGACTCGTTTTGGTGAACTCGGGCTACCCGACGGCGGGAGGGACCCCCGGGAACGTACTGCTGGCTTTCTCAGTGGATGGTAAATAGATAGGAAGCAGGAAGCAGGAAGCAGGAACAGCTGCTTCCTGCTTCCTTTAGTTCACGAGCCCGTCGGCCCGCCTCAACATATCGCGCAGCCACCACTTGTGCTTTTCGTGCATCTGCACGAACCGCGCGAACAGATCCACGGTCGCCGGATCGCGCTGCTCGTCCGCGGTAAACGCGGCCAGACGCAGTTCGCGAATCACGATCAGGACGTTCTGGTCGGCCTCTTCGAGCATGTAGCGCAATGACGTCTGCGGCGTGGCCACGCTGACGGTGGCGATGTTGGTCCACTCGACCGGGTCGGCCAGCGGATCCGGTCCGAGCATCCGCACGCGCTCGGCCAGCGGATCGATCGATGCCAGTACCTCGTTCGCCAGTTGATCGAACAGTTCGTGCAGGTCACGAAACATCGGACCGAATACCTGCCAGTGGTAGTGCTTGTAATTGCTGAACAGCACGAACGCATTGGCGAGCTGCCGCTGCAGATCCTTGACGACCAGGCTGTCGACTCGATTTTCGCGCGACAACTCCCCGGCCGCCGACGTGGCGACAGTTTCATTCAGGAACTTGTTCGAGTCGCCCACCTCTGGTCCTTTCGAATCAGCGCGACGCAGTTTATTGCACGTCGTTGCACGGAGTTTCGCAGCCTAGACCCCGGCCCCGAACCCCCATCCTCGGTTCCACCGACTGTGCTTTTGGGATGGCATTTGCAACAGTCGTGCGAACGACGATGAGCCGGTTTCATGGCACATCCCGTTGGGACACGGCAATAGAAGGAGGCGGCCGTGAATAAACGAACTACCGTAGCCCTCGCGCGCTCGGCCCTCGCCTTGGCGCCGGCTGGGGTGGCATGGCTGAGGTCGCGCGAGCGATCACGGCGGACCGTGGCGGGGGCGGCGTTACTGGCGGCTTCAGGGGTTGCCGCCTTTGCCGGCGTCCGGATGATGCGGCGGCGGCCGCTGGCCTCGGTCGAAAAGGGGAGGTTTGCACGTGAGTCGGAGATCGACGAGCGAATCGCGGAGTCGTTCCCGGCCAGTGATCCGCCATGGCACCCATAGGGCAGCCTGACAAATCGATCGTCCGCGTCGCCGCCGTCGGCGATCTGCACTGTACGAAGTCGTCGGCTGGCGCCTTTCAGCAGCTCTTTACCCAGGTGTCGGACGTGGCCCAGTTGCTGCTGCTGGCTGGCGACCTCACCGACGCGGGGCTTCCGGAAGAGGCTCGGGTGCTTGCCCGCGAGCTCGCAGCCCTGCATATCCCCGCCGCGGCGGTGTTGGGCAATCACGACCACGAGTCCGGCCATCAGGCCGAAATCAGCGAAATCCTCGGGAGCGCTGGACTACACGTGCTCGATGGCGAGACCTACGAGGTACAGGGAGTGGGCATCGCCGGCGTAAAAGGTTTCGCAGGCGGTTTCGGACAGCACGCGCTCGGCTCATGGGGCGAAGAAGTCCTCAAGTTGTTCGTGCGCGAAGCGGTCAACGAGGCGCTCAAGCTGGAGGCGGCGCTCGCGCGTCTGCAGTCGTCACAACGGATCGTGCTGCTCCACTACTCGCCCATCCGGCAGACGGTTGAAGGCGAACCTCACGAAGTGTTTCCGTTCGTCGGCTCGAGCCGGCTCGAAGAGCCGATCGGCCGCTTCCCCGTGGCTGCCGTGTTTCACGCACACGCGCATCACGGACGTCCCGAGGGCGTCACGAAGGACCACGTTCCGGTCTACAACGTATCGATGCCGCTCCTGTCTCGCGCGTTTCCCGACCAGGCCCGCTTCCGCTTGATCGACATCCCGGTTGAGCACGCCGCGCCGGAACCAGTCGAGCGATCACGATGAATACCGCCAATCTGTCACGGCCCAGCGACCCGCTCCCGCTGTTCTGCCTCGAGGCGCTCGAGCTGCTCGAGGCCGCGGGCGTTCGGTTTCTGATCGGTGGGGCCTTCGCGCAGTCGCGTTACACCAAGCGATATCGCGAGACGAAAGACCTCGACATCGTCATCAGACGCGCGGATCTCCCCGGAACGCTGGCGGCATTCGAACAGGCCGGCTATCGCACTGAGCTCCCGTTTCCCCACTGGCTCGCGAAAATTCACAACGGTGATTTCGTTCTGGACGTCGTGTACAGCTCGGGCAACGGCGTGCTCGAGGTCGACGATGACTGGTTCACCTTTGCGACCGATGGCGAAGTGCTCGGGAAAGCGGTCAAGCTCTGTCCCGTCGAAGAGCTGCTCTGGTCGAAAGCGTTCATCCAGGAGCGGGAACGATACGACGGCAACGACGTGCTGCACCTCCTGTATGCGCGCGCGTCGGTGATGAACTGGGATCGTCTGGTGGCACGGTTCGGAAATCACTGGCCCGTACTTCTCAGCCACATCGTGCTGTTTTTCTTTGTCTATCCCGATCGGCGCGGGATGATCCCAGGCGCTGTGGTCCAGGAGCTGATCGGACGACTGCAGCGGATGCGGACCGAGCCCAACAACCCGCTCTGCCTCGGAACCCTCCTGTCACGAAAGCAGTATCTCTTCGACATCAACCGGCTCGGATACGTTGACGCGCGCGTCGAACCCTACGGCGAGATGTCACCCGAAGAAACCGAGATCTGGACAAGGGCCATCGAGCGCGACCGATAATCCCAAGCCCCAGTAGATCTTAGGGAGATTCCCGGGGACCGTAGGGACCTCCGAGCATTGCCGCTTGTCTGTTTTTCCTATCCGCTTCGTTAGTACAGGTGAATGGCAATAGCCCGTCGGCTGAAAGACGACACGGTCGAATCGAGGATCGAGGATCGCCTGACCCGCGTGGCGACGCTCGCCGACTCGACGTCCGGTCTCTCGCTCAGGCACCTGCGCTCGTTCCTCGATCGCGAGTGCGCTGATGACCCCGCGCTGCGCGCCGAGGTCGAACGCCTGATCGTGGAGCGGGAGACCTTCGTCGATCCGCGACGCAGTGCTCCGACGCACTCCGCCTCGCTCGCCAAAGACGACATCGTCGCCGGGCGTTATCGCATCACGCGCCTGATCGGAAGAGGCGGCATGGGCGAGGTCTACGAAGCGGACGATCGTCTTTTGAAAGAACGCGTCGCGCTCAAAACCCTGCGCGCCGATCTCGCAGGTCGCGAGTCGCTGCTGCAGCGCTTCCAGGAGGAGATCCTCCTCGCACGGAAGGTCACGCACCCGAATGTCTGCCGCATCTACGAGGTCGGCATGCACGAGGCACCGGGGCATGCGCCGCTCCTGTTCTTCGCGATGGAACTCCTCGAGGGCGACACGCTGGCGGCTCGCACCCGCGAGGGCCCGCTCACGCGCGCGGAGGCGTTTCCGATCGCGGTGCAGATGGCCGAGGGACTGCAGGCGGCTCATACGGCGGGCGTCGTGCACGCCGACTTCAAGAGCGGAAATGTGGTGCTGGTGCCGACACCCGAGGGAACCCGGGCCGTCATCACGGACTTCGGTCTCGCCCGACTCGATCCAACGAGAATCTCGGTCGATGAGACGCGCACGCTCGAAGAGATCAGACTTGCGGGCACGCTGGCCTACATGTCGCCGGAGCAGTTGCGTGGCGAGCGCATCACTTCGGCGTCGGACGTCTACTCCTTCGGCGTCGTGCTCTTCGAGATGGCGACCGGCAGCCTGCCGTTCGACGAGCGAGATCTGATCAGGGCGGCGATGCTCAAGGCGAGCGGCGATCCGCTCCCGGTTCGTGCGAAGGTTCCGGATATCGATCATCGGTGGGAAGCAGCGATCGATCGATGTCTGCAGAAGGATCCCGAGCGGCGTTTCCCTTCGGCCGGAGCGATCGCGGCCTGGTTCGAGGAACGGCACTGGTTCGACGCGCGCCGCTGGACGACACCCGAGTGGATCGGCGCAGTCGCCCTATTCGTGCTCTCGCTCGCACTTCTGACGGCAGCGTGGCTCTGGGGAACCCGGCCGTACGTGCCGCCGCCGGAGGCGCGAGCGGCGTACGAGCAAGGCATGAAGGCGCTGTACTCGATGACATACGAGACGGCACGTCAGGCGTTCGAGCGGGCGGTCGTCGCAGATCCGAAGTTTGCGCTCGCACATGCCGGCCTCGCCCGCGCCTACGACGAGCTCGATTACACCGACCGTGCCAAAGACTCTGTCCTGCGCGCGCTCGCCGCCGCCGAAGAGACGAGGCTCACCGCGGATGACGCGCGTCGTCTGCGCGCCACGCAGTTCGCCGTGGCGCGCGAGTATGCGCGCGCCGCTCCGCTCTTTCGCGAGATGGAAGAAGCCGCTTCGGACCGTGACAAGCCGGCCGCCGCGCTCGAAACGGGCTGGCTCGCACAACAGATGGAAGACTCCGCCGGGGCCAAGGCCGCGTTCGAACGCGCATTAAGGTTCGACGCCTCGTACCCCGCGGCCAGGCTTCGCCTGGGATTCATGCTCGGGCGACAGAGCGGCAAAGACGATCTCGCCCTCGCGGCCTTCAGCGAAGCGGAGAAGCTGTATCGCTCCGACGGCGATGACGAGGGCGTGAGCGAGACGCTGCTGCACCGCGCGAACCTGCTGCATCGACGCGGTCGCGACCCTGAGGCACTGGTCGTGCTGAGCAACGCACTCTCGGTGGCGAGAACGGTAGGCAATCGATATCAGGAGATTCGCCTCCTGCTGCTCGAGGGCACCGCATTCCGTGACTCGAGCAACTACGCGCGCGCATTGGAGTTCGCGCAGCAGGCGTACGATCTGGCGACGACCGAGAACATGGACAATCTGGCAACGAACAGTCAGATCGATCTCGGGAACGTGCATCTGCTCAAAGGCGACATCCGAACCGCTGAACCGATCCTCCAACGCGCTCTGGATTCGGCCCGGCGGAGCAAGGTCCGCCGTACTGAGGCGCGCGCACAGATGGCGCTGGCGTCGCTGCTCGAACAGGATCACCGCCCCGAAGAGGCGAGACCGCTGATCGAATCCGGCCTGTCCTTTTATCGTCAAGCCGGCTATCAGCGTGAGATGGTTCAGACCGCCATCGTGCTCGGCGGCGTACTGCGGCAGCTTGGGCGGTATGACGAGGGGATCAGAGTACTCCGCGACACGCTGCCGAGCGCATTGAAGCTCCAGGACCGTCGCGTGGAAGCGTGGCTGCGCGAGCGGATGGCCGACAACCTGCGCGATCAGGGCGACTGGCCGACGGCACTGGATGAATATCAGCGGGTCAACGCGCTGTATGGATCCGGGCCGCAGTCGCAGCCAACACGGATCGCGGCCGCGGACCTCCAGTGGCGCCTGGGACAACGAGCCGATGCCGAACGTTCGCTGCTCGATGTGCAGCAGTTCGAGTCGAAGGCTCGAAATCCTCGCCTGCTGGCATCAATCGAGGTCGCGCACGGCGAGATCGCATACGCTGACGGGCGCGTCGACGAAGCCAGACAGTGGGTGCGTCAATCCCGATCGAAGGGACGCACCCGATCTGAAACGACCGCGAGGCAAGCCAGGGTGCTCGAATGCCTGATGCTCCTCAGCACCGGTCAGACACATGCTGGTTTGACCGCGATCGACGAGGTGCTTCACACGCTCGATCGCTCGAAGTTGATCGGCGAGGCCGCCGCAGTCCGTCTGGCGGTCGCAGAGGCCCTCATGCTCGGGGGTGACCGGGCGCAGGCGAACCAGATGGCGGTCGCCGCCTTGAACTATTTCGAACCGAGAAAGAACTGGGAATCGATCTGGCGGGCGCATATGATCGCCGCCCGCACAACGGACTTACGCTCTGATGCCGAGGCTCACGACAGGGCTGGTGCCGTCGCCTTGTCTCAATTGCGGATCGTGTGGCCGAGTGCAACCGTCGATCACTACATGGAGCGAAGTGACATCCGGAGGCTGTCGAGCGACCTCCGTAGTCGATGACAGGCTCGATGTGAGGAGACAGTATGGCTCAACCCGTGATCTTCGATGACGGCGGGTCCACGAGAATCAAACAGTTGAAAGGCGGGGGCGTGGATGGACATCTCGATTCGCTGATCGAGGTAGATGCGACTACGGCTCCGGCGCACTCCGGCGCCGTTGCAGAGGGCCCGTTCAACAAGATTCAGGTCACACGCATCGATAACGCCGGTAACGCGACCACGCCGCTGCTGATAACACCGCTGGCCGAGAACGACAAATTCAAGATCTCCTCGGGCCTTCATCGCGTCGAGGGCAAGATCGTCGATCGAAGCGGCGAGACACCACCGGGTTCTGCCAAGGACTTGCAGATCACGATCTCCGGCACCGGCGGCACGGAGCCGATCGTCGAGGCGAGACACAGCAAGGGTCAGCGGCGGTACATCATTTCGAATGCCCCGCCGATCGAAAAGATCGAAGTCAATCCGGCTGGGGCGGCCCCTCCGACGACTTTCAACGTTCCGACTGCGACAACGATCTACACGGCCGTAATTCTGAGCTGACCGTCGTCGACTCACAGGGTTCGCGTCTGACCGCCGTCGGCATCGACAATCGAACCCTGACAGAACGCAGCTCGAGGAGACGCCAGGAAGGCAACAAGCCTGGCGATCTCCTCGGGTTGACCGAACCTCGCCACCCCGAACGACTTCGCCATCTCCGCTTCGGCCGCCGACGGATCGAGACCGCGCTCCACGGCGAAGTCTTGAATTCTCGTCGTCAAGCGATCGGTGGCAATGCCACCAGGATTGATCGCGTTCACACGCACGCCGTCTCTCACACCGCGATCCGCGAGCACCTTGGTGAGATTGAGCAGCGCCGCGTTGACGGCGCCGCCGATCGCAAACTCCGCCGAGCCTGTTCGCCCGCCGATGCCAACGATGTTCACGATGCTGCCGCGCGAGGCCTGCAGGTGGGGCCAGGCCGCACGTGAGCAGCGCATCGCGCCGAAAAACTTCAACGCAAAGCCGTCGGCCCAGTCCGCGTCGGGCAGCGCGAGAAAATCGCCGCGCTTGGTCGCGCCGGCGTTGTTGACCAGCACATGGAGGCGGCCGAAGCGCGCGATTGTCGCGTCCACAATCGCCGAGGGAGTATCGGGCAGTCTCAAATCGACGGCCTGCACCAGGCACGCATCGCCGCCCGGCGCGGCAAGTGAGACGAGCTCGTCTCGCGAGCGTGCGGCAACCGTGACGCGCATCCCTTCGTCGACGAACAGCTGCGCGATCGCGCGACCGATGCCTTTGCTCGCGCCCGTAACGATGGCAACTTTCCCTCGAAGCTGGAGATCCATAAGGGTCAGCGTCGAGAGAACGGAGCGGCGGAGTAGACGATCTTCCCGCCGACCATGGTGAGCAGCGACTCCGTATCACCAATGCGCTCGACCGGTACCGTCATGTAGTCCTGCGACAGCACCGCGAGATCGGCGAACTTGCCGACTTCGAGCGAGCCGCGCGTGTCGTCGCCGTGCGAGAACCAGGCGCTGCCGACTGTGTAGAAGCGCAACGCGTCGAGGCGGCTCGGCGTCTCTTCAGGCCCGCGCATCGCAGTGCCGCCAACGGTTTTTCCGTCGAGCAGCCACTGGAGCGCCGTGAACGGGTTGTAGGACGCCACGCGATGCGCGTCGGTACCTGCACCGATCACCACACCCATCTTGCGGGCGGTTTCAACCGGCGGCGTCCGGCGCCCCGCATCACGACCAGCCTGTTGAATCACCTGATCGCCTCCGAAGTACATCGCATCCTGCATCGTCCAGCCGACGCCGAGCGCTTTCATCCGTTCCAGACTTCGAACCGACGCGTCGTTGAGGTGCGCGATCGACCATCGCAGCGGCGCGATCGGAGTCGTCGCGTTCACTCGCTCGAAGACGGTGAGAAGCTGATCGACTGACGCGTCACGATTCCAATGCATCGTGAGGGTCAGGCCTCGCTGCGCCGCCCAGAGCGCAATCCGGTAATACGCGTCTTTGTCGGCGTCGGTCGGCTTGTCGTTGTTGTTCATCGCAATCGTGATGCGCTCGCCGATCCCGTTGAACCGCAGCATGTCGTCGCCGAATCCCATCGGCAGCATCGCCGCCAGCGATCGAAGCTCGTCGAACTCCTTGCCAGGCGTCTGACCGCAGAGCGCGTACGCGACGCGAACCGTCATCTGCCTGTCGCGCCACACCTTGAACACGGCTTGATAGTCATCGGCCGCCAGGTTGTTGCCGCCGGGATCGACGACGCCGGCGATGCCGAGCCGGTTCAACTCGGTGAAGAACGCTTTGGTGCCCTCGACCTGCTCATCGAACGTCGGCCGGGGCAAACGATCGAACAGCGCGACGATGGCGTTCTGCGCTCCGGTGACCGCGCCCGTGAGCGCACCGTTCACATCGCGTTCGAATCGTCCGCCAGCGGGAAGGTCGGCTTCGTTCGTCAAATCGAGCGCTTTGTGTGCCGCGGGCGTCAACATCGCCCAGCCGTACCCCAGCTGCACGTAGACAGGATTGTCTGGAGCGGCTGCGACGAGCTCGGCCTGCGTGGGGCGCCGGTTCTCCTGGAACTGCTGAACGTTCCACCCACCGGCGACAATCAACCAGGCACCAGGCTTCATCGTGCGCGAGGCCTCGTTGATGCGGCCGAGCGCCTGCTTCAACGTGCGCACGCCGATCCAGTTGACTTCGGTGCTGAAGCTGAGCGCGGCGCGGATGGCGTGAAGATGCGAATCGATCAATCCCGGGATAACGGTGCGCCCTTGCACGTCGATCACGCGCGTGCGCGGGCCAGCACGCTTGCGGATTTCAGCGGTTGTCCCGAGCGCGATAATGCGACCGTCGCGAACAGCAAGGGCCTCGCGCGTCGACGATCGCCCATCGACCGTGACGATCTTTCCGTTGACGACGATCGTGTCAGGTGCCTGCGCCAGCGCGCGCGTCGCGCAGGCGAGCGAGACGCCAACAAAAAAGATGAACGATCGAATCATGGCGCGCGTAGGGGCCGCCTTCAGGCGGCCCGAGAAGGCCGGCTGAAGCCGGCCTCTACGTTGGCAATCACCGGCCTACACTGCCTGCGGCGTCAATTCTATGAACGATCTGCGCTCTGACGACGCCGGCTGCGGCGGCACAAAGTCGTCGGGCATGTCGCCGGTGTCGGGCCGCAGATACTGCCGCATCGACGGCTTGATCGTCGCGAGCAGCTCCTTGCGCGTTTTGATCTTCAGCGGCTTGCCGACGTAGATCTTCCCCATCTTCGCCATCAGCGATTCGGGGAGCGCGCTGGCAAACATCAACATCGGCCACGTGAATCCCGGCCCGTTCAGCGGACGGAGCTTCCACGCCCACAGGAAAAGCGCACCGAGGCGCCATACCGTCGGCGCCCACCAACTGGCGTTCCCCGGTCGCAGATTCATCTTCCAGCACTTCATCATCAGCTGCCACTGCAGCGGCGTCAGCTCGCGCGTCTGGCTCACGCCCTTGCTCTTCTCCATTCGCGTGTCGTGGAGCGGCGTGAAGATCGACGGAATGAAGAATGCGAACAGCCCACGGCGCTCGACCTCGTAGATCACATCGAGCGTCGCCTTCACATCGTCATCGGTCTCACCAGGGCTGCCGATGATCAGTGTCATCGCCGGGAACCAGTTGTGTTTGTTCAGTATCTCGAGCCCGCGGATGACGACGCTCTGCCATTCCTCGATCGGGAACGGGACCGCTTTGCTCGGCATCATTTGTTTCGCGCGTGCGATCGAACCGGTTTCGAGACCGATGAGCGGAACGAGCGCCTTCTTCTTCGGATGGTGGCTGAGAACCGGAATGTGAATCGGGCTCTTGTCGATGATCGCGTCGGTCAGCTGCTCGATCATGACGGGATCGACCACCGCCGGCGCAATCGTCGAGTGGCTGAGGACGTGCTGCTCGACACCCGGTGTGTTGACGACGCTGGTGTAGAGATCGACGAGCGCCTCACGATTCGGGAAATAGAATGGCGTCTTCGTGTGCACCTGGCCCCAGATGAACATGTCCTCGGTGGCGAGCGAGATCTGCTTGTTGCCGTCGCGGACGTTGGCCCGGACGTGCGCGAGGATCTTGTCGCGCGGCAGATCGATCTGCGGGTTCAGATCGGGCACGCAGAACTGACAGCGCCGCCCGCAGCCGGTCGTCATCTCAACGACGCCGAACGTCGTCCGCTTGTCCGGGAAGAGAATCTCGTCGCGCGACTGCGGATGATGGACATCCGTCTTCCGAGGGAGGCGCTGCCCTTGAATCGCCATGTCGAATAGCGTGAACACTTCCTCCGATTCGCTGCGCCCCTCGACGACACAGTCGACACTGAGCTCCTCGTACGAATTGGTCTGATCGATCTGCCATCCGCCCGAGCCGCCGACCATCACCTGGAACGACGACCGATAGGGATTCGCCTTGACGCGCGCGAACAGCTGGCGCGAATAGTGCGCGTTGATCGGCTGCTTCGACGAACCGAAGATCGACGTGTAGACGCCGGCCGCAAACGTGACGCCGAGCGGGTTGTGCGTGGAGATGGCGACGACGCGGGTCTTCGGGCCGATGAACTTGTCGACATCGTCGGGATAGCAGCAGACGATGTCCTCGGGGCTGTAACGGCGCAACAACGAGGTCTCGAGGACCCGGGAGCCAGCCGGCATATACCGCGCCGTGCCATCGTCGTTGTATTCGAGATGACGCCACTGCGGGTATTTCTTGTTGAGAATGCCCTCGAGCCACATCGGCAGCGAGGCCATGCTCATTTGAATGAAATATCCGGCGTGGTCGATGATCTCCGTCAGAGGCGCCGTGATGACGATAAGCCTGCCTTCACCGGCTGAAACCGGTCGTTCAGTCCCCATCTTTTCAAGCTTCCTCAGTGTGAGGCCCCGCGGGGCGTAAGCTACGCATTGTAGCGGAAGCGAGGCGCAATAATGTCGAATCCGTGCATGCATCATTGGCGGAAAACCATGTGCAGACGAAGGTTAGGCGTCGTTTTCGGACTCGCGCTTGCCGCCTCGGGTGTGGCTGGCGTCACCGCCCAGCGGCCGGCGTCCGCATCCGCATCGGGCCCTGTCGACCGGTTCGTGATGGTCAATGGCCTGCGCCTTCACTACGTCGACTGGGGCAACACCGGTGCGCCTCCGTTCGTGATGGTGCATGGCCTCGACCGGGTAGCCCGCACCTTCGATCACGTCGCGCCGCACTTCACGGCGCGATACCACGTGCTTGCGCTCGACATGCGGGGTCATGGTGATTCAGGCTGGGATCCCGCAGCACGGTATCGGGTCGAAGACCACGCGGGCGATCTCGCCGGCTTCGTCGCCGCGTTGAGGCTTCGCGACCTCGTTGTCTGGGGGAATTCAACCGGCGGACGCGTCGTTCAGGTGTTCGCCGGGATGCACCCCGATCTCGTCTCGCATGTGATCGCCGAAGACGTCGGCCCCGAGCGGCCGCGGCAGATCGCCGACAACTACAGCCGTCGAGTGGCGCAGGAAGAAGCCGGCTGGGCATCGGAGGACGAACTGCTCGCGCAGTTGCGCAAGTCGAACCCCGGCACCCCGGATGACGTGCTCCTCCCGTACGTCCGGTACGGGACCAGGAAACGCGACGATGGGCGCATCGTGTGGAAGCGCGACCCCAAGCTCGTGAACGGATTCGTCGCGACCGACCTGTGGCGATTCGTGCGCGAGATCAAAGCGCCGACGCTCTACGTGATCGGCGGGCGCAGCACGATCGTGCCGCAGGACACGCAAGACGAGTTGAAGAAGGTGCTCCCTCGCGTGACGATCGTCACCATTCCCGGTGTCGGGCACTACCCCAGTGATGAGAAACCCGCGGAGTTCCTCGAAATCGTGGATCGGTTTCTTGGAGGAGGTGCCCCGTAGGTCAAAGGGCAAAGGGCAAAGGTAAAGTCAAAGGAGCAGGTGTAGGTGGCAGGTAGCAAGTCGAGGTTTCATGTACGTGGACTTGGCACCTGGACCTCGCACGTTTGACCTTACTTTTGCCTTTTGACCTTTGCCCTTTGACCTACGGAGTTCAGCGTCAAGGCTCCGCCGGCGGCACGATCCGCATCTGCATCCGACGAAGCTCGACAAGGGCGCGGTCGCGATCGGATTCGAACACCTGAAGAGACGAGGTCGTGCCGGGCAGTCGGCCCGAGTACAGACCCGAGATCGATCCACTCAGCTCACCAGGCACGAGCGCCGGAATGCCGATCGACTCGAGCGCGCCCCGGGCCAGGGAGGCTTCGAATTCCGTGTCGAACACGGCGATTGTCACGAGTGCCTCGTCTTGTCTTGCCATGGCTTCTTTTCTGCGCACACTGTGGGGAAACGGAGGCAACGGAGGAACGCAACCTCCGTTCGCGCTCTGCGGCGTTTACTTCGTGGCCCGGCTCTCAGGCGAACGCACGAGATCGCGAATGACTTCGTCGTAGTAGGGCTTGTCCTTCAGGCTCGCGCGCGAGGCGGGGAAGTACGCGAGCGCGAGGCTTACAACTCCGGAATTGAGCGCCGTCAACGAGACGGCGCACCGCTCACCGCCCGAGAGACGCGTGTTGTCGATCATCGGGAAATCGAACAGACCCACGTAGAAATTCGTGTCCACTTCCCGCTTGCCTTCGAGATCGAGGTTCGGCTGCTTGCATTCGGCCTCGGTGAGCGGTTGCGACACGTACAGATGAACCTGGATCTCGCGTGTGTCGGGAGCGTAGTTGATCAACTCGAGCCTGAACTGTCGGTAGTGACGCGATCGATCGGTCGCTTCCATTGACAGGCACAGTCGCGTGGTACCCTCCCCCGGCTTCACCATCGGATCGGGAACCGTGTGCGCTCCGAACATGATGTGCGCCTGGAAGTCTTTGATCTTGTCCGGCAGCGCATCGCCCCGTTCGACCATGCCCACATCGGAGAGCGCGGTGAACTGATGCTCGATGACCTGCAGGGCCACTGATTCCAGCCGGCGCTGGAGTTCGGCGTTGGGGCCCTTCACGTCATCGGGAATGCGGCGCTCCACGTCCTTGAAGAGCGGTCCGATGTCGAGCGACTCGTGGAAGTTGTACGCCAGCAACTCCAGGCTCAGGATCTGCTGCCGAATCTGCTCTTCAGGCGTCGTCTTCGAGTTCGGGTCCTTCGCCATGAACGTGTTCAGGATGGAATTGAACATGTCCTTGCGAAGGTTGCTGTCGGCTTCTTCGCGCCGTCCCATCATCTCGGCGTACAAGCGGACGTTGTTGTCGATTTGCTGCCGCTCGTTCAGCGACGAGTTGAACAGGTAGCCGAGGACCAGCGTGACAAGCGGCAGCGCGAGGACCTTGACCAACTCGACCAGATGCGAGGGACTCTTGCCCTCGGGCTGCGGCGGTGGCGTGACTGCTGGCGTCTCGACTTCTGCGCTCATCGTTACCTGCGCTTCAACTCGTACTTGTCACCCGTCTTGACGAGCTCGAAGTTGAAAGCGGCTGGGTTCGGCGTGGAGAAGACCATCGCGGAGGCTTTCCCGTGACTCGGCAGGCTGATCGTGCACTGCCCCTGCTGTGGGACGTTGATGCGATATGCGCCGTCGGGACCGGTACTGCCGGTGGTGGCCGGATCGGACCCGCATTGGATCTCGATGCTCGCGCCGCCGACGCCTTTTCCATCCATCACGATCGTTCCGTAGACCTGTCCGGCGTACGACGCCGAGGGCACCAGCAGAGCGGCGGCAACGACAACGATTCTGAGCAGACGCATGTCCAT
>DATFRP010000277.1:0-16475 GCA_035263125.1 Vicinamibacterales bacterium
GCTTCGATGCCGGTGATCTCCCCCACCACCTTGTTGCTGGCGGGATCGATGACCGACACATTGTCGCCGGCGCTGTTGGTCTGGATGATACGGACCTTGTGCTGCTGAGCGGAGAGCGACGCAGCGCACACCGCGAGCACGACCAGGATGAGCCATCGAGCGAGCGACTGCTTCGTCATCGTGATCTCCTCGACGGATTCAAACGACCCGCCGCTACGACGTCGTTATCCCTATCCACCCCACCGGCCCTATCCACCTTACTTGCCCATTATCCACGCTCTGAGCATCTGCCATTCGGGGTCATTCTGCGACTGCCAGTGCTTGCCGCCGCTGTGATAGAAGTCGCCGCCGGCTGATTCCTCGAGCGGATGAATCAGCAGCGGGCTCTTCAGGTTGCCAGGGAAGGCCGCGCGCTGGAGGACGACGTCGAAGTTCTTGCGCGTCTCCTCCTCGGTCCACGCAGCGCTTCCCTTCGCGAGCGGTTGCAGACGCATCGGCGTGCCGGACGTGTGGCACGCGACGCACCGCGCGTGCCCCGGGCGCTTCTTCAGGAACACGGGCTGGACCTTCGTCTTGTACGTCTCGTAGTCCAACTTCGGCGCCGGCGTCGTTTGCGCCAGCAGCGCGGTCAGCAGCAACGCGAGGCTTGCAGATGCGAGATGCACGAGTCCCTCCTACTAAGCCCGGCTAAAGCCGGACACTACATCTACGCGAAGACGCCAAGAGGCTCGAACCTGCCCTTCAACACCGTGGGCGTGTCATCGTAACCCAGCCACTCCTTGATCATGGTGGCGTAGACACGCCTGAAGTCGGTCGTCATCTTCATGTTGCCGTCATCGAGATCCGTGAGGCTCGGATGCCGACCATAGAAGCCGCCCTTGACGCCGTGGCCGACCACGAACATCGGGGTGGCCGTTCCGTGATCCGTGCCGAGGCTGCCGTTCTCCTCCACGCGACGCCCGAACTCGGTGAAGATCATCATCGCCACGTCGTCGCCACGTCCGAGCCGCTTGATGTCGTCCATGAAGCCGCGAACCGCGTCGGCGGTGTACATCAGCAGCCGGGTGTGGAGATCCGCCTGCTGTACGTGCGTATCGAACGAGTTGCCTGAATAGGTGACGTAGTACACACGCGTCGGCATCTCGGCAGCGATCAACGCCGCAACTCGCTGCAGGTTGCCGCCGAGCCCGCCGCCCTGCCCGTAGTCCACGGGCGTACGGTAGGTAGACGAGGCGCGCCGCACGAGATCCGAGCTCTCGGTCGCGTTCTGCGCGGTCGATGCGAGGAACTCCAGGGTAGCGTTCGTCGTCGCGCGCGTCCGGCTCAACTCGGCGAGCGCGTGCTTCTCCTCGTCGTTGCCTTCGCGTCTGAAGCGAGCGGGGTCGTCGAACACCAGCGGCGAGTGCTGCTGACTCCGTACGGCCAGCGACTGCGACGTGCCGAGGTTCACGATCATGTTGCGCGTGTGCGGGTCGTAGGTCCGATCGGCGAGCCGTCCGAGCCAGCCAAGCGCCTCGCCGCCATTGGGGACGCCGGTGTGCCAGAACCCCATCGATGAGAAGTGCGACAGGCTCGGATGCTCGTAGCCGCATCCATGCACGACCGCGAGGTGACCGTCCTTGTAGAGGCGCTCGAAGCCGACCATCGACGGATGGAAGCCGTATCCGCCGGCGACCTTGATCGCGTCGCTCTCTTTGATCCCGAGCTTCGGGCGCGCGCGATAGTAGGCGGCGTCTCCGAATGGCACGACGGTGTTGAGGCCGTCATTACCGCCGGAGAGCTCGACGACAACGAGGATGCGATTCGGGTGTCTCTCAACGCTCGTCCCTGCAAGCGCCTGCGCCGCGAGCGCCGCCTGCGTGCGGCTCAACATGAGCGGCAACCCGGCACCGATCCCGATGCCGTACATCCCGCGAACCAGGAAGTCCCGACGCGAGCACTCACATGCATCACGTTTCATAGAGCAACCCTCAACTCCCAAGAAACGGAGATTACGGAGGAAACGGATTAACAGGAGAAACGAAGAAACGGAGACCAAAGAGGCTCGTGCTTGCTCATGATTCTTGTTCCAATGGCAGCGCAGCATCTGTGAGATACCAATCCGCTCCGTTCGTTCTCCGTTCCTCCGTTCCTCCTGTTCATCCGTTTTCTCCGTAACCTCCGTTCGCTTTCACCCGAGTTGATACTCCGGCGTACTCAACACGAGATAAAGCAGCTCACGTAGCGCCGGCTCGAGCTTCTCGCTCGATTGGATCGTCGTCGAACCAAGCTTGCCGCGCAGGAAGTCGACGAGCACGGCGCGATCCTTGTCGGCCAGCGTCACGCGCAGGAAGCGCAGCGCGAAATGGTCGACGACCTTTTCCACCGTGTCGGCGTTGGCCGCCTTCACCATCGACGTCAGATCGATCGGCGCAGGATTGCGCGGAATGAGCTTCGTCCGTTTGAACGCGAGCAGATTGCCAGCGTAGCCGCCGTAGCGCGTGTTGTAATCCTCGTCGCGGTCGACCATCTTGTTCGACTCGGCGTCGCCTTCGCGGGTGGCTTCAGTGATGTTCATGCCCATCGCCAGGCGCTCGCCGACACGCGCGTCAGTCGGTGACATCGCGCGATCGGGCGGGCGGAAGCTCTTCACGTCCGGAAACAGCACGTCGCGAAACAAGTTGCCGCGCTGCAGCAGCGTCGACGGCGTGATCCATGTGCGCCCGCCGGCCCAGCCCGCGACGTTCGGCGGATCGAACAGCGACTGCCCGAGCGCGCCCGTCATGCGACCGAAGTCGGGGATGGTCGGGATCTCACGAAGACCAATCTTTCTGTAGGTCGACACCACGAGATGCACAGGGCTCTTGATCTGCGTGGCGTACGAGGGCGGCGCGTAGAAATCCCTCGACAGGAACATGCGCTTGAGCAGCGGCTTGATCTGGTAACCGCTCGCCCGGAACGTCCGGCCGAGTTCGGCTTTCACCTCCACGCCGATATCCTCGCGCACGAAGAAGCGATACAGCTTCGCGGCCACGAACTCGCCGGTGACCGGCTGCTCCAGTATCGTCTGAATGACGTCGTCGCCGTTGAGCGGCCCGGTCCGAGCGAGAAACGTCTTGTCGCCGAAGTCGTGCTGCGAGGCGTCGAACTTGAACGCGAGCACGTCGTTCGTCCACCCGGTGAACGCACGCGCGGCTTCGCGTACATCGTGTTCGCTGTAGTGGCCGACGCCCATGGTGAACAGTTCGAGGAGCTCGCGCCCGAAGTTTTCGTTGGGGTGCGCCTTCACGTTCTCGCCGTTGTCGAGATAGACGAGCATCCCCGGATCTTTGAGGATGGCGATCAGAAGATCCTGCAGCCGTCCCGATGCGTTCGCGCGGAACATCAGGTTCTGGCGAAGCATCATCCGGTAGTCGCGCACTTTGTTCTCGCCGGTGGCGAAGTGCCCGTGCCAGAAGAGCGTCAGCTTCTCCTCGAGCGGGCGCGGGCTCGCGAGCATGCGGTTCGCCCACCAGAGCCCGAGGCGCTGGGTCTCGATCTGATTCGCGGTCAGGCTGTAGAAGAACTTGTCGACGACAGGCTGAAGTCGGCGCTGGGTGCCGGCGGGCAACACTTTCTCGCCGAGCCCCTCGCCACGCTCGCGTGCGAGGCGTACGGCTTCGGCGCGGCTCGGCGGGAACGGATCCATCCCCGCATCCCAGATCCCCGATTCGTCGAACGGCCCGAGGCGACTGGTGTCGATCGACTCGTAGTCGACGAGGCTGTCGACCGCCTGGCGCGGGCTCATCGCGGCAAGACGGGCGATCTCTGATGGCATCGCACCAAACCCCGCGCGCTCGATCAGGTGTGCCGCGCGATCGTAGCTCCAGTCGGATGCGCCAATCGCAGAGAGATCGTTCGTCCACGCCGCCGGTCCGGCTCCAACCCGATCGCTTGCCGTGCGCACGTGTGAGGTGCCCACCACGAACACGCAGGCGACGAGCGCGCCGATCAAAAGGGGGCGAATCGGGCCGTGAGCCATAGCACCCTCGCGGTCCGGATTATACGAGGAGGAATCAGGAATCGGGAATCAGGAATCAGAGCGGGGCCAGGCTCGAGCTGGCAGCTTCTGACCGTCTCAGAAAGACACCTGCGCCTCGAACGCCAGGGCATGTTCCGGTGGGCGCAGGCCGTGGGGATCGCCGTCGAATACGGTTCGCTCGAAGTTGAGCGCGTACTTCACGAACGGATTCAGAAACCAGTTCACGCCGACGGTGAACGCGTTCGCACGCCGGCTCGATCCCGGCGTCGCCAGGCCCAACGAGATCGCGGCCTGATCGACCTCGATGGCGTGATACCGGGCCGCCACCTGGATCGCACCCACATGGCCGCCGCCGAAGTCGAAGTTGTGGCGTGGTTGCACCACGTGGTCACTCGCCGGCTCACCGGTCAGGACGTAGGCGGCGGCAACCTGCCACGCGTGATGGGCGATGTCCGCACTCACCTCGTCGTTGCGGATCGTCTGCACCGAACGCGCGAACTCTGCGATTGCACCGAGAGACTTGTAGTAGTAGGACGCCTGCGGAGTCAGCCGAACCCGATTGCCCTCGGCCGTGGCAGTACCGGCGTACGAAAAGAACGTCTGAAACAGCGTGGCCGTTTTCAAGGAGGGCAGCTCGGTCACGACGCCGGTGCCGCCAGCGATGCCGATGCTCAACCCATGCAGCGTCGATTTGCTCCGGCGAGCCATCGGCCGCACCACGACGCGCAGCGCGACCTCCTTGCTGTCGTTGGTGTCGGTGTCGGTGCTCGAGAAATCGGCGGCCCCATTCACGACGGCCGCCATGTAGCTGATTGCATCGCCCGCGAGGTCGCCGAGCACCTGCACGCCGACGTCACGATTCGGCAGCACCCAGGTCGGGAACCCTCGCTCGATGAAGACCAGCGAATTGGCAGGAATCAACCGTTCGAGACCGAGTGGCGTCTTGAACTTGCCGAGGCGAAGACGAAACGCCTTCGAAAAGACCGTGTCGATGTACGCGTCCTGCACGACCAGCGTACCGCCGGCGAAGTCCGGGTTGAAGTCGAACTCGAAGTGACGAAGAAGACGACCGTGCAGGTTGGAGCGGAACCGTCGGATGAGGAACGTGTCGACGACGCTGCCCGCGGAGTCTCGTAAGGCGAAGCGCCCATCGAGTTGCAGGAGACCGCCGACCTGGATCATGTTGTCGCCGTCGCTGCTCTGGAGCACGAACGGCGGCGGCGATACCCCCTGGGCACTCGATGCACGTGCGTGTGCGATCGCGATCACGAGCGTCGCGATCCTCAGCATCCACGTCCGGCGGGATCTTCCTGGCCTTCTACACACCTCCGACAGTGTAGCGGGCGCCTGCGGTTCAGGCGCGCGATCCGTTCACGTCGATCGCAACTCGTTGGCGCGCAGCGCCTCAATCCGTTTCACGTTCGGCAACTGGACTGCGAAGAACCGATACAACAGCCACGTATCCAGGACGCCGACGAACACGAGCACGAGGAACGACAGATTGCTCTCGACGAGCTTCAAGTCCTTCAGCAGCGTCGAGAGACCGAACGCGACGACCCACGCGTCGAAGCTCATGCACACGCGGCGGAACGTTTCGGGCCTGATACGTTGAATGAGATACGCGCCGATCGGCACGCCAACGACGATGCTGGGGATGATATAGGGCATGAGCGCCGCACTCTGCAGGCTGTAGAGGCCGGCGTAGTAATACGCAATCGCCGTGAACGACGACTCGGCGAGGCGGATGAATCCCAGCGCGGCGCGAAAGTCCTTCTTCGTCAGCCCCTGATTGCTCAACATCACCGCGAGCGGCGGTCCCGAGATCGTCGTCACGGAGTACAGAACGCCAACTCCGCCCCCGAACACGAGACCGACAGAGCGCTCGGATTTGATCGGACGCCGATATCCTGCGGCCTGAATGAGGATGAGCGGCAGCAGCACGAGAAACGTGCCGAACCTCAACCACCCGGGATTGACGTACGAGACGAGCGCGGTGCCGAGCAGCACACCAGGAGCGAGCCCGAGCACGATCGGCAGCACACGCCGCCACACACCGGGAAAGGACGCACGATTCACCCACAGCACGTACGCGTTGAGCACCACCTCGATCGGAACGAGCGCCGGGTTGAGGACGCGATTGGTCAGGAACAGCAGCGCCAGCGGTACGGTGATCGAGGAGAAGCCGTACCCCAGGGCGCCGTTGACAATCGCCGCTCCGAAGGTGATGGCAACGAGCGCCAGTGCGTAGTTGAACCCGTCCATGGAACGACTCCTGCGTTACGGATGTGATCGCAGAGCAACGCGCGCGGTGACGCCGAAGGTTCTCGGATCGCCGGGCTGGCCTACGTAAAGCCCGGTATTCCCTGGCGCCGCGCTGAGCAACTCGAAGTAATTCCTGTCGAGGAGATTGCGCGCCCACACCGAGATGGTCCAACTGTCGGTCCACCTGAAACCGGCGCGTGCGTTGACGAGTGAGTAGCCGTCGACGATCAGATAGCGCGAGTAGCTCGCGCTCGACGAGAACGACGAGCGATAGCTGGCGTCGAAACCCGCGAAGGCTTCGCCCGCCCGGCTGAGCAGGCGCGCCGGGTGTGAAAACTCGGCGCCGTACGACACCGCCCACCGCGAGATACCCGGCAGCGGCGAACCGGAGATGTCCTTCACCTGCGGTCCACCCGTGTCCTCGAGCGGAGGCGGTGCATCCTTGAACGACACGTAGACGCCGTCGGTGTAGGCCACCGCCAGATAGGTATACAGATTCCGATGGAGTCGCGCGTTGCCATCGAACTCGGCGCCGCGCACGCGCACCTTCTCGGCATTCGCCAGATAGCCGCGAAGCACGCCGACACTGGCGTTGACGACCTGTGCTTGAAAGTCCTTGATCTCGGTGTCGAACACGGTGACGTTCGCGGTGACACCTCGCAGCGGCTCGGTCTTGATGCCCGCTTCGAAGTGATGCACGTCTTCGGGCTTCACCGTTGCCGCTGACAGCACCGGCTGGCCCTGCGCATCAGTGGGCACGCCGTTCAGATTCAGACCAACCGACTTGAAGCCAGTGGCGTAGGTCGCGTAGCTGTTGACCGCCGGCGTGAACCGGTACGCGACCGTCAGCTGGCCCGACAGGTTGTTGTCGGCGACATCGGCTTTGTACGCCTGCGGCGCGAGCACCGACTGCTGCAATGCGATCAGCGCCGGATCGGTGGTCTGCAGGCCGCCATAGATCTCCTGATCGAAGTCGACCTTCTTCTGGTCGTAGTTGAAGCGGAGGCCGGGGAGCACGCGAAGGCGATCGGTCACGGCCAGTTCGAGCTGGCCGAAGGCCGCGGAGCTGAGGTTGCGATACTCCAGGAATTGATTGAAACCATAGCCGTCGAGCAGTCCGGGCGTCGCCGCCGCGGCGCTCGGCGCGAGAAGGAATCGTGCCGCCGCCGAACCCTGCTCCTGCTTGAATACAGGGTCCGAATCGATACCCTGGTGAAACACGAAGCCGCCGAATACCACGTTCACCCGGCGCGACATCTCGCCGGCGTAGCGCACTTCCTGCGTCCATTGCCGCTGCACCGACGGGGCGGCCGAGATTGTCGTCACCGGAAGCCCGACGAAGTCGCGATCGCTCGAGGGATCCCAGTTCCAATAGCGCCACGCCGTCGTCGCGGTCACGCGGCCGCGGCCGATCTTCCAGTCGATGTTCAACGCGGCGCCACCGAGATCCTGATTGGACTGCAGCGCGGTGTCGATGTCGGTGACGCGATCGAAGGCATTGAAGCTGGGAGGGGTGTAGTGAAGGTCGGCCGCAATCGCCGCGTACTGGCGATTCGCCGGGCGCAGCGTCGGCGCCACGCCGGCAACCACTTGCGTGTAGCCCTGAGGGCGCTGGCGCGTGTGATCGAATGACGCCGTGACCGCAAGTGTGTCGGAGGGCGCAAACAGTACCGTGCCCTTTACCCCCGCGTTGTTCAGGTTGTTCTGCCGGCTCTGCGTCTTCGTGTTGTAGACGAGACCGTCGCGCGACGTGCCGGAAAACGTCAGACGTCCCGCAACGTGCTGACCGAACGGGCCCGAGATCGTGCCCTTGCCCTGGACGAAACCGTAGTCGCCGTAGTTGAACTCGAAGTCGCTTTCGGTGTTGAACGTGGGCCGCTTCGTGGTGACGTTCAAGGCGCCAGCAGTCGTGTTCTTCCCGAAGAGCGTCCCCTGCGGTCCACGCAGCACCTCGATGCGCTCGACGTCGAGGAAGTCGAGCGTCGCCGCCGCCGGTCTCGCGTAGAACACACCGTCGATGTAGAGGCCGACGCCCGCTTCGATGCCGTCGTTGGTAAGACCGAACGGTGCACCGAGGCCGCGGATGTTGATCGCTGAGTTGCGAGGATTCGTCGAGTAGAACTGGACGGTCGGGATCATCTCCTTGAGGCGGTTCACGTTGAACGCGCCCGCCTTGGTCGCCAGCTCGCCGCTCACGACCGACACCGGGAGCGGCACGTCCTGGATCGTCTCTTCGATCCGTCGTGCGGTCACGACTACCGCTTCGGTAAGCCGCGCGGGAAGCAGCGTGAAGTCGATCGCGGCCGGCACCTGACCAGCGTCGATCACAACCCGGCGCGAGGCGGTTTCGAATCCGTCCAGAACCGCTTCCACACGGTACGCGCCGGGCACCACGTCGTCGATCCGGAATGCACCCTGGGCATCGCTGACCGACTCGAGCGATCTGGTGGTGACTTCGTTGACGGCTCGTACCGTGACGCCGGGCACGGTGCCGCCAGAGGAGTCTCTGACAATGCCCGTGATCGCAAGACTGCCCGCCTGACCAAACGACGTGGCCGGTACCAGCGCAGCGATCACTGCCATCAAAACCCTGGCCCGCCGAAGCGGTGACGCGAAGGCGGCCACAATTCTGCGAAACATCGATCTCTCCTCTGGCCCGGACCTCCGCCGACATTTCGGCGAGGCGGGCTCAACATCCGTCGCCGGACATTCGGCAACGGCAATCAGTCGGGATCAGCCGAGTGACTGGCGAGGAGAGATGCTTGGGAAGGACTTACTGGAAAAAAACCGGGTCGGCTCTCACCTGCCTGTCATCGGCTGCATACACGTGCAGCGACATGTGCACGCGCAACAGGGACAACAGGAGAGGTGGAGAGAATGACGCACGAATCTCAAGTTTGTACCGGCTTCACGGCTGTCTTGTCAAGCTTCGCAGCGTGCCACGTCAACAGGAACGGTCTCATCGGCCTGTGACGCGTGACGTGAGATACGCAATCAGCGACGATTTTTCCTCGGCTTTCACCCGCGCGCCCCACTGAGTCATCTTGTCCACCGTACGGCCCCAGCCCGCTTCGGACAATCGCTGCTGGTCGGCGAGGTCATCGGCATGACATGCGCGGCACGCACTGTTGTACACCGCTTCTCCAGTGGCGACCTGCGCTGGATCGTGCGACGGCGCAGGTGCGATCGCGCCGCGGGACGACACAGCGGCCGTCACCGGCTCGCCGACGCCGACGCGGATCTGGTCGGGTGCATTCCACAGATAGCCGGCCGGATTCCACGGCGGGTCGATCGGCTGCACAGTGCCCCGGGCGTCGGTCGCTCGCGACACGATCGTGCAGACACCGCGTCTGAGATCGACCTCGTATTCGAAGCGCCGCCACGCGTATCGGAGCCGCGGGCCCGTCAGCTTCGCGTCCTTCCACGATTGGCCTCCGTCGCTCGAGATCTCGACGCGCGCGATATCGTTTTCCCCTGCCCACGCAAAACCCGCGATCGTCACGCGGCCGGGCGCGACCACCGCACCATCCAGCGGCCGCGTGATCAGTGATTTCACGGCCAGAGCGGCCAGCGGCATCATGTCCCGCGCGTCCACCGCCGCCCCCGGAGCGACACGCTTGGTCGGATACCGATACGCGTTCGCCACCCAGAACCCATCGTGTTCCCCGGCGGCCATCGTCAGGCGATTGAGCCACTTCACCGAGTAGGCCCCTTCCCACCCAGGCACGATCATGCGGAGCGGCGCTCCGTTCAGAAGCGGGATTGCGCCGTCGTTCATCGCGTACGCCACGAGCGTGTCGCGATGAATCGCCTTCGTCATCGGCAGCTGACGCACGAACGGCGGCTGGCTGCCCATCGCCCGATCGGCCGCGGCCATCACCACGTGCGTGGCCCGACCTCGGGGCGACACGCGCTCGATCAGATCTGCGAGGCGGACGCCCGTCCAGCGCGCGGTGCCGACAGCGCCTTTACGCCATTGAATGCCGGCCACTGGTGGATCGAAGAATGCGCGGCCGTTGCCCGCGCACTCGAGCGTCGCCGTGACGCTCGTCGACGGCATCCGTCGTAGATCGCCCGACGACAGCGAGACAGGCGATGCGACTTCGCCGTCGATCGTCAGCGTCCAGGTGGTCTCGTCGACCGCGGGCGGCAGCATGTGACTGCGGACGAAGAACGCGTCGGCCGGCGTGAGAAACGAATCGAGGAGCGCGACCGGCGTCTCGAGATCGGGCGGTCGCACGGCGCGCGAGAGGAGACGCGGATTCTTGCCGATGACCGCCTGAGCGGTGGTGCCGCGCGGAAGGGCGGAGGCGGCAGCCGCTGCGAGGCCGGTCCTCACGGCGGCTGCGATGAGCTCGCGTCGAGTCACCCTCACTGCTTCTTGGGGATTGGCGGTGGCAGCGGTGCTGGATCGATATAGCCGCGTGTACCGTCAGGACGGATCGGCCCTGGCCCGAAGCCGAGATTCGCGGCGTCGACGTTGTTCTCGCTGCAGGCATACTCCTGGATCTCTTCGTCGGGCTTCCCGAGCACCCATGTCCGCGAGTACGTGAATGGCTTGGTATAGAACTTGGGATCTTCGATCAGCGTGTCGACATGGATGTGGTCGGCGTCGGGCCGCGTCCACCGTTCCACGACGTGGAGCGCATCGCTGTGCGGGTTGGCGTTCTCGTCGATCCAGACCTTCTCGTCCTTGAAGCCAATCGAATCGATCACCAGCGTGTCGCCCTCCCACTTCCCGAGTTCTTCTCCGAAGAACGACGGATCGGGATCGTCGGAGTGCTTCCGCGTCGCGCTGATCGGGATCAGGCGGAAGTAGCTGTACCAGTAGAGAAATGCGATCTTGTTCGCACCCTGCAGAATCTCGAACGGCAGACCGCTCGCGTTGTGACGCGGGATGCCGCCGATGATGCAGAGGCTTTCGGGATCGATTGTCGCGGTGAGATTGTGCTTGAGCGCGGCCTCACCTGCAGGCGTCAGCGGGAGCTTCCATCCTGGAAGGTCCTTCCCGATGTTGCCGCCAGGCTTCGTATCCGTCGTGCCCTTCCAATAACCGCTGAAGTCCGGCTTGCCGTTCGCCATGCGCGGCGTCGGCCGGTTGGATTTGAAGTCCTGAACGGTGAGACCCTGCGCGAAAACCGTCGTCGCAGCAATGAGGTAAATCGCGACGGCTGCCACGCCGGGCCTGAAGAGCAAGGCCCGGCCTACACCGTCCCTACCTGCCCCATCCACCCCACCTGCCCTATCCACCCTCATTGGGGGCCTCCATCTCCAGCCGAAGCCCCTGACACAATCCGGCCATCGGCGAGCGTGACCCGCCTCGCATCGACCATGTTCGACCCGTTCTTCGCGCGATAGCCGTCGACGACGATCATGTCGCCCAGCTTCAGGTCACCCCGCTTCCACCCACGACGCGAGAGGGCGCCGGGCGCGCCCGATTCGCACGTCCAGCGCACGACGTTGCCAGCCTCGTCCTTGACGTCGATGTAGAAGTAGATGTGAGGGTTCGTCCACTCGACTTTCGCCAGGGTTCCGTTGAGCCGAATGGCTTTGCTGGCGTCGAATTCCGCCGCAAACGAATGGTGAGCCAACAGGGTGTGACCGCTCGAGACGGCCAGGATCCCTGCAGCCACAATGAGCGTCTTCATGAACGTATGTTCTACCACCCTTCGACTCGCCATGCTCGCTCGGGGGCAGGTGGCCCCTCGATTGGCGCGCACGTGCTTGGGGCAGGCCCGATAGCCGCTTTGCGTGCCGGGCGCGCCCAGAGGTAGAATCGTAGGTCTCGTGTTGCCGCGAACCTGTTGTCACTGCGTGTGTTGTTGTACCAGGACCGTGAAGGTCCCCGCGGCAACGGTCCGGCTGTTTGGGTAGGAACCAGAACCCGAGAACACGCTGAAACAGATCGAAGCCCGGGGGCCACAAGCCTCCGGGCTTTTTTGTTGATGCGAAGGGTCGCCTCCGAAAGGCGGCTCCCACAACTATGGCTATTGCGACCGCGGTACCAGAACCAACGGCGACACTGCGCCTCGATCACCTGCGGGCTCTCGAGGCCGAGAGCATCCACATCCTGCGCGAGGTGGTTGCGGAGTTCGAGCGCCCGGTGATGTTGTATTCGATCGGCAAGGACTCGTCGGTGTTGCTCCGCCTCGCCCAGAAGGCCTTCTTTCCCGGCCCGATTCCCTTCCCGCTGCTCCACGTCGACACGACCTACAAATTCCGCGAGATGATTCAGTTCCGCGACGAGATGGCCAAGGCCGTCGGCGCGCGGCTCATCGTCCACACCAATCAGGAAGCGATCGCCGACGGAACGCAGCCCTTCAAGGTCGGCACCCAGCGATGCTGCGGGCTGCTGAAGACGAAAGCGCTGCTCGACGGGTTGCAGGCCGGCAACTTCGACGCCGCGATCGGCGGCGCCCGGCGTGACGAGGAGCGCTCGCGCGCGAAGGAACGCATCTTCTCCGTCCGCGACCCGAACGGACAGTGGGATCCGAAGCGCCAGCGGCCCGAGCTCTGGACGCTCCTGAACGCGAAGCTGCGCCCGGGCGAGAGCATCCGGGTCTTCCCGCTCTCGAACTGGACGGAAATCGACGTGTGGAACTACATCCACGTCGAGCGCATCCCGATCGTCCCGATGTACTACGCCAAAGAGCGCGAGGTCATCGTCCGCGGCAACTCGCTGATCGTCCAGGAGCAGCCGTTCGTCGTGACCATGCCCGGCGAGAAGCCGCAGATCGTCAAGTGCCGGATGCGTTCGCTGGGTTGCTCGCCCTGCACCGGCGCGATCCGATCGGACGCCGACACCATCCCGAAGATCATCGATGAGCTGATCGCCACCAAACAGTCGGAACGTCAACTCCGCGTCATCGATCACGACCAGGACGGGTCGATGGAACTGAAGAAGCGCGAAGGCTATTTCTGATGTCAGGAGGTCTGCTCAGAATCTGCACGGCGGGCAGCGTCGACGATGGAAAAAGCACGCTCATCGGCCGGCTGCTGTACGACTCGCGATCCGTGTACGAAGATCAGGTCCATTCGGTTGCCAAAGCGTCGAAGAACCGCAATGCCGGGCCGATCGATTTCTCGCTGTTCACCGACGGGCTACGCGCCGAACGGGAGCAGGGGATCACCATCGACGTGGCGTATCGCTACTTCGCCACCGCGCGGCGCAAGTTCATCCTCGCTGACACACCCGGCCACGAGCAGTACACGCGGAACATGGCGACCGGCGCGTCGACGGCAGAAGTCGCCATCCTGCTCGTCGATGCGCGCAACGGCGTACGCACGCAGTCCAGGCGCCACGCCCGCATCGCACGGCTGCTCGGCATCACCGATTTCGTGCTGGCCATCAACAAGATGGATCTCGTCGACTACGACCGCGAGGTCTTCGAGAAGATCCAGGACGACTTCGAGGGCCTGCTGACCGGCGCCTCGGTGCACGCGATTCCGATGAGCGCCCTGCACGGCGACAACGTCATCACGCCGAGCGACCGCACGCCGTACTTCAATGGTCCGCCGCTGCTCGAATATCTGGAAACGGTCTCCGTGCACCGCGATGTGACCAGCGCGCCGTTCCGTTTCCCGATTCAGATGGTAGTGCGGCCCGACGACGTCTTTCGAGGGTATGCAGGCCAGATCGTGTCGGGCACGATCAAGCCTGGCGACCGCGTGACCGCCTGGCCGTCCGGCCGAAGTGCGCGCGTCAAACGAATCGTCACCTACGACGGCGACCTCTCGATTGCGTTCGCGCCGATGTCGGTGACCCTGACGCTCGACGACGAGATCGACGTCAGCCGCGGCGATGTCCTCACCCCATTCGACTCCGCGCTGGGTGCCCCGAGCGGCAGAGGGGCGGTTGAACCCGCGCTTGTGGGACAGAAATTCGAGGCCGAAGTCGTCTGGATGGACGAGCGTCCGCTCGATCCAGGGCGCGTGTATCTCCTGAAGCACGGCACGCGTACGGTGACCGCGGAGATCAACCATGGGCTGGTGCTGAATCAGATCGGCACCGTGCAGGTGTCGACCGCCAGGCCGCTCGTCTTCGACCGCTATCGCGACAATCGCTCGACCGGCAATTTCATCCTGATCGACCCCGCCACGCAGTTCACGTGCGGCGCCGGGATGATCACTGAACCGGTCCGGACCGCGCACGAGGCGCACAACGCGCCGTTGAGTTTTGCGGAACGCATAGCCCAATTGGCGAGGCGAGCGGGATCGGACGAGGAAGCGGCCGACGCCGTACGGAAGGCGTTGGAAGAACTCCTGACGTGATTCGCGGCAACGTGTAGGCCGGGCCTGTTCTTCAGGCCCGGCGTTCGTGGGACTGGGACGCATGATCGAAGAAGCACGCAACGTCATTGAGCTCGCTCTCGCCGACGCGACACTGCCCTGCATCACGTCGAGCTTTCAGGCCGAGTGCGTGGTGATGACTCACATGATTCGCGAGAGGCGGCCTGACATCCCCGTGCTGTTTCTCGACACGTTCCACCACTTCCCCCAGACGCTCGCGTACCGCGACGAGCTGACCGCGAAGTGGGGGTTGACGCTCGTCAATCTTCAGGCGAAGGCGCCGCAGGTGGGACTCTGGCAGGTCGAGAGCACCGAAGCGTGCTGCAAGCGTCACAAGGTCGAGCCGCTCTTCACGGCGCTCGAGGGCTACGACACGTGGTTCACGGCGCTCCGGCGCGATCAGTCGCCCTCACGCGCGAACATCAGGGAATCGGAACCGTTCAAGCTGTCGAGCGGCAAGACGATCACACGTGTGGCGCCGATCGCGGGATGGACCGCACGCGACGTATGGGCCTACGCCAAGGCGAATCAGATCCCGCTCCTGCCCCTGTACGATCTCGGCTATACGAGCATCGGATGCGAGCCTTGCACCGAGCTCCCGGCCGATCCGGACAACCCGCGCTCAGGCCGATGGCAAGGTCAGAAGCTCGAGTGTGGGATTCACATTCAGGCTAAATAGCTAGCCAGCAGCAGTGAACGGCTAGATCGCCGTCAGTTCCGCGCGTCTCCGGCGATCAGCCGTACCCCGCGGATGCTGCCGACGATCGCCGTTCTTACGACGTTCGTCGACAATCGAGAGCTTGTAGCCGTTGTCGAGGAGGAAGCGCTCGTATTCGGACTGATGCTGCATCAGCGTCATCGCGTCCGGAAAGACTGACGATGTCTCCCACGCGAGCGGACCGGTCACTCTGAATTCGAGCCCTTGATCACCCGCGACGCTGGTTTCCCAACGCACGGTGCCGAGGTGACTCGTGAAGAGTCTGACGACCGGCTCCATGACTCAGTGTGCTGTCCGCTTGCGTCTCACGGCGATGAAGACAGTGCCCAAGCCGAACAGTGCCATCGTCGACGGCTCCGGCGTGCGCACGAGCATCAACTGATCCTGCGCCTTGGTACCGTTGGGAAAGAACATGTTCGCGACGCGCACGTCTCCGATGCCGGAGTAGCCATTGGCGACCGCGGCGTTGGCGAGCGCCACGAAATCGTAATTGTTGCCAGCCTCGAGATCGGGGTTCGCACTCACCTCACCCTCGAAGTACCAGATCGACTTCTGCAGCGCATTGGCCGCGGCTTGCGAGTGATCGTAGCCGGCGAGCGTGCCCGCGCGTGCCATCGAATAGAGCCACGCCGTCTGCGCATCGATCGGGTCGGCAGGACTGTCGTCCGCGGCTGTGCTGACCTGCACCGTGAACGTCGTCGAGAAGTCGATGTACTGCGTCTTCTGAAGACAGAACGTGATGAACGTGTCGACTGGATTGCCGTTGTCGTAGAGCGTCATGTAGAACTCACCGCCCCCGGTATTTCCCGGTCCATCCGCCAATCTGGCGGTCAGGGGCGCGGCCTCCGCAGCCGATGCAACGAAGAGCGACAGGGCACACATCCGAACGACGCGCATGCGAAACCACCTCTGAGCCGCTTCCACTGCGACTTCGCCGTTCGACTATTCAAACGGAAGGCCAGCATCTTTTTTCGCAGATTTTTACAGCGTCGTGCGGGGCGGCGGATCACAAGGTCTCGATACGGCCGACATTCGTCGGCCGTACGTTTGGTGTCTGAAGAAGTCCGCGCGCGGAGTCTATGTGCGAGCAGGGGTTCCTGGCGATGGAGTCGGCCGCGAGAGCGGCCAGAATCCGAAGCAGGCGGCGTAGAAGACCAGGAACGGGAAGGTGACGCTGAGGAGCGCGTTCACCAGCCAGATCTCGTA
>DATFRP010000278.1:0-3052 GCA_035263125.1 Vicinamibacterales bacterium
ATTTCGGGAGGTCATCGTGCTCCGCGAGATCGAGGAGCTGTCATACAAGGAGATCAGCGCCGTCGTCGGTGTGCCGATCGGCACCGTGATGTCGCGACTGGCTCGCGCACGGTCACGTCTCGCCGTGCTGCTTGGTCGGCCGGCGGAGGAGGCAAGCTGACATGCGATGCGACAACTGCCGCGAAGGGCTCGATGCGTACATCGACGATGAGCTGCCGGCCGACGAGCGCCGTGAGATCGACGCGCATCTGTCCGACTGCGCACGCTGCGGCGACGACCACACGACGCTGATGGACACGCGACGCCTGCTGAGGAAACACATGGTGCGATATCAGGCCCCCGACGTGCTCCGCGCGCGCGTTCGCGCTGCCGTGTTGCAGCTCGGCACCGACACGGCGCCGGCGCGGCGCGCGTCACGCTGGTCGTGGCCCTCGTGGGTCGCGGCTGGGCTGCTCATCGCGGCGACGAGCAGCGCACTGACTGCGACGCTGCTGCACCGCCGCGATACGTCCGACGTGGTCGCCGGCGAAGTCGTCGCCTCGCACATTCGCTCGTTGATGCCGGGCCATCTCACCGACGTCGTCTCGACGGATCAGCACAACGTGAAGCCGTGGTTCAACGGTCGCGTCGACCTGTCGCCCGCGGTTCCTGATTTGTCAGCGCAGGGATTTCCGCTGCAGGGCGGGCGGCTCGACTACGTCCACGGACGCGCCGTGCCGGTCGTCGTCTATGGACGCCGCCAGCACGTGATCAACGTTTACGAATGGCCGGCGACCGAGAGCGATCGGGATTGGCATGCGACGCGCAACGGTTATCACCTCATCGCGTGGACGAGGGACGGTCGCACACACTGGGCGGTGTCAGACCTGAACGACGCCGAGCTTCGCGAGTTCGTTCGCGCGTTCAGCGATGCGACCGCCGGCAAATGACGATGATGCGTTACCGCCTACCGCCCGCCGCCTGCAGCTTGCCACCCTCGATGCGCTGGCGTTGTCTGACATCAACGCGAAACCAATCACCGTTCAATTGTCCGGCCGGCGGTTTGCTCATCCTCGGCTTCGCCCAGGACAAGCGCTAAGCGCCAACCATCGTGGCCTGTCTCTAGCTCACCGGGGCCGAACTCGACTTGCCGGCACCGAAGCGCCGCACGTAATGTCGGTCCTAATGCTTGCAACCTCTCCCGAACATCGAGCGGAACGTCGAGGTTGATTCGTTTGATCGAACGCTGCGGCGGCAGTTTCAGATTTGTGCGAGCATACCGCCATGCCTCTAACGCCCTCAGAACGAGCTGCATCGCGTCGTCAGTCGCGCGATCCATGCCACCCGGTGTCGGTTCGGGCCAACTCGTAACGTGGATGGAGATGGCCTGCTCATAGCGAGTGTACATTCGCAGGTAAATCTCGTCCGTGATGAACGGGAGATAAGGTGCAGCGACGGCAAGGAGTCGCCGTAGGCTCTCCCACAGCGTGGCCTGCGCCGCCTGCTTGGATTCCTCGGCATACGCCTCGGGGTGCCAAAAGCGGTCCTTCACGATCTCTAGGTAGTTGTCGCAGTAGACCGTCCAGAAGAACTTCTCAAGCGCCTCCCGCCCGACAGCGTAGTCGTACGAGTCGAAAGCCGACGTTACCTGCTCGATCACTTGATCAAGGCGTCCAAGGAGCCAGCGGTCCTCGGGCGCGCGCTCGGCGACAGGTACTGATGACGCATCGGGGTCGAAGTCGGAGAGATACGTGGCGCACAGCTTCGCAACGTTGAAGAGCTTGACGACGAATTTCCGTCCGGCGCGCACGTCCTTCTCGTTGTAGCGCAGATCGTTGCCGAGTCGGGCCGCCGCAGCCCAGTAGCGGAGCGCGTCCGCGCCGTACTTCTCGATGACCGAATAGGGATCGTAGCGGTTGTAGCCCGAGGCGTCGGTGCTGGCCTCGAGATCGCGCTTCGCGATCTTCTTTCCTTGCTCGTTTAGTCCCCAGCCGGAGATCATCACCGCGGTCCACGGCAGCTCGTTGCGGTGATAGTGCGCCTTGACGACGGTGTAGAAGAGCCACGTGCGGATGATCTCGAATGCCTGCACGCGTAGCGACATCGGCATCATCGACATGTCGCCCGAGCCGGGACCCTGGCCGGCCCAGTTCAGGTTGATGTATGGGCTGACGCTCGATGTCATCCAAGTGTCCATGACGTCCTGCTCGGGCCGGATCGTCATGCCCGCGTACTTCTCGCGCGCCCAAGCGGGCGGCGGGTCCTCGGTGGGATCGACCGGCAGATCGGCCTCGTCGGCGACGATGACGTCGCCCGTCTCCTCGACGTACCACACGGGGAAGGGCACGCCGTAGTAGCGCTGCCGCGAGACGTTCCAGTCGTACCTGAGTCCCGTGATCCACGTGTCGAGGCGCGTCTTCATGTGGGCTGGGTTCCACTCGAGCTGCGCCGACCGCGCCAGCAAGTCCTCCTTGTGGTCGAGCACACGAATGAACCACTGCGGCACCATCTGGAACTCGATCGGCTGACCAGATCTTTCGCCAACAGAAACCGCCTGTTCGACAGCCTTCTCGGCGCGCACCAGATTTGCCGCCGCAAGGTCGCGCACAATCGCGGCTCGCGCCTGCGGTGTCTGCAGCCCCGCGTACGGCCCGGCGAGTTCGTTCATCCGCCCATCGCGTGTGAGCACAACGCGGGTCTCCAACCTATGTGCGCGCCATTTCTTGACGTCCTCGCCGTCGCCGAATGTACACACCATCATGAGACCGGTGCCGAACTCCTTGTCAACGTCGTCGGACTGGAGAATGGGGACGTCGTAGCCGAATAACGGCACCGTCGCGCATCCACCGCTGAGCCTTGCGTACCGGGCGTCGTCGGGATGGTGGAAGAGACCGACACACGCCGGGATCAGTTCGGGGCGCGTGGTCGAAATGATGAGCGGCTCGCCGTTCTGCCCAGTGAAGGCGATGTCGTACATCTTCGCCTTGCGCTGCAGAGTCTCGAGGTCTGCCTGGGCAAGGGCGGTTTCGTCGGCCGTGTCCCACAGGACCGGCTCGTCGGTGCGATAAACGAG
>DATFRP010000279.1:0-9014 GCA_035263125.1 Vicinamibacterales bacterium
GCACGAGGTCATCGAGCGCCGCCGGCGCGAGCGGCTGAAGCGACGATACCCGCGGGGGCTCGTCCTCGAGGATGGCGACGCGCACGCGGGCAGCGTGATCCCCTTCGAATGCCCGCGTACCAGTCAGCATCTCGTGCAGCACTGCCGCGAACGAGAAGAGATCGCTTCGCGCGTCCACCTCGCGCCCCTCGATCTGCTCGGGCGCCATATAACGCAGAGTCCCAAGGACGGCGCCGCCTCCAGTCACCGGCGCGTCGTCCACGTCAGTTGATGGCCGGCCTGCCGTATCTGCGGTCGTTTCCGCTCGAGGCGCGTCGATGTCTGCGGCGGTGGCAAGGTCTGAGCGGAATTTCGCGAGGCCGAAATCGAGCAACTTCGCGCCGGTCCCCGTGAGCATGATGTTCCCGGGCTTCAGATCGCGATGCACGATGCCTTGCCGATGCGCATGGTCGAGAGCGCTGGCGATCTCGATCGCGCGAGTGAGCGCCTCGTCCAACGGCAGTTGACGATCACGGAGTCGTGAGGCCAGCGTCTTGCCTTCGAGGTACTCCATCACCAGAAAGTCGATCTCGCCGTGGCGCCCGACGTCGTAGAGGGTGCAGATGTGAGGGTGCGTCAATGCGGCAACGGCTCTGGCTTCGCGGGCGAACCGCGCGCGCATCTGCTGATCGAGGGCCGTGCTGCTGAGAAGAACCTTGATCGCGACGCGCCGACTGAGACGGGTGTCGGTGCCGCTGAAGACTTCGCCCATGCCTCCGGCACCAAGGGGTCCCTCGATGCGGTATGGACCGAGCAATGTCCCGGGCCGAAGTTCCGGTCCCGTGTCGAACAACGATGCAGCAGTCGCCCACACAGGACGATCGAGGACGGCGTGCGCGCCTTCTTCCCGGAGCAGCGACTCCACTTCCTGCCGGAGCGCCTCGTCGCCGGCGCAGGCGTCCGAGAGAAACGAATCGCGCGCCGCTGGATCACAATCGACCGCCAGTTGGTAGATTCTGGCGATCTGCTGCCAGTGCTCGGGCGTCATGTAATCCGTCCTATCGGATGAACGTGAAAGGAATGCGGTGGAGCTTACTCGCACCGTCGACAGGGGGCAAGCAGGTCGCCCCCCATCGGAGTAAGCGAAAGACCAGCGGCACAACTACAATGCCGGGAATGGCCGTGCCCGATTCTGTCGACATTACGGGCCTGCTGAAGGCATGGGGTCAGGGACACCATGGCGCGTTAGAGCAACTGACACCCCTGGTGTACGAGCACCTCCGGCGTCAGGCACAACGGTACATGCGCACCGAGCGTTCTGGCGTGACGATGCAGAGTACGGCGCTCGTCCACGAGGCCTACTTGCGTCTGGTCAATACCCAAAACGTCGATTGGCACGACCGCGTCCATTTCTTCGCGCTCTCGGCTCAAATCATGCGGCGAATTCTCGTCGACGCGGCGCGCGCACGGACGGCAGAGAAACGTGGTGGTCGAATGGTGCAGGTCGATCATTCGGCGCCACTGGACCTGGATCATATTCCGACCCGCGACTCGCAGGGGGCCGCCATCCTCGGCGCGCTCGACGACGCGCTGGAGAGCCTCGCGCGAATCGACGAGCGGAGAGCGAAGGTCATCGAACTCCGATTTTTTGGAGGCCTCAGCGTCGAGGAAACCGCGGAGGTGCTTGACGTCTCACCGCAGACCGTCATGCGCGACTGGCGTCTCGCCAGAGCGTGGCTCGCGCGAGAGCTGCGCGCAGATGGGTGAGATCGACATCGCGCCACAGCGCGCCTGGGGTAGGTACGCTGTGGCGGATGGCGATTGAGGATCTCGTTAGACGGCCGCGTGTGCGAGGCCACCGCCGGTCTGGACCTCGCGCGCGGCGACGTCGAACCGATCGAGATTCATGACCTTGTTCCACGCAGCCACGAAGTCGCGCACGAACTTCTCCTGGGCGTCGCTGCTCGCATAGACCTCCGAGAGAGCCCGGAGCTCCGAGTTCGAACCGAAGACGAGGTCGACACGGCTGCCGGTCCACTTGACGTTCCCCGTTTTGCGGTCGCGGCCCGTGAACGTCTCACCGGTTCCAGACGTGGGTACCCACTCGGTGTTCATATCGAGGAGGTTCACGAAGAAGTCGTTCGTCAGCGTGCCCGGTTTCTTGGTGAACACGCCGACGTTCGACTGTGACGTGTTCGCGTTCAACGCACGCAGACCGCCAATCAGCACGGTCATCTCGGGCGCGCTCAGCGTCAGCCTGAAGGCGCGCTCGACCAACAGATGCTCAGCGGGTACGTCGTGTCCAGTCCCTGGGTGGTTGCGGAAGCCATCCGCATCCGGCTCCAGCACGACGAACGATTCCGGGTCGGTTTGCTCCTGCGACGCGTCCGTGCGTCCTGGCGTGAACGGCACCTTTACGTCGTAGCCGGCTTTCTTTGCCGCATCCTCGATGGCGATGTTCCCGCCCAGGACGATCAAGTCAGCAAGCGAGATCCGCTTCTTACCGCCCTTCTGTGCGTCGTTGAACTCTTTCTGAATCCCTTCCAGGGTCTTCAACACCTTCGCCAGCTCCGGCGGATTGTTGACGGCCCAGTCCTTCTGCGGAGCCAGACGGACGCGTGCGCCGTTGGCGCCACCACGCTTGTCGGTTCCGCGGAACGATGACGCTGACGCCCAGGCGGTCGAGACCAGTTGGGCAGTCGTGAGCCCGGACGCGAGGATCTTGCTCTTCAGAGCCGCGATGTCCTTCGCATCGATCAGGTCGTGATCGACCTTGGGCACCGGGTCCTGCCACAACTGCGGCTCCTTCGGAACTTCCGGGCCGAGATAGCGCGCGATCGGTCCCATGTCGCGATGCGTCAGCTTGAACCACGCTCTCGCGAACGCGTCCGCGAACGCCTGCGGGTTCTCGTAGAAGCGTCGCGAGATCTTCTCGTACGCCGGATCGAGCCGGAGAGACAGATCCGTCGTGAGCATGTTCGGTGCGATCTTCTTCGACGGGTCGTGCGCGCTCGGGACCGTACCGGCACCAGCGCCACTCTTCGGCTTCCACTGCTTGGCGCCGGCCGGACTCTCGGTCAGCTCCCACTCGTACTCGAAGAGGTGCTTGAAGTAATCGTTGCTCCACTTCGTCGGCGTCGTGGTCCAGGTGACCTCGATACCGCTCGTGGTGGCGTCGGCTCCCACACCGGTTTGGTAGCTGCTCTTCCAACCGAAACCCTGCTCCTCGAGGTTACCGCCCTCCGGTTCTGGGCCGAGGTAAGGCACGGCGGGTGCGGCGCCATGCGTCTTGCCGAACGTGTGTCCGCCGGCAATCAGTGCCACGGTTTCTTCGTCGTTCATCGCCATGCGGCGGAACGTCTCGCGGATGTCACGCGCTGCTTTCACCGGATCCGGGCTACCGTTCGGTCCTTCCGGGTTCACGTAGATGAGACCCATCTGCACGGCACCGAACGGATTCGCCAGCTGGCGATCGCCGCTGTAGCGCTCGTCGCCAAGCCATGTCGCTTCGGATCCCCAGTTGACCTGCTCGGGCTCCCAGCGATCGGCACGCCCGCCGGCGAACCCAAACGTCTTGAAACCCATCGACTCGAGAGCGACGTTGCCCGACAGGACCATCAGGTCTGCCCACGAGAGCTTGCGACCGTACTTCTGTTTCACCGGCCAGAGCAGGCGGCGCGCTTTATCGAGGTTGGCGTTGTCGGGCCAGCTGGAGAGGGGAGCGAAGCGCTGCATGCCAGACCCGGCGCCGCCACGGCCGTCATGAATGCGGTAGGTGCCCGCGGCGTGCCACGCCATCCGGATCAGGAGCGGCCCGTAATGGCCGAAGTCTGCCGGCCACCAGTCCTGCGAGTTCGTCATCACTGCCTCGAGGTCCTTCTTCACGGCCGCGAGATCGAGCGACTTGAACTCTTTGGCGTAATCGAACTCCGCTCCCATCGGATTGCCTGCGGGATGGTTCGTATGGAGCGCGTTCAGGTTCAACTGATTCGGCCACCAGTCGCGGTTCGACCTGCCGATATTCGCATGGCCCGGGAACGGGCACTTCGTTTCGTTGTCCATGATGACGATGACCTCTATGTCAGATGCGTGCGGACCGGGTGATCAGTCCGCTGGACCCTCTTCACGGTCCGATGACGCGATCGTCGGACCATCCATGCGTGGGGTCTTGCGCCGTTCTCGGGGCCGGTGTGGTGAAGGCTCGGAAGGGGATGACACCGCGGCCTGGACGACGCAATCGGGACAGCGACCCCAGTAGACGACTTCGGCTTCGTCGATCTCGTAGCCCTTGCCGTCGACCGCAGTGAGACACGGCGCGAAACCGACCGCGCAGTCGACGTCGACCGTGCGGCCACATATGCGGCAGATCAGATGATGATGGTTGTCGCCGACCCGATTCTCGAAGCGAGCAGGCGATCCCGCGGTCTGAATGCGCCGAATCAATCCTTCGGCGACCAGGACGCTCAGAGCGTCGTACACCGACTGCAGCGAGATGGCGCCGATCTCCAGCCTGACGGCCTCCGCCACGGCATCAGCCGTGATGTGAGGCTGAACCGCGACTGCGCGAAAGACCGCCAGTCGCTGTGCGGTGACCTGAATACCGCGCTGGCGAAGAAGATCGGCCGGATCGATGTCCACGCCGAGATACTATCAAATAATGGATTGATTCAAATATTAGAGCTCTAGTAGAGCCGGCGGATGCCGCACCGGTTACAATTGAGTAATAAGGTCATCGAGCCTTCCTCGGACACCAAATCACCTTTTTCTTGGAGATTGCTTTGGACGAATTCGGATTGTTGTGGATTCCTGTCGGCTTCATGCTCATCCTTGCCTCGGTCGCCGTTCTTTTCCTGACCATTTGAATCATGCGGAGGCCGCCTGAAGGCGGCCTGTACGTGGGGGCCACCTCCAGGTGGCCCGCCCCTATTCCGCGCGAAGTGCGACGGTCGGATCGACTCGCGTGGCGCGAAGCGCCGGGAGCAGCGACGCGAGCAGGGACGCCCCGATCAGGATGAGAGGCGCGGTCACGAGGACGACAGGTTCGATGGCGTTCACGCCGTACAAGATGCTCCGCAGGATCCGACCGGCGCCGATCGCCAGCACCAGACCAATTGCAATTCCGATGGCGGTGATCCGGCTGCCTTCACGCAGCACCTGCCACAGCAGCGCGCGCGGATGTGCGCCGGTCGCGATCCGGATGCCGAACTCGCGCGTCCGGCGCGAGACGAGGTAAGACTTCACGCCGTAGACGCCGATCACCGCGAGCAGCAGCGCGATCGCCCCGAACACCGCACACACTCGGGCGCCGCCGCGGAAGATCGTCACTTCAATACTCGAGTCGAGATCGTCGCGCCTCGTGTTCAGTCGAAGCACGGGCACGCGGGCGTCGATCTCACGCACGACACGGGCGATGATCGAGAGCATGGTGTGCGCGTCCTGACGGTCCGCGACGCGAAGCTGCAGTGTCATCGCGCCGATGCCGTCCTGCTGGCCCAGCGGCACGTAGACGTGCGGGAATGGACGCGGCGTGCTGAGCGAGTGCTTCACCGCGGGCATGATCCCGATGATGCGAACGGCCGGCCCGTTCGGTGACCGCTCTGACTCGCGCAGCTGAATCTGCCGTCCGATCGCACTCTCGTTCGGCCACATACGCTGTGCCAGCGCATCGTCGACGATTGCGACCCGTTCGGTGGAGGCGGACGTGAGCTCAGCGTCGTTGAAGTCGCGGCCGGCCAGCATCGGTAGTCTGAGCATGCGCGCGTAGTCGCGGCCGACGACCGCGAACAGCGAGTCGACAGCGTTGTCGCCGGTGCTCCCGGCCGGAGAGACGAGACGGCTGTCGCCGAATGACGAGAATGGCACGGCCGATGCGGTCGTCACCGCTTCGACTCCCGGAACGGTCCTCATGCGATCGACCAGGGCGAGATGAAATCCTCTCGCGCGCGCCTGGTCATATCCGGCGAGAGTCGGATCGACTTCCGCGACCACGCCGCCGTCGACGCGAAATCCAGGGTCTGCGGTCGCGGCCGCGACCGCGCTCATCAGGAACAATCCCGCAGCTGTGAGCAGCAACAGCGAGAGCGCGACTTGCGCGACCACGAGCGCATTGCCGACTCTGATCCCTCCGGGTTGTCGCCCTCTCTCGCCACCCTGGCGCTTCAGGTCGGTTATCACCGCGCGACCGGTCAACGCCCACGCTGGCCAGACGCCGAAGATCAGCGATGCCATCAGGCTGAACGCAATGGTTCCCGTGAGCACCCGCCAATCGATCGCGATCTCGGGGAGCGCCAGCGCGACCGGGAGCACCGGACGCAGCGCAGCCACGGCGGCGCTCGTTCCCCACGTCGAGAGCCACAGACCGACAGCGCCTCCAATCAGAGAAAGCAGCGCGCCTTCCGTGAGCAGCTGCCGCGTGAGACGCCAGCGTCCGCCGCCGAGCGACGCTCTGATCGCCAGTTCCTGGCGGCGTACGTGACCACGGGCAAGCAGCAGATCGGCGAGATTGAGACAGGCGACGAGCAGGACGATCGCCGGCATGATCATGAGCAGCAGCGAAAGCAGCGCCGTCCTCGCGCGGCTTCCCGGACCTGGCATGAACAGCAGGCGCATGGGTTCGGCGATCTCGAACGTGAGGCCGCCGTTGATCGCTGGAAACGCCTGCTCGAGCCGGCTGGCCACCGTCGCGAGCGCCGGTGGCACGCTTTCGACGGCAACGCCATCACGACGCCGCCCCACCACGCTCAGGCTGTGCGCATCGCGCGCATCCAGTCTGGCCTGAGTACTCAAGGGCACCCAGATCTCGGGCCCCGGAATGCTCGTACCCGTGAACCCTCGCGCCATCACACCGATCACTGTGAACGGATCGCCATCGACGCGCACGGTCTGGCCGACGATGTGTGGGCTGGCGCCGCGGCGTTCCCAGAGCGAATAGCTGACGACCGCGACACGCGCGGCGGCACCGGGCCGTGATTCCCCAGCCGTGAGCGTTCGACCGAGCGCGAGCGGCTGGCCCACGACCCGGAAGTAGTCGTCGGTTGCGCCGACGGCCAACGTCCGCCGTGCACCGTCGCCGGCATCGAGACCGACGAAGCCGATCGAGAACGCTGCGAGGTCGGCGAAGATGTCGGTCGTGCCATCACGGAGATCGAGGTAGTTCGGATATGAAATGCCGCGATTGCCCCCGTCGGCAGTGGTACTGCGGGCGGAGATCCCGACCACCAGGTCGGGCCGCTCGTAGAGCGGGCGCAACAGCAGGCCGTTGACGAGGCTGAACATCCCGCTGTTCACGCCGATGCCGAGCGCGAGCGTCACGATTGCCGTGAGCGTGAATCCGGGACTGCGGCGGAGTGTCCGCAGCGCGAACCGCACATCCTGCGTGCTGTCGTCGAGCCACCGCCATCCCCAGGCGTCGCGCGCCTCGTCGCGCAGTCGCAGTGTGTTCCCGAAGTCTCGCGGATCGACCATCATCGCCCGGTGCGCGTCCATCTCACGGCGCAGCTCGTCCTCGATCGCGCGTCGGCGAACGAGATAGACGAGGCGACGAAACCACTCACCGGGCATCGACATGCCGGCTCACGCTTCCTTCAACAGCACGTCGATCGCGTTCGACATGCGCCGGTACTCGACCATCTCGGCGTCGAGCTGCTTGCGTCCGCTGGGCGTGATGCGATACTCGCGCACCTGTCGACCCGACTCGGACTCGCGCCATGCCGCTTTCACCCAGCCCTTGACGAGCAGCTTCTGGAGCGCGGGGTAGAGCGAGCCTTCTTCGACGCTGAGCTCGTCGCGCGACCGTTGACGGATGGTCTGCGCGATCGCGTAGCCGTGCAGCGGCTGCCGCGTCAGCACGCGCAGCACCACCATCATCAGCGTTCCTGGTGGGAGTCCAGCGTCCCTAGGCATAGTGTGACTATGCCTAATTGTAGCGGCAGGCTCGGCCGGACTGTCAAGCGATGTGACACGTGATGGTCCTTGGTCCACGTCGCGAGGCTGGTTCGACGCCTTCGTGACGCTGTGGTCTGGAGGACGATGCACCAAGGACGACCACCGACGAAGGACCACGCCGTACGTAGGGGCCGCCTTCAGGCGGCCCCATTTGTTCGAGCGGGTAAACTAGTTCGCCCATGAGAGCCTATCCGAGAGAGCGTTTCGCTTCTGAGCTGACGCTGACGCCCGATCGGTTGTAAGCAGGCGCTGCCGCACGCTGAGCGACTACCTGAACGTGTAGGTGCTGGAATGGCCCTGATTCCGATAACCTACATGGACACGATGCACATTCTGTCTTCGCGCACGCTGCTCTCGACTTCGCTCGGGCCAGGAACGCGTGCGCTCTGCGTGGTTCTCATCGGGTTCCTCGGGTCGACTGCTCTCGCTGCTCAGTGGATTCGCAATTCAGCTGCAGGCGTGCCTCGTAAAACGGACGGCGGCGTCGACATGTCTGCCCCTGCACCGCGAACCGCCGACGGCAAGCCTGACTTGTCCGGGATCTGGACCAGCGACGAGGTCGATCCACGTCGGCCGGACGTCCCGCCGAATCCGCGTGACGCGACGACGTCGCGCCGGATGGTCAACATCGGTGTGGAGCTTCCAGGAGGATTGCCGTACCAACCCTGGCTCGCCGCGCTGGTCAAGGAACGCTGGTCGAAGAACGCGAAGGATGATCCGCACGTCAAGTGCTTTCCCGACAACTTCATTCGCGCCTACGGCATGCCGCATCTGCTGAAGTTTGCGCAGATGCCGGGTCTCCTGATCGTTCTCAACGAATGGAATGCCGGCTATCGGCAGGTCTTCACCGATGGCCGAGCGCTTCCCGAGGATCCCACGCCGTCGTGGATGGGATATTCATCAGCCAGATGGTCGGCCGATACGCTGGTCGTCGACACGATCGGCTTGCGTGACGACAGCTGGATCGATTGGCAGGGGAGTGTGGTCGGCGAGTCGGCGAAGGTGCGCGAGGAGATTCGTCGTCCGGACTTCGGGCACCTGGAGATCAGGCTGACGGTCGACGATCCCAAGGCCTACACGAAGCCATGGAC
>DATFRP010000280.1:0-10563 GCA_035263125.1 Vicinamibacterales bacterium
TGATCGGTCGCGCGACGCAGGTGGTCTTCGTCACTGAAAACCTGGCGGCCACCTACCGCGAGTGGCACAGCCGCGGCGTCCGATTCCTCGGCGCGCCGCGATTGAGACGAGTCGCCTATGAGCCGACCGGAGCGCCGTCGACACGGCGAACGTCCGCGTCCGATGGTCACGCGACGGCATGGGGTGGCGCCTTCGCCCGTTTCGAAGACGTCGATCAGAATTCGTTCGCGCTGGTCAGTTTCGATGAGGTGAGCCGCGCCGTGGAGGCGCAGCGCCAGGCCGCCGCCGAACGGCACGAAGCGGAGCGCCGCGCCGCTCACGAACTGGAGATTGCGCGCCAGGTTCAGGCCCGGCTCTTTCCGCAGCGGTTGCCCGAACTGGAATCACTGGAGTACGCCGGCGCGTGCGTACAGACGCGCCAGGTCGGCGGCGACTACTACGACTTTCTCGATCTCGGCCAGGCGCGCCTCTCTCTGGTGCTTGGCGACATTGCCGGCAAGGGGATTGCCGCGGCGCTGCTGATGGCCAATCTTCAGGCCAATCTGCGCAGCCAGTGCGCCACCGCTGTGGAGCAGCCGGAACAGCTGCTTCAATCAGTGAACCGCCTGTTCTACGAGAATACGGCCGACAACGCCTACGCCACGCTGTTCTACTCGGAGTTCGACGATCGAACGTGCCGCTTGCGATACGCGAACTGCGGCCACCCTCCGGGTCTCGTCGTTCAGAATGACGGGACGGTCACGCGTCTATCGTCGACAGCGCCCGTCCTTGGGTTGTTTGCCGACTGGCTCTGCAGCACTGCGGAGCTCCAACTGTGCCCGGGCGATCTGTTCGCCATTTACACCGACGGCATCACCGAGGCGCTCAACCAGCGGGACGAGGAGTTCGGCGAGGAGCGGCTGCTCGACGCGATGGGGCGCGTTCGCGATCGGAGCCCGAACGAGATCGTGAGGTCCGTCTTCGAGGAGGTACGGCGATTCAGTGGCGACCAGCAGCATGACGATGTCACCCTGATCGTCGCGAGATGTCGATCGGCCAGCCGCACGTACGGGTGCTAGACTCCAGTCCGTGGCCCGTCAACCTCTTCTCCCTTGTCTGTTCATCTGTCTGCTGGTGCATACCGTGGCCGTCGCCGGCGAGCGGTGGACCATTGGACTCTCGACGAGCGGGGCACCGATCGAGGCGGTAACGATCGCCGGTCGTTCCGTCTCCTCGCCCACTGTGCTCCTCATCGGCGGGCTTCAACAATCGGATCAGTCCAGCGACGCGGTTGCCCGTGAAGCGGCCACCTTCGAACGGACTCCGCAGACACAGCGGGCGTTCCGGCTGATCGTCGTCGCGCGTGCGAATCCTGACGCCAAGCCGCTGCAGTTCCCGCCGACCGGTGTTGCGTACCGCGAGCACATCGAATCGCATCTGCTGTGGCGATGGATCGGCACACACGCGCCTGACCTCGTGCTGGTCTCCGGGCCGGATCCTGGACTGGCGGACGCGCTCTCGCAGAACGTCGTCATCGACGTCGACCGGATCCCGTCACGCCGGGTTGATGGCTCGACTCGATTGCTGCAGTCGATCACAAAGGACATCACCTTCTCGAGCGCGCATCAGGAAATCGAGCGCCGGCTGGCGCGATCGCCGCAGGCAGTTGCCGAGGAACTGGCGCGCGTCTATGGACACGAGTTCGCGCAGCCGAACTACATCGGCGCGATGGCGCTCATCAGCCGGCTGCGGTTGGGCGAACGAGACGAGGTCGCTCGCCTGCTGGCCCCGTATCTCGACGGCGCGCAAGACAGCTTCGCGCGTCCGTCTCAGTCATCGCTCGCGGCGCATCAGCTCTTCTTCGAGTACGCGCGGCGAGGCCGCGACGATCGCGCGAAGGCGCTGGTGCTGCGCGCAGCGGCGAGCGGCTTCACCGAGAACGGCGAGCTCCGTGAGTTCATGCCGCTCCACGGCGGGTGGAGCGATTCGTTGTTCATGGACGTGCCGATCCTGGCCATGGCCGGCGCGCTCACAGGCGAGCGGCGCTACTTCGACATGGCCGCCCGCCACGTCGCGTTCATGCAGAGGATCGTGCTCAGGCCGGACGGTCTGTATCGACATCAGGCGTCCACGGAGGCCGCATGGGGGCGCGGCAATGCGTTTCCGGCTCTCGGACTCGCGCTGACACTGTCGCAGTTTCCCAGAGATCATCCGGACTATCCCCGTCTGCTGTCGTCGTACCGCTCACACATGGCGGCGCTCGCGCGCTTTCAGGACGAGAACGGGATGTGGCGCAACGTCATCGATCGGCCGGGCGCCTATCCCGAGTACTCGGCGACGGCCATGATTGCTACCGCGATGCTGCGCGGGATCCGAAACGGGTGGATCGAACGCGAGACGTACGAGCCCCTGGTTCAGAAGGCGTGGAAGGCCATCCTCACACGAACCGGCCCGGAGGGGCGGCTGGTCGACGTCTGCGAAAGCACCGGCACTCGCGGCCTGACTGACGACGACTACCTTCGCCGCGCCGCTATCTTCGGCCGCGATGATCGCGGCGGTGGGATGGCCATGTTCTTCGCGACGGAACTCGCCGGTCTGTAAGGACCCGGAACACAGGAGCCGTCAAAACGCGAGGACCGTCTGCAGCATTGGCACCCAGCCATTCATCCCCGCGGTATAGGGAGTGAATGCTCCGCTATAAGGCGCTCCGTTGATCTCGAACAGCTCTCCGATCAGCCACAGTCGCTCGGTTGGAAGAAAATGCCACTTGACCCCGCCGCCGTACTCATGGGAGTCGCCGAACTGCCCGCGCACCCACGAGCCTCGCCCGTACACCATCACCTTTTTCGGTTTGACAAAATGACCCACCGTGATCTCGCCGCCATGGTCCTTTGTGGCTGCGACCGGAAGCGGGCCATCGGCCTCGAAATCGTCCAGCCAACGCACGAAGTATTGACCGTTGATCGCGAGGCCGTTCCATTTGAAGCCGCCGTCGACCGCCCACATCCGGTACGTCGCCTCGTCGACCGTGACACCCGGCGCAAACGCTCCGGTCGAGAAGGTCAGCACGCCGTCGGAATTGTAGAGTGACGTGTTCTCGGGACTCGATTGATCGAGATTCGAAAAACGGTCTTCCCGGGATCTCGTATACGAGCTGCCAATTCGAATGCGAACCGTTTTCGAGGCGAAGTAATCGTCGTACATGTTGCGTGCTTTGCCGGGTTCCCCGTAGGCTCCCAACGGTTCCCACCAGACACTGCCCGACAACGCCAGATGCGTATCGATCTTGTTTGCCGAGATATTCAGGGTATTGAGACCGTTGCCGACGAACGCCAGATAGTTCAGCCCGTTTCCGAATTCTCCGTTTGCCCACGCTCCCTGAGTGAACCCGGGCCGGAAGAAGTTGTCGGCCATGCTCCTGTCGGTCGACGTGAAAAACGGGAACGTGTTGACGAGTGATCGGCTGCCCGGAACGCCTGTGTACCCGCCGGTAATCGTCAGGGCACTGTTGAATCGCCAGCCGATGTTGCTGGCCACGATGATCGATGCGGCCCCGGCAGACGTCCACACCGTGAAGCTGTATCGCGCCCTCTGGTCGAACACATAGCCGCCCAGGATGAACATCGCGCGATTGACGGTGATGTCGTTGCGCCTGTGAACCTCGCGAGTCCCGCCCAGGTGGTCGGTGAAGGTCTCGTCGCTGTCGAGGGTGTTGAGATATCGGAGTTGAGTATTGATGTTGAACTTCAACAGGAAAGGCACGCGATCGTCGGCTGGAGTCTCCCAGATGACCATGCCATCTCTATAGCGCTCGTTATTTGTCTGCGGAGCGGCAGCGGATGCCGGTTGTTCGGAGCCTGCCGAATCGGTCGCCGCAGGCGGGGCATTCGACGCATCTGCACTGCCTGGTTCGGCGTCCGAAACGGCGGCCGTGCTGTTTGCCTCAGGTGCCGGAGACTGTCCGGAGGCGGGAGTCGCGAAGCACGTCACCGACGTCCATGCCAATACGACTGAAGCCCTGATGACTGCGCGGCGTACCGGCCCGTGCTTCGTCCCTCCGGAACCATCCCGAATGATCGAAGGTACTCGGATTGCGACACTCACCAAGGCCACGGAACACTCCTGCAGTTTGGCGAGCTATCGCCGGGAAACGACGCCATCGCGTGAAACGACGGCTCCTCGTTCGAACTCTCCCCAAGGCGAGTTCGAACGAGCAGCTCTTCGATCAGCAGAGCGTGACGGAGACGGCGAGGCCAGCCTCGCTTGTCTCCTTGTATTTGCTGTTCATGTCTTTTGCGGTCTGGGCCAGAGCCGCAACGGTTGCGTCGAGATTGACGCGGTGCCTGGATGCGATCTCGTTGCTGGCGATCGCGTAGGCGGTCCACGCTTTGACTGCCCCGAACGCGCACCGCTCGATACAAGGCACCTGGACATAACCGGCGACCGGGTCGCACGTCATGCCGAGGTGATGCTCCAGCGCCGATTCGGCAGCATTCTCCACGACGAGCGCCGGTGCGTCGAACGTCGTAGCCGTCAATGCCGCAGCCATCGACGATGCGACGCCTATCTCTGCCTGGCAGCCGCCTTCGGCCGCAGACAGAGTCGCATGGTGCTTGCACAGGTAGCCGATCGCCGCGGCCGCGAGCATGCCCTCGCGAACCTTCTGCCGATCGACCTTCCTGACCTCGATGAGACCGTAGACCAACGCCGGCATCACGCCGGCGGAACCGCCGGTCGGAGCGGTGATCACGAGGTGACCACGCCCGTTCTCCTCGGATGCTGCCAATGCAAATGCCGACAGCGCGCCGAGACCGCGGTCTGATTCGAACTTGTCGTCCATGGCGCGCTTGTAGACGGTTGCGGCCTTGCTGTGCAGTTTGATCGGGCCGGGCAGCACGTCGTCTTCCGACATCGCAAGCCCTGACTTCACCGTCGCGACCATTGCGTTGATGATCTTGTCGATGAAGGCGTACACCTCCGCTTCCGATCTGCCCGCGATCGACATCTCGTTGGCAAGCATGATCTTGGCGATCGTGGTCTTGTTCGTGTCGGCGTGGGCCCGCAGTTCTTTCATCGTCGCGAACGGGTATTTCGGCGGGTTCTTCTTCGGCGGCGTGTAGCCTTTCCACTCGATGAATCCGCCGCCCACTGAGTAGTACTCCTGCTCGAGCAACACGTCGTTGCCGGCGAGGAGCTTGACGGTCATCGTGTTCGGATGTTTGAAGTCGCCCTTGGTGGCGTCGTAGATGACGTCCTTGAGGCTCACGTCGATGGTCTTGGTGCCGAGCTTCACCGGGAACACCTGGTTAGGATTGTCGCGCAGGCTGTCGAGGAATTTCGGGTCGACGGTGGCCGGTTCTTTCCCCACCAGCCCCGCGAGCGCAGCCCGCTCTGTGCCGTGTCCCTTGCCGGTCGCGCTCAGGCTTCCGAACAGGTTCACCTGAAGCTTTGTCGCCTTGGCAAGTTTGTCGGCCGGCAGTTTGGTGGCTCGCTGGTAGAAGTCGTAGGTAATGCGCATCGGACCGATCGTGTGTGAGCTGGAAGGGCCCGGTCCGACTTTGTAGAACTCGTCCACCGTTGTCAGAACCGGCCCCTTCTCCTTCTGGACGACATTCAGGTCCGCAGCGAGTGGCGGCGTCGATGGTGCCTCCTGCGCCGACAATGTTGCGACGGCCTTGGCCGTCCTCTCTTCAGGCGAGACAGAGCAACCCGTCATCACAGCGGCTGCACCGCCCACAGCGGTTTGCATCAAGAAACTCCGGCGATCCACGCCGTGAGGAATCTCCTGTGAGATCAGTTGGCGTATGTCGGCTAACGGATCCTCTCGAGACGCTTCACGAGGTGTCGATTCTTTGTTTGACATGGCAGCCTGCTCCCTTTCGTCGAGACCGTCGCGGCGGGGACAAGACGCCCGAACGGCCTCAGTGGGAATGGCACGCCGTGTGCCAGAGCTGGTGCCCGGAATCGTGCCTGTTTTTGTCCGGTGGGCTCGGCAAGGCGCCACATATCCGGAGCCCCTCCGGTATCTGGGAGGTCGGGCGCTAAGCGGGACAGACGGTTACGGCCGAGTGGAGTCGCGAACTCCGCGAATGTGCGCGTCTCTTTCGCTCTCGCTTATTTCATCAACTCCGCGAGCTTCGCGCTGACCGCCTCGCCCCAGATCTCGTAGCCCTTCGCCTGCGGGTGCAGGTTGTCGGCGCGGAACGAATCGGGCAGGAAGGCGCCTTTGTCGTCGAGGAATGTCCGGCCGATGTCCATGTAGAAGACGTTCTTCCGATCGTCGAGCCGCGAGATGATCTGATTCACCTCGGCGATCTTGTCGCGGACCGGATCGCCCGGCACGCCTCTGGGAAAGATCGCCAGCAGCAGGATCTTCGCTGCCGGAAAATTGCGACGCAGCTCCATGACCACCGCGCCAACGCCTTCTGCGATCTCGGGACCCGTGAACTGACCGGTGTTATTGGTGCCAATCATCAGCATCACCGCCTTCGGCTGGAAGCCCTGGCCCTCGCCGTTGCGGAGGCCCCACAGCACGCCTTGCGTCGTGTCGCCCGCGACCGCGAAGTTGGCCGTGCGGATGTTGCCGAAGTATTTGTCGAACACCGGTCTGTTCGCGTCCAGCTGCCACCAGTCGGTGATCGAATCGCCATGCAGCAGCAGATCGATGTTGCCCTGCTTGGCCGCAGCGACGAACCCTTCGTGGCGTGGTCCGATGCGCTGATTCGTCTGTGTAAAGGTCGCGGCGACGTTCATCCGCGGCGGGCGCAGGAGCATCAGCGGCTCGAATTTCTTCAGCAGCGGCTGCGTCGCTGACTTGTCACTGTCGACGAAGCGTTTAAGCGCGGTGTTGACCTGCTCCAGTTCGGTCGGTGTCGGCCGCGGAATCGCAACCTCCGGCGGCACCGGTGCCGGTGGGCCGATCACCACCGGTGCGAATCCGCCACGGCCTGCGCCGGGAGGACCAGCTGGGGCTTGCGCCGATGCTGCTCGTACAGTGGGACCGATTACGAAGAGAAGAGCGAGGACGATCAGTCGCTTGGTCATGGCGCGCTGATTCTAACAGCCAGCGCCCGAGAACTGTCCTCTTGAAGCGGTCGGTGCGATCGTGAGTTCCGTCGGTGCGAGCCCGAGCTGATTCCTGAGGCCTTGCCCAGCCCTGAATCCTGATTCCCGAATCCTGATTCCTTCAAAGAAATGAACCTGAACGTGCGCTGAACGTCCGGTTCAGGCGGCGTTCAGCGCCAGCCGCGTAGGCTGTGGGGACAAGGAGCAGAACATGAAGTACGCGCTATTCGCGGTGCTCGTCGTGGGCGGCGCCGCACTTGCTGCCGGCTCTGTCGACGCGAAACAGGAATCGATCGCGGGCACCTGGACGTTTTCGGTCGAACATATTGGACTGAAGCTCGTGCTCGAGCAGAAGAAGAGCGCCGTCACCGGAACGCTCGACTGGCCGCACGGCGATCCCATCAAGCTGACCGGTATGTTCGACGACGACACGCTGGCCCTTTCCGGCGATACGACCGGCGAGAATTTCACCCTCCATATCGACTCGACCGGCATGCGCAAGGCGGACGGCACGCTGATGGGCACGGTGAAGGCGCACTTCGATGAATTCAATGATGCCCATGAAGTGGTCCGAACCAGGAATCAGGAGATTCCGTGGACGGCCGTGCGCGGCCTGCACAACGTCGTGCATTTCCCTCGATAGAGCGCCAGAGGAAGACAGGAATCGGGAATCAGGAATCAGGAATCAGTGGTGGGCCAGGCATGAGGAATCAGGGCTGAGGCCTCAGCCCTGATCGGGAGTCTAGCCGCTTGCCCTGCCCCTGCCAAGGCAGGGCCGGGATAGGAGCTAGCGACCGCTGACACTGCCCTCTTGCGCGCACCGTCGCACCGAAGTCGTTGGCTAAACGGTGCGGCGTTTTTCGAGACCTACGACGAAGAGAACGTGTAGTCAGACGCTAGAGGTATCGTTGACGGGCGAATAGCCCCCAGGCCTCGTCCCTTTTCGCTGGCGCGCCTAGTGCGCCGGCGACGCCCAACGTTCGGGCGTCCGCTCTCCAATAGATAATCTTCTGAACAAACGATAATGATAGCTCGTATGGGCTATTTTGAGGGCGTAATCATGCATAGATCATCATCCGATCAACGAAGTGGCCGTGCCTCGAGAGCACGACCCGAGGAGAACGTCGAGGAGTGACCGATGAATGGTGAACGAGGCAGGGCATTTCTTTTGGCGGCCGCCACTCTCTGGGACAGGTTCTTTGCGCGGTTCGTCGCCCGCGCCGTCTGAGGTGGGGCCTCGCAGCCATGACGTGGCGCCGCTTCTTCCGTAGAGCCCAGTGGGACGCGGATCGGGCCGAGGAATTGGCCTCCTACCTCGACATCGAAACCGACGATAACATCGCCCGCGGCATTTCGCCCGACGAGGCGCGCCGGCGTGCGCACATCAAACTGGGAAACCACGTGAGGATCCGCGAGGATATCTACCGGATGAATACGATCGGCGTGCTCGAATCGCTTTGGAGCGATCTTCGATTCGCTGTACGAACCCTCGTCCGGGCACCGTTGTTCGCCGCCACGGTCGTGCTGACGATGGGACTGGGGCTCGGACTGGTCGGCTCCGCGTTCACCGTCTTCAACGCCTATCTGTTCAGACCGATCGACCTGCCCAGCCCGCGGGCGTTGCATCGGCTGATCTGGGAGACCGAGGTCACTTACCGCCAGTTGTTCCGGCTGAAGGACTACGAGGCGCTGCAGCCGGAAGCCGACCGCCTCGCGCAACTGGCAGCGACCCAGAACGCGGCGTTCAGGGAGGAGGACGTCACCACCCAGGGGCTCCTCGTGAGCGGCAACTACTTCGAACTGCTCGGCGCGCGGCCAGCGTTGGGCCGACTGCTGCGGCCCGACGACGCGGTGGCGCGCGGCGGAAAAGCGGTGGTCGTGCTGAGCCACAACGCGTGGCGATCCCGGTATGGCGGAAACCCAGCGATCGTCGGGCGACGCATCCAGCTTGGACGACAGCCTTTTGAGGTCGTCGGCGTCACGCAGCCGTACGCACACCTGGCTGGCCAGGAGGTCGTGAGCTTCTACGTCCCGCTGACGATGGCGGACGCCTTTCCGGGCCCTACTCCCTGGTCAGAGCCTCAAGCCGCATCGCTGGCCGTCATCGGACGCCTCAGAGAAGACGTGACCCCCTCGTCCATGGGACCGTGGCTCGAATCGTGGCTGCGACGGCGTTTTCCTCCACCCTCAGAGGCTGCACCCGTGGCCGTGCGCCTTGATTCCCTTGCCACTCGGTTTCCCCTGGACGAAGACGCTGTGGCGGTGTTGACGCTGATCATGCCGGCGTTCGGGCTGGTGCTCCTGGTTGCGGCTGCAAACGTGACCAACCTGATGCTGGCGCGAGCAGTGGCTCGGCAGCCGGAGATTGCCGTGCGCCTCGCCCTGGGGGCGGGGCGGTGGCACGTGGTGCGGCAATCGATCGTCGAGAGCCTCGTGCTCGCGGTTCCTGCCGCGGCAGTGGGCCTGGCCCAGGTTACGGGCCTGGCGCGTGTCCTTCCCTCCGTTCTCGTCGCCACGTGGCCCGCTGGCCAGCCGCCAGTCGAGAACATACTCGTACCGCTCGATCCCGACGTTCGTGTCATCGCGTTTCTCGCCGTGGTGGCGGCCGTGGCCGCGGTCCTGATCACGCTTGCGCCCGCGGGACGCCTCGCCCGCACACGGCTGGCGTCGGCGTCGCGAGGTCAGGCCTCGTCGGACGTACGGGGATCCCGCCTGCGATCGGGGCTGGTGGCCACGCAGATCGCCGCCTGTGTCTTGTTTCTTGTGGGAGCGATGGGATTGGTCGACCAGTCCGCCCGTCTCGCCAATCCGCCGGTCGATCTCAGTTACGACAGGGTGTCGATTCTCCAAACCGATACTGCGGCGGTACGAGCCAGGGCCGCGGCGCGGTTGCCCTTCGAGCCCTCGGTCGATCGAGTGGCCGTCTCGTGGCGACCGCCGCTGGGGTTCTCGCTGCGCACGACCGCCGTGACGGCCTCAGCGTCGAACATCGAGAAAGAGGTCGGCTATATGGGCGTGTCGCCCGAGTACTTCAGGCTCTTCGATATCCGTATCCTTCGCGGGCGGACGTTTACGCCCTCTGAAGCCACCGCGAGGGCAGCAGTGGTGGTAGTCAGCAAAGCCACGGCCGAAGCACTGTGGTCGGGGCTGGACCCGCTCGGGCAGACACTCGATATCACCGAGAGTTCCGCGCGGCGTCCCGATCGGCCGCTGCCGCGCGGTCGTGTCCACGTCATCGGCGTGGCCGAGGACGTCGCCAACGGTTCGATGACCGATGGGATCGATGCCAGTTGCGTCTATTTCCCGATCGACGCGCACGGCGCCGAAGACATGGCGTTGCTCGTGCGGGGCCGTTCCGATGACCCCGACGCGCTGCGAAAGGCGGTGACGACCGCGCTGGACGAGATTGCGCGCGAGGCGCCATTCCGACTGGTGTCGATGGAGAGTATGGTGGCCGAAGTGTCGTGGGGATTTAGACTCTCTTCCGCGGTCGCGTTGTCGCTCGGCATCATCGGTCTC
>DATFRP010000281.1:0-5026 GCA_035263125.1 Vicinamibacterales bacterium
CCGACGGCGAACGCGAGCCGCGCCTGATCGAGAGCGGCTCGCATGTAGTCGGCGTGGGTCATAAAGACAGGAATCAGGAATCGGGAATCAGGAATCAGGGCTGGGCCAGGAACAAGCTGTCAGGCCTGAGGCCTCAGTCTCTCTTTGGTTTCGCCTGGCCCGGGCCTGATTCCCGATTCCTGATTCCTCGTCGTCCTATCCAAGAAAGAACTTATACGCGGGGTTCTGCTCCTCGAGCGTGTAGGGATACGCCAGCTCGTCGAGGAACGTTCGAAACGCCGCGAGATCGGCTTCGACGACCTCGAACCCGGCAAGCACCCGGCCGAAATCGGCGCCGTGGTTCCGGTAGTGGAACAGGCTGATGTTCCATCGCCCGCCGAGCTTTTCGAGGAACTGCGCGAGCGCGCCCGGCCGCTCAGGGAATTCGAACCGGCACAGTCGTTCGCCGCGCGCCTCGGGAGCGTGGCCGCCAACCATGTGGCGCACATGCAGCTTGGCGAGCTCGTTGTCCGTGAGATCGACGGTCTCATATCCAGCGGACTGGAGCTGGGCCGCGAGCGCCAGTCCGTCCTGACGCGACTGCGTCGCGAAGCCGACGAAGATGTGCGCCTGCTGCCGTCCGCTGAGTCGATAGTTGAACTCGGTCACGGTGCGGCGGCCGATCACCGAACAGAACTTCTGAAACGATCCCGGGCGCTCGGGAAGCGTGATGGCAATGAGCGTCTCGCGGGCTTCTCCGACCTCGGCCCGTTCGGCGACGAACCGCAGGCGATCGAAATTGATGTTCGCGCCGCTCAGCAGCGCAACCAGCGACTGGTTGCGCGCACCCTCGCGCTCGACCCACGTCTTCAATCCGGCGGCCGCCAGCGCGCCGGCGGGCTCCATGATCGTGCGCGTGTCGTCGAAGATGTCTTTGATCGCGGCGCACATCTCGTCGTTGGTCACGCGCAGCACTTCGTCGACCGCCTGCCGGGCGATCGCGAACGTGCGCTCCCCCACTTCGCGCACCGCGACACCGTCGGCAAAGATGCCGACGTGCTCGAGATGCACGCGACGGCCGACGGCCAGCGATCGATACATCGCGTCGGATTCGAACGGCTCGACGCCGATGATCTTCACGTCGGGCCTGAGCGCCTTGATGTAGCCGGCGATGCCTGCGATCAGCCCGCCTCCCCCGACCGGCACGAACACCGCCGACAGACGATCCTGACTGTGTCTGAGGATCTCCGCCCCAATCGTCCCCTGGCCGGCGATGACGAGCGGATCGTCGAATGGGTGGATGAACGTCATGCCGGTCTGCTCGACCAGCGTGTCGCAATGCGTCTGCGCGTCTGCGTAGCTGTCGCCGACGAGCACGACCTCGGCTCCCATCGATCGAACGGCGTCGACCTTGATCCGCGGCGTGGTCTGCGGCATCACGATGATCGACCGCAGCCCGAGCTGACGCGCGGAGTACGCGACACCCTGCGCGTGGTTGCCGGCGCTGGCCGCGATCACGCCGCGGGCGCGCTCGAACTGCGTGAGGTGCGCGATCTTGTTGTACGCGCCCCGCAGCTTGAAGCTGAAGATCGGCTGCAGGTCCTCGCGTTTCAGCAGCACTTCGTTGCCCAACCGTTCCGACAGACGCGGCGCCGCATCGAGCGGAGTCTCGCGTGCCACATCGTAGACACGGCTGGTCAGGACATCGTGGAGAAGCTGAGTGAGTTCGGTGGTCACGAGCACAGAGCTCGTATATTAGTCCGGCCGGCGCGTCGGGAGGACTCAGAACCCGCCTAAACCTCTGACGTTGAAGGTGGCGTCGCTGACGCACCTGAGCGAGGGGTGCGTGGCCCACTGACCGGCGCGCTCACGGGCGCGCGCGGCACGAGCTCCGGCGCCCGATCCCAGAACCCCGCCGGCAGCACGTTCCCCGTCAGCAACTCCGCCATGAACCCCGCCGCCCACGCCAGCGAATGCGGCCGCGCGACGAGCGCCACGCGATTGGCGCGAATCGCGTCGCAGATCGCGTCCGGATCGGGCTCCGCGCTGACGAGCGAGTAGGTCGTCCCAAGCTGACGGAGACGATGGATGTCGCCGTTGCCGACGATCGGCTTGCCGAACATCCGCGCGAACCGCTCTGCGGCGGTGTTGAAATTCACGACGTCGGTGAACATCGCGTTGTACTCGATCGCGTCGAACAGATCGGCGTACCGCCGCAGCTGACCACGCAGACAACTCGAGCCAGGAAAAAACGGATGCGGCGCGACGACGAGTCCCGGCTCGCGCACTTTGAGTCGAGCCAGCTCGTCGAAGTTGGTCACGTCCGCGGCGCCGCGTCTGAAGTTGATCAGCAGGACGTGCTTGCCGCGGATCGTCCGCTCGATGCCCGGAATCAGCGTGATGCCGCGATCGGCCGCATGCGACAGATAAGGACGCAGGTCGAGCTGATGATCGTGAAGGGTCACCGCCAGCGCCTGATACCCCAGTAGAGCCGCATGATCGATGAGCTGCTTCGTTGTATGGGGAATGGCGTCGAGCGGATCGTCAGATGAATGCGCGTGCAGTTCGACCTTCAACACGTCCATCGCTTAGTCAAAAACCCTGCCGACGAACGCCCTTCGCCGGGCGGCCCGGATTCGCAGACGAAGGCGTGGGTTCGCAGGGGATTTCCGCGAAAGGGCGAGCAGTCGCGACGCGATCGACGACGCTGACCGTTTTGTGATCGTGGGTAAGTCACCGCCCTTCGCGACTTTCTATCGCCCCGACAGATAAATCTCTGGCCGCACTCAAGCCTTCTGGTTGATGCCCCATTCGCCGGCGAGCAACTCGTACGAGCGAAGTCGCTCGGCGCGGCCGTAGATCATCGACGTCACCATGATTTCGTCCGCGCCGGTGTCGTCGATCAGATGCCGGATCGTGTTCGCGACTTTCTCCGGGGTCCCTATGAAATGTCGCTGCCGGTTCATATCGACGATCACTCGCTCCTGGGGTGAGTACGTGTAGTTGATCGCTTCTTCGGGACTCGGAAGCGGCGTGAACTCACGCCGGTGCAGACGGACCCACCCCAGGTCAGTCGACGAAGCCTGATACTCCGCGTCCTCCATGGTCGGCGCACAGATCACCGAGACACCGAGGATCACGTGAGAGGAGGGGAACTGCGCCGACGGTATGAAGTGCTCGCGGTACGCGCGGATCGCTGGCAGTGGGGGATTCGGACTGAAGTGGCGCGCAAAGCTGTAGCCAAGGCCGAGCGATCCGGCAAAGCCGGCCATCGCCCCACTCGATCCGAGCACCCAGATCGGAGGAAGCGTGACGTCGGTCGGTACGACACGCACCGACTCGAACGGGTGGCCGGGTGGAAACGTTCGGCGCGACAGCGCCAACATCTCGCGCAGCTGCTCGGGAAACTGTTCACCGTCGAACGGCCGCAGCGCGCGCGATGTCGCCGGATCGGTGCCCGGTGCGCGTCCCAGCCCGAGATCGATGCGCCCCGGGTGCAGCGCTTCGAGCGTGTGAAACGTCTCGGCCACATGCAGCGGCGCGTGATTGGGGAGCATGATGCCGCCCGATCCCACTCGAATCGTCTGCGTCTGTGAAGCGATGTGCTCGATCAGGATCTCAGGAGCCGAGCTCGCGATGCTCGCCATGCCGTGGTGCTCGGCAAACCAGTATCGCGTGTAGCCGAGCGCTTCTGCCGTGCGCGCGAGGCCGACGGCCTCGCGCAGCGAGTCGGTCGCCGTGGCTCCGGCTCGCACCGGCACCAGGTCGAGGACCGACAGTGGGACCGGTGGGCTCAGGCCGTTCCGCCCCTCAACAGCTCCGGCTTGATCGGCAGCTTGTAGATCCGCTTGCCTGTCGCTGCCGCAATGGCATTCACGAGTGAGCCCGCTGCCAGTGCAGTGCTCGGCTCGCCGATGCCGCCGGGCATTTCCGTGCTCGGCACGATGTAGACCTCGATCTCCGGCATCTCGTTGTGCCGGAGCACCTGGTAGTCGCCAAAGTGCTTCTGCACGACGCGTCCGTTCTGGATCGTGATCTCGCCTTTGAGTGCCGCAGTCAACCCGTAGACGATGCCGCCCTCCATCTGCGCCTTGATCGTGTCGGGATTGATCACCCATCCCGTGTCGACCGTGCAGACCACCTTGTGGACGCGCACGTTGCCTCGCGCATCGACCGACACTTCGGTGACCTGCGAGAGGATGCTGCCAAACGCGTCCATCACGGCGATGCCGCGCGCCCGCCCCTGCGGCAGCGGCTTGCCCCAACCGGCCTTCTCGGCCGCCAGTTCGAGCACCGCCTTGTGACGCGGTGACTTGCCCAGCAGATCGCGGCGGAACTCGAACGGATCCTTCTTCGCAGCCGCCGCCAGTTCGTCGATGAACGCCTCGACGACGAAGCCCTGGAAGGAGGCGCCGACCGAGCGCCAGAAGCCGAACGGAATGCCGGGGTCGTGCTCGATGTACTCGATGCGAACGTTCGGGATGGTGTACGGCAGATTCGCCGAGCCGTCGACCGAGATGAAATCGACGCCGTTCGGCGGCAGGCCGCCGATGCGCTTCATCAGCGACTGCTGCACCATGCGCTGCATGAAGACGGTCGGCTTGCCCGACGCATCGACCGCGCCCCACATGCGCGCGTAGCTGACCGGACGGTAGTAGTCGTGCTGCATGTCGTCTTCGCGCGTCCAGATGAGCTTCACCGGACGCTTCACCTGCTTCGACACGAGTGCTGCTTCGGCGGCGAAGTCAGGAATGCCGCGCCGCCCGAACCCGCCACCCATCAGCGTCGTGTACACCGTCACCTTGTCGCGGTCGATATCGAGCGCGTCTGCCACGAGCGCTCGCGTCACATCCGGCCCCTGATTCGGCGACCACACCTCGCACGTGCCATCGCGATAGGACGCCGTCGTGTTCTGCGGCTCCATCGTCGCGTGCGCGAGGTACGGCACTTCGTACACCGCCTCGTAGACCGAGGCGGCGCTCTCGAGCGCCTTCGCAGTATCGCCTTCATCGCGAATCGTCCTGCCGGCTTCTTTGGCCACCTCGAC
>DATFRP010000282.1:0-6876 GCA_035263125.1 Vicinamibacterales bacterium
CTCATCCTCTTGTTGCAACGTCTCGCCGAGGAGTCTGGTCATCAAGAAGTCGGGGATGCCCCACTCGTGCTGTGGGGACATTCGGCTGCCGGAAGCTTCGCGATGACATTCGCGGCCCTGCAGCCGCGGCGCACCATTGCATTTGTTCGCTACCACTCTCACCTTCGCGGGTTGCGTGTCGACATGAAAACCGTGGCGGCGATACCAGCACTACTGTTTGCGGGCGATAAAGATGAAACCGCTGGCGTTGAGGACACGCAGCAGCTGTGGACGGTCGGTAGGGCCAACAGTGCTCCCTGGACATTTGCTCTGGAACCGGGCGCTACGCATGGCTCGCTGGAATCGCTGAAGAAGGCGAACGCTCTGACGATTCCATGGATCGCTGCCGTGTTCACTCAACGTGTCTCTGCCGGGCAGACGGCGCTGCGCCCCGTTATCGAAAGGCCCGCGTGGATGGGAAACCATGCGACTGGCGAGATCTCTGCGGTCGCCAGCCTTCGCGGATCAGTGTCGGAGAGCTGGTTGCCTGATGAACCGAGCGCTCGTGGCTGGCGAATGGTCTCGGGCACGGAGAAGTGAGGGGCCTACAGCAAGTCGACCGCCTAACCCGCTGCACCTGACGGCACCGGACCGCGCTCGCGCGTGCGTCTCGCGCCCGGTGCTATCGTTGGCTCGCGCGTGCCGCAGGTGGGCGGCAAGACGTTGGGCGGACGAAAGGCATGCATGACCACAGATGAACTTTACCTGTTTAACGGCCTCTACTTGATTCTGTTAGTCGTGGTCGCTGTCCTCACGCACGCCACGGCACGACGTATCAGTGGCGCACTGGTGGGAGGTCTTGCTGTTGGTGTGGCGGGCTTGGGCATCATCGCTCTCGGCGAGAAAGCGAGGTGGTGGCATCAGGCGATTCAGTGGCAGCCGTACTTCCTGGCACTGTTGGTGGTTAACTTCGCTTTGTGTGCGTTCGTCTTCCTCATCACGTGGCGGCTCGCCCGGCGCTTCGGTGGCCGCGGCCTGGCAGCGGCAATGATCTTCGCAGCAGTCATCGGTCCCCCGCGGGACTATTGGTACATGGCCCGTTTTCCTGAGTGGGGCGCTTACAACTGGGGCGTAGCTACTGTGCTGGCTGTTTCTGCGGCCTATGTTCTTTTGGGAATACTCGGGCACGGCGTGATGCGGCTCGTCGCCGGCCCAGCGCGCCAAGACCGCCTGGTGCGTTGGCCATGGGAGGCCGCCCAACCCGCCGCTGGAGCCGGCCGCTGAAAAAACGCGGCGGCTCAGCAGCAATCCGTTAGGCAGCTAAGAGCAGAAGTGTCGTGGTCATTTTCATCAAGGGGTCATTCGGTATAGGCAAGACGACGCACGTGGAGCCGATCCAAACGTCAGAGACCAACACGGCGACACGCCGCTCGATGAGGCTCTCTCCTTCGGACAGGCTCAGGCTGCAAAAGTGCTCCCGAACGACGAATCGTGCTGGTGAGCGCCGACGTTAGCCCGGCAAGATCGGAATGAGAGGGGTTGCCATGCCTAAGTCGATGGGCCTGGTCGTGTGGATCTCCTGCTTGGTCGTGGTCGGCGCCCAGACCCGTACGTTTGAGGTCGCGTCGATCAAGCGCAACACTAGCGGCTCAATCGCTGGAGACGGGGCACGTCGCGTGGGCACCCAACCCGGAGGTCGGTTTGTCATGGTGGAGGGAACGGCATTGGTACTGGTCCGGTCTGCCTATCCGGACGCAGTTGAGGTCATCGGCGCGCAGGGCTGGGCATCAACAGAACACTACGACGTGGAGGCCAAAGCGAACGGTGTTGCCACAAGCACCGAAATCGAGGAAATGCTACGCGCGTTGCTCGTTGAGCGGTTCAAGCTCGTCGCGCACTACGAAATGCGCGAGAAGCCAACCTATTCGATGATGCCGGCCCGCGCTGATGGACGTCTTGGTTCGCAGCTTCGCCGGTTTGACGGTGATTGTGCGGCTTTCGCCGATGCCGTGCGACAGGGGCGCGAAAGGCCTCAGATGCCGATCCCGTCCAACGGCGCAGCGGCGTGTGGCTATAGGATCGGAGACAGTGGAGTGGTCGCGGGCGGCATAGACATGCCAGCAGTGGCGAGAACCATGCAGTTCTATGCTGGGCAGAAAGTCATCGACAAAACCGGACTGCCTGGTTATTACGAATTCACGTTGCAGATGAGCGCCGATGTCCCCGTTTTTACCGCTATTCGCGAACAACTGGGCCTGAAGCTGGAACCTGACCGAGCATCGCTGCCTGTCATTGTCGTTGACCATATTGAGCGACCCACGGAAAACTGAGAAGCTGGAGACAGTATCAGGATTGGCTTACGCGATGAAAGGCTGCGGCTGCTTTAAGGCCAATCCTATTGCGCCGCGCCGATCCGATACAGCTTCGACGCGGTGCGAAGGATGACGCTGCCGCCGGCCACTGCCGGCGTCGCCAGCGACATCTCATTCAGCGAGTTCTTGCCAAGCAGTTTGAATTCGGGCCCGGCCTGAATCACGTAGGTATCGCCGTCCTCGCTCAACGCGAACACCATGCCGTTGTACGCCCACGGAGAAGCCGTGAACGTGGCGGTGTCCGCAGGGTTGATGCGCTGCCGGGGATAGATCGACTTGCCCGTCGCCGGGTCGTTGCAGGTGAGAAAGCCGCGATCATGGAGGACGTAGTAACAGCCCCGATAGATCAGCGGGGACGGGTGGAACGTGCCGAGCGTGCGATCCGACCAGACGATGTATTGGTTGCGAGTCTCGTCGCTCTTCAGCGAAATATCGCCCGTCGCACCGGGCTGGATCGCATACGCCGGCCGGAGTGGGCTGGCCGAATATCCCGACATCACGTACAGCAGACCGTTCGCCGCGACCGGGCTGGGCACGGCAAACGTCGACATCCCGGTGAGCTGCCAGAGCAGCGTGCCGTCCACACCGTATGACCGCACGCCGCCGGTCGCGGCGGTCACGATCTCCGTGCGCCGCTCGTTCCTCCACACCAGGGGCGTTGTCCAGTTGCTGGTTTCCTTGCGATCGACGCGCCAGACCTGGTTGCCAGTCCGCTTGTCGTACGCGGCAATGAAGGATCGCTCCTCGTTGTCGTTCAGGATGTAGACGTGCCGGTCGTCCAGCACCGGTGACTGCGCGTGGCCAAATCCGGTCAGCGTCTCTGTGGCTTCCATCGGCTTAGCCCAGAGAGCCTTACCGTCCATGTCGAACGCGAACAGACCGACGTCGCCAAAGTATGCGTACACCCGCTCGCCGTCAGTGACCGGCGTCTCCGAGGCGTAGCTGTTCTTCAAATGCCTCGACTTCGCCGGCACAGCCGTGTGCATCACACGCTCCCAGCGAACGCGGCCCGTTTTGAAATCGACGTCATACAACACCCAACGATGGGGAGCTGACGGCTTCGCGATGTCCATGAAGGTCATCGTCCCGCCGTTGGAGCGTGAGACGTAGGCCGATACCGGCAGCAGCGCCTCGGTCTCCGCTGTGTTGATGGCTGTCGTCACGAAGACGTGATCGCCCCAGACCACGGGCGAGCCCCACGACCTGCCGGGCACGTCGATCTTCCAGACGATGTTCTGCGAGGGTCCCCACACGTGGGGCAATGACGGATGGTCCGCTGCGACGCCGCCCTCCGTTCCTCGAAAGCGCGGCCAATTGTCATCGGCCGATGCGGCGGCGATGAGAAGCGCGGCACAGCACACCGTGCTGGCGACCCGTGCCTTCAGCGTCGACATGTGGCGGCTATCATGCGCCGCGATCGGAGCTGCGTCAACGGCGGGCCGCGACGATCGGGACCGTCAATCGTGACCTGGTAGTCGATCCTGTCGGCGCTCACCCGCGTGAAGCGCTCGACGAGATGCAGACGATCGACCAGCGCGCTGATTTCGATGACAATCCGACGTCCGCTCTACCTGGCCGGTGCCGCGCCGCAGTTGCCCTTGCAGGGCGGCGGCGCCACGTAGGTGCTCTTGATCTTCTTCCGGTACTCCGGATACATCGTCTCGGGCTCTCCGAGCACGGCGTCCTTCGGGATGCGAAACAGCTTCGTCACCTCGTCCACGAATGGATTCTGCTCGGGCACGAAGTGGGGGACGCTCTCTCCGGGCTGCCGGCCTTCGAAGGCCGTGACGCACGGTGGACCGATTGGCAGGAGTGGTGCCGTCTGGAGCTGAAAGCTCTTCGAGATGATCTGCGGCTCGGCCAAATAGATCGGATCCTCGACAACCACGAGCACCGTCAGCAGGTCTCCGTGCCGATAGAAGCGGGAGGTCATCGTGGCCTGATCGCTGCTCGGCGGACCGTTCTTGCGGATGAAGCCGGCCTTCATGTGCGTCGTGTAGGTCACGAGCGTATTCCCCTCCCACGTGCCGGTCGTGAAGCCGCCGCGCGTGTGCACCGCGTTGGCAGACGGGTGTGGTCGGCCGTCCATCCAGATCGTCATCGGTGCGCGATCTTCCCAGGCTCCAATCGTGTACGAGATCACCGTCCCTCGGACGGGTTCGCTGTCGCTCCAGATCCTCAAGCCGAAGGGGCCCTGGACGAAGTAGAACGACGGCCACCCTTCACACTGCCGCTCGATCATCGCCAGTTGTGATTCGTTGTAGGCGAGCGCGCGCGTGCGGCCTTCCGTGTTCAGCGGAATGCCGACGTAGTCGACCGGGTACGAGTCGCGCGAGATGTCTTCGGTGTTTCGTGCCGCCCACGATCCGACGAGGTCGAATTGCGCAAACGCCGGTCGCGGCGTTGATACAGACAGCACGACGAAGACGAGCCCCACGGTGAAGCGAGCCATGCGCGGGGTGCGGCCCGCTACCACGTCGATGAGCATGGTGTCGGATCCCATTTGGAGCCATCCGCTTCTTTCTTGAAGTGCGAGCTCACGATGAACGGCTGCGTCAGATATCGCGGATCGTCGACGACGGTCGTCACGACGAGATATTCACCGCTTGGTTGCTGGCCGACGTCGAAGTACTCGGTCACCGTGGCATTCTCGCTGTACGGCACACCGTTCTTCCGCAGATAGCCGGCTCGCATCTTCGTCGTCACCACAGTCAGCGATCCGCCTCGTCGGGCGCCAGGAGCGCCGCCGCGGCCACCTTCCCATCGCGCGATGGACTGGCCTTGCCACGTGGGCGCGGCGTCTGGAGCAGGAGAAGACGCCGAAAAGCGAAAGAGCCGCGTCTGCGTGCCGGCATCGGCGTCAAGACGCATGGTGCCGTCGTCCTGCCACGTGATGTGAATGCGTCCCGGCACACGCATGATGGCGCCGGCACCGTACGACTTGCACTGGTTGCCGGCGGCCTCGTCGGCCAGCGGGTCCCACGCGTTCACGATCTGCAGCGCTTCTTTCGTGATCGGCACGCCGCGGTAATCACCCTTTGCTGGCGTGATCATGCGATAGCGCCAGTCTTCGTTGACAAACGCTACCCAGTAACCGGTGAGGTCGATCGGGGCTGAGGCTCGCGGCGTCTGCGCCGGCGGAGGCGCTCCTCGCTGCGCGAACACCGACGGTGCGAGCCAGACGGCGGTGAGAACGGCGAGTCCGAGAGCCCTCACCGCTTCTCCTTCGCAAGGCTTTGATAGATCGCCTCGATGAATTGGTTTGTCGTCCACGGGGCGGAATCCGAGCCGAAGCGGCGGGTGTACCCGCGTGCGGGCGACGCGGCCTTGATCTGATCCAGCGTTCTCCCTGCGCTCATCAGGTCGCGGACGCGGTCTCGAATGATCGTCACCATGTCGCGATACTCGGCGACATCGAACTGGTCGCACATGTGACCGTGGCCGGGAATCACGATCGTGCCGGCCTCTCGCGAGACGATCGGCACGGACGGGATCGCAAGGTCGACGAGCCGATTGAGCGCAGCGATCTCCCCACTGATGCTGCCGCCCTTGGCGACGTCGATGACAGGGAAGCGCCTCATGTCCAGAATGTCGCCCGCCATCACGACGTCGGAACGCCGGAAGAAGACGAACACATCACCGTCGGAATGCGCGGCCGGCTGATGCAGAACCTCGATGCCCTCGCCGTTCAGGTACATGTATTTCCGCGGAAAGTCGAACGTCTCCGTCGGCAACGCTGCGCCAGGGTACGGTGAGACCTGGCCGGTGGGCGCGCTCATTCTCGTCAACACCTGCTCGGCGGCCAGAATGGACGCCGCGCCGCCGATAAAATCGCCCGGCAGCGCGATCGAGCCCGTAGCCGTAAAGAGCGTCTGCCCTGCCTTGGTGACGATTTCATTGCCGCCGACATGATCGGGCTCGGCGCTCGTGTTGATGACGTAGCGAATCGGCTTCGGTGTGATCTTCTTGATTGCCGCGACCACCGCGTCGGCCCTCGCTGACGAGCCCGCATCGACGACAACGACGCCGTCGTCTCCAACTTGAACACCGATATGACCGCCCGCGCCGGCAATCAGATAGAAGTTCTCGCGAACCTGGAGCACCTCGAGATCGCCCGAGGCCGCGGCAGTCGCGTCCCGTCGCTGCTGAGCACTGAGCTCACTTCGCGCTGCCGTGATGCTCACGGACGTGCCCCCTGCAAGGAACGACGCCGCGGCGAGAGCGACAGCAACCCGCATCGCAGAGATCATCGCGGGCGATCCTAGCAGCAATCGCGAATAGCTGCGACGTGGCCCCTCAGGATTCGACGCCGTGCTTGGAGGCAACCGCGAAGCCGGCGGCAGCTATGCGCGTCTTGGCGAACACGGCCTCTATTGGACCGCCACCGAATCCGAAGCCGACTCGAGCAAGAGACGTTTGATTGCATCCTCATCGACGCAGGTGTCCGAGCGAACCCGAACAATCTCCTATTGTTTGAGAAGTTGATCAACGTGGTGCATCAGCAACGCACCACACGCCAAGCTAT
>DATFRP010000283.1:0-23173 GCA_035263125.1 Vicinamibacterales bacterium
AAGACCGACGTCGTCATCGTCGGCCTCGGTGCCGTCGGAGGCGTCGCCGCGCTGCCGCTGGCGCAGACCGGACTCGAGGTCATCGGACTCGAGGCCGGGACGTGGCTCAGGTCTGATGATTTCGCGCCCGACGAACTCCGCAACAACCTGCGAGGGTGGCCGCAAGCGATCCAGAAAGCGAATCGCGAGGTTCCCACACATCGCCCGAATGCGTCGGCCCCATACTCGACGCGTCCCACGATTCACCCGATGATGAATGCGGTCGGCGGCACGTCGCTTCACTACTGGGCGCAGAGCTGGCGGTTGAATCCGTGGGACTTCAAGGTCGTCAGCGAGACCAGGCGCCGATACGGCGCATCGCGAATCCCCAAGGGATCGACAGTCGAAGACTGGCCCTTTGGTCTCGACGAGCTCGAGCCGTACTACGACAAAGTCGAATACGAGATCGGCGTGTCGGGCAAAGCTGGCAACATCAAGGGCATCGTCGATCGCGCCGGCAACATCTTCGAGGGCCCGCGCGCACGTGAATATCCGATGCCGCCCCTGCGGGGCACGGACTTCACCGAGATGATGGCCAAGGCTGCTCGCGGCCTCGGATGGCACGCATTCCCGGGCCCCGCAGCGATCAACACGCGGAGCTATCAAGGCCGCACCGGCTGCGCCTACCACGGCTTCTGCGCGCGCGGCGGTTGTCACATCAACGCCAAGGGCTCGACCGCGGTCACCACCATCCCGAAAGCACAGGCCACCAAGCGTCTCACGGTCGTACCCGAAGCTCACGTCACGACGATCAATGTCGGCTCGGACGGACGAGCGAGCGGAGTGACCTACATCAGGGGCGGCACCGAATACTTTCAACCGGCGTCCGTCGTGCTGCTCGCGAGCTACGTCTACGAGAACGTACGCCTGCTGCTGCTCTCCAAGTCGAAGGCATTTCCCAACGGCCTTTCGAACAATCACGGCCAGGTCGGCAGACACTACTTCAGTCACAACCAGATTGGCGGCGTCATCGCGCTCTTCCCGATGCGCGTGAACAACTGGTACGGACTGCCGGCACAAGGCGTCGCCGTCGACAACTGGGCCGACGACAACTTCGATCACTCCGGCCACGACTTCATCGGCGGCGGCAACCTGTGGGTCTACTCCGATCGACGCCCGATCGCGGCCGCGAGCATGGGCACGTTCGGCCGGGCGCCTCGTTGGGGCTCGGCGTGGAAAGCCTTCATCAAGCAGAACGCCGACAGCACGAACACGTCGTACCTGCAAAAGACGACGTTGCCCTACGAGGTCAACTACCTCGATCTCGATCCGACGGTGAAGGATCCGCTCGGCTTTCCCGTGTGCCGTATCACCGCCGACTATCAGGAGAACGAGCGCAAGCTGACGACGTTCGTGCAGGACAAGATGGTCGAGTGGTACAAGGCGGCCGGCGCCATCGCTACCGACAAGACGGCGATGGGAACGATGGGGCCGACCACGCACGCGTACGGCGGCACCCGCATGGGCGACAACCCCGAAACGAATGTCGTCGATCGATGGGGCTTCTCCCACGAGGTGCCAAACCTGGGGGTGCTCGGCGCCTCGGTGATGGGAACAAGCGGTGCGCGCAACCCGACGCTGACGGCGCAGGCACTCGGATGGCGGACTGCTGAACGTCTCGCGAAGTCGTGGAAGGAGATCGCAAAATGAGATGCCCGGTCCTCGTGGCCATCGCGGTAACCATCCTTTTGGACGGCCCGACGTGCGCGGCTCAGGACGCCGCGGCCGTGAGTCCTGGTATCTACAAAGTCGAGATCGAGAATCAATGGGTGCGAGTGCTGCGCGTGAAGCTGGCCCCACATGAGAAATCACAGCCGCACACACAGCCAGCGGGCGTCGCCGTTCTGTTGACCGACGTGCGGGCCAGCGTGACCTTTGCCAGTGGCGATATCGTGGCGTTGAACCAGCAAGCCGGCCAGGTCGTCGACGTGAACCTCATCCCGCAGGCGCGCGCCGAGGAGAACGTCTCAGATCAGCCGATCGAGTTGATCCTCGTCGAGCTCAAGACCGGTGCTCCCCCATCGCCGCCGATCGCACTCGACGTCGTGAAGCTCGATCCCGAACACCATCCGGTCGTGCTGGAGAACGATCGAGTCCGCGTGCTTCGCACGATCCTCGAGCCGCACCTCAAGAGCCCGATGCACGAACATCCGCATTACGTGGTGGTGTATCTCACAGAGCTGCACACCACGATGAGGATGGCTGACGGGAAAGAAGTAGACAATCCGCGGAAACCTGGCGATATCGCGTGGCGGGACGCGTTGAAGCACGAGACCGAGAATATCGGCGAGAAAACCGCCGTGGAAATTCAGATCGAGTTGAAATGACATCCGGAGAGGGCCGCCTGAAGGCGGCCCCTACGACTGTATGACGTAGACTTGATCGCGATGATTCGCTCCGTCGCGGTGCTGGGCGCCGGCGTCATGGGCGCGCAGATTGCCGCGCACTTCGCCAACGCGGGCGTGCCCGCCCTCTTGCTCGACGTCACCACCGAAGCGGCGGCTGAGGGGCTGAAACGCGCACGATCGCTCAAACCCGATCCCTTCTTCACGCCGGACACCGCAGGTCTCATCGCCACAGGCAGCTTCGATGCCGCGCTCCCGCGCGTGAAAGAGACCGACTGGATTATCGAGGCGGTCGTCGAGCGGCTCGACATCAAGCAGACACTTCTCGCGCGCGTCGACGCGGTGCGGCGCAAGGGCACGATCGTCAGCTCGAACACGTCGGGCATCCCGCTGGCCGCGCTGGCCGAGGGACGCAGCGACGATTTCCGGCATCACTGGCTGGGTACGCACTTCTTCAACCCGCCGCGCTATCTCCACCTGCTCGAATTGATTCCGATCGCCGAGACGAAACCGGCGGTCGTCGATGCGGTTGCGCAGTTCGCCGATCACCATCTCGGAAAGGGTGTCGTCGTCGCGAAGGACTCGCCTGGCTTCATCGGCAATCACCTCGCGCTCTTCGGTGTCGCGCGCATCATGTCCCGATGGCTCGCGGGCGGCTACACGATCGAGGAGATCGACGAGATTACGGGGCCGGCGATCGGCCGTCCGCGCAGCGCTACTTTCCGCACGCTCGATCTCGCGGGCCTCGACATCCTCGGTCACGTGATTCGTGACCTGCACAATCGCCTTCCCGACCCGGTCGCCCACGAGGCGTTCGTCCTTCCAAAGGTGGTCGAAGAGATGCTCGCGCGCGGGCTCACGGGCGAGAAGGCGGGCCAGGGCTTCTACAAGCGCGTCAAGGGCAAGGACGGCGAATCGCAGATCCTCACGCTCGATCCGTCGACGCTCGAATACCGTCCCCGTCAATCCCCGCGCCTGGCAGCGCTCGACTCGGCAGCATCGATTGCTGATACCGGCGAGCGCATCCGCCGGCTCTTCGAGGGCAAAGACAAAGTCGGACAGTTCCTGCGCGAGACGATGACGCCGGGGCTCGTGTACACCGCGCGCGTCACTCCGGAGATTGCCCACTCGGCCGACGACGTCGATCGCGTGCTGCGATGGGGGTTCGGGTGGGAGCTCGGACCGTTCGAGACGGCCGATGCGATCGGGATCGATCGCGTGCTGGAAGTTGCGCGCGAGGTCTGTCCGGAGTTGATCGCGAGCGGCGTACCTCAGATCTGGGACCATGCGATCGCTTCTGGCCGCAAGCGGCTGCGCGATGGCGAGGTCGCCCCCGCCGCCCCCGATCTGCAGATCCTCCGGTCGGCCCACGAGCGATCGAAGGTCGTCAAGAAGAACGCCGGCGCAAGTCTCGTCGATCTCGGCGACGGCGTCCTGTGCGTCGAGTTCCACTCCAAGATGAACACCATCGGCGGCGACACGGTGCAGATGCTGCAGGCGGGCGTCAGTGAAGCCTCGCGCAACTTCGCCGCCCTCGTGGTCGGCAACGATGCGCCGAACTTCTCCGCCGGGGCCAACCTGATGCTCGTCCTGCTCGAAGCGCAGGAGGAGAACTGGGATGACATCAATCTGATGGTGCGGCAGTTTCAGCAGACGACGATGGCGCTGCGCTACGCGGACGTGCCGGTCGTGGTCGCACCGGCCGGGCTCGCGCTCGGAGGCGGATGCGAGATCTCGATGCACGGCGACCGCGTGCAGGCCGCAGGCGATACATTCATGGGTCTGGTCGAGGTCGGCGTTGGACTGATTCCCGCCGGCGGTGGCACGAAGGAACTGATCGCGCGCGCCGCCGAGCAGATGGCGCCGGGCAGCAACGACTACCTGCCCCCCATTCAACGTGCGTTCGAGGCGATCGGTTTTGCGAAGACGTCGACCAGCGGCCCCGATGCACAGCGCATCGGATATCTCCGCGACGTCGATGCGATCACGATGAATCGAGAGCGGCTCATCGCCGACGCCAAGGCACGCGCGCTGCAACGCGTGCGCGACGGATATCAGCCGCCGCCTCCCAGGCTCGCCATCCCCGTCGGAGGCGAGTCGGTCTCGGCCACGCTCAAGCTCGGCGTACATCTCGCGTCACGGGCCGGCCGCATCAGCGACCACGACGCCTTGATCGGGCGAAAGCTGGCGACGATCATGGGAGGAGGCGTGTTGCGGCACGCCACCACCGTCACCGAGCAGCATCTGCTCGATCTCGAACGGGAGGCGTTCCTGAGTCTCATCGCCGAGCGGAAGACGCAGGAACGGATTCAGTACACGCTGAAAACCGGCAAGCCGCTGCGGAACTAGGATCACGTGGTTCGTCTTGGGTGAAGGTCGTAACCAATGAACATCGTCGACCGTGGCTCCGGCACTCCTGTCATCCTCGTCCCCGGCATTCAGGGTCGCTGGGAATGGATGAGGCCGACGGTGGACGCGCTGGCGAAGCGCTGCCGCGTGATCACGTTCTCGCTTGCCGATGAACCGACGTGCGAGGGGCACTTCGACGAGACGAGCGGCTTTGCATGCTACGTGCAGCAGGTCGCTGATGCCCTGGACGCCGTCGGCCTCGAGCGCGCCACGGTCTGCGGCATCTCGTATGGAGGGCTGATCGCAGCCGCGTTCGCGGCTCGGCATCCAGATCGGGTGTCGGCGCTCGTGCTGATGTCGGCGTTGCCACCATCGTGGGGCCCCGACTCGAGGGCACGATTCCTGATGCGCGCGCCACGGCTGCTCACGCCGTTGTTCTGCGTCCTCTCGCTGCGGATGTGTCGTGAGATCGTGGCTGCGCGGGGTGGGTTGATCTCGGGGCTCGCGTTCAGCGTGACGCACGCGCTGAACGCGCTGCGCCACGTCTTCTCGCCGACGCTCATGGCTCGGCGCGTGACGCTGGTCGACGGGCTCGATCTCGAAAGGGAAATCCGTCAGATCCAGTGTCCGACGCTGGTTGCCACCGGCGACGCCGATCTCGACCGCGTCGTGCCAGTCCATCAGACGCGCGAATATCTGCGGCTGCTGCCCGACGCGACGAGCGCCACGATCCCGCGGACAGGGCATCTCGGGCCGATCACGCGCGCGGAGATGTTTGCGGATCTGGTCGTCGACTACGCGGGTCATACAGTACATGAGGGCGATCGAAGGAGACGTGTTGGTTGAGCCCATCCGTGAGATTGCCGGCCCGATGGGACCCCTGGAGGCGATGATCGACCTGCCCGCGGGGACACCCCGTGTCGCGGCGGTGTTCGCTCATCCGTTGCCGATCCAGGGCGGCACGATGCACACCAAAGTGGTCTTTCAGGGGACGAAGGCGCTGACCCGAATCGGCTGCGCGGTGCTGCGTTTCAATTTCCGTGGCGTCGGCCGGAGCGCGGGGACGTGGGACGAGGGGCGCGGGGAGCTCGATGACTTCCGCGCCGCCGTCGACTTCATGGCCGCGCGGTATGCTGATCTGGAGCTGTGGGCGGCAGGGTTCTCCTTCGGCTCGTACATTGCGATGACATGCGGCGCCACCGACGATCGAATCTGCACACTCATCGGCGTGGCTCCGCCCGTCGACCGCTACGACTACGCTCCGGTCACCCAGTCGACGAAGCCCAAGTTCATCATCCACGGCGAACGCGACGAGATCATCTCCCTCAAGGCGGTGCGCGAATTCTACGCACGTCTCCAGGAGCCGAAAGAGCTCGTCGAGATCGATCGCGCCAACCATCTCTTCGACGGTCAAGCCAGCGAAGTGGGCGACGCCCTCGAAGAACTTCTATCTGATTTCTCATGCAAGACGCAGTAGTTGTCTCCGCCACCCGCACGGCCGTTGGCAAGGCCCCCAATGGCGCACTCAAGACGGTGCGGCCCGACGACATGGCCGCCACCGTTATCGAGAGCGCACTCCGCCTCGCACCCGGCGTGACCCCCGCCGAAGTCGACGACGTGATCATGGGCTGTGCGATGCCGGAGGCAGAGCAGGGGCTGAACGTTGCGCGGATTGCGAGCCTGCGCGCCGGCGTACCGGTAGACGCGTCTGCGGTGACGATGAACCGTTTCTGCGCGTCAGGTCTCCAGGCGATTGCTTCGGCGGCCGAGCACATCATGTGCGGCTTCGCCAAGGTCGTCGTCGCCGGTGGAACCGAGTCGATGAGCCTGGTGCCTATGGGCGGCAACAAAGTCTGTCCCAATCCGACGCTTGTCGATCGGTATCCGGATGTGTATCTGAGCACCGGCCTGGTCGCGGAGAATCACGCCCGCGACTACTCGATCACGCGTGACGAGCAGGACGCGTTCGCGTTGACGAGCCATCAGCGTGCGGTTGCGGCCATCGACGCCGGCCGCTTCGCCGGCGAGATCACGCCGCTGACGTTTTCGGTGGCGGTGCCACAGAACGGTGGGCACGACATTCGTCAGGTCACATTCGATCGCGACGAAGGACCGCGGCGCGACACATCGGCGCAGGCGCTCGGCAAACTGCGCCCGGCGTTTCATGCGTCCGGCACGGTGACCGCCGGCAACTCATCGCAGACGAGCGACGGCGCTGCTGCGCTCGTCCTGACCTCCGACACGATCGCCCGCGAGCGTGGATTGAAGCCGCTTGCACGGTTCGTGGCATTCGCGACCGCCGGCGTACCACCGGAACGCTTCGGTATCGGGCCGGTGCCGGCGATCAAGAAAGTCCTCGAGCGCGCCGGGCTGACGCTCGATCAGATCGATCTGATCGAGCTCAATGAAGCGTTTGCCGCACAGGTCATCGCCTGCCTTCGCGAACTGCCACTCGATCCGGATAAGCTGAACGTCAACGGCGGTGCCATCGCGCTGGGGCATCCGCTCGGCTGCACCGGCGCGAAACTGACTACGACACTGCTCCACGAAATGCAGCGCCGACAGGCGCGGTACGGACTGGTCACGATGTGCGTCGGCGGCGGCATGGGCGCTGCCGGCATTTTCGAACGCCTATGACTACATCATCGACGGGTCCGGCTAAAGCCGGACACTACGAACAATCGGCTAAAGCCGGACACGACGCACCCGCGGGTCCGGCTGAAGCCGGACACTACATGCGTAAGGGCGGATCCTGGCTGCTCGAAGAGACGCCATCTTCCGAGGTCTTCACCCCCGAGCGACTGACCGATGAGCACCGGATGATGGCCAGGACGACCGCGGAGTTCGTCGAGGCGGAGGTGCTGCCGAATCTCGATCGTCTCGAGACCAAAGACTGGGAGCTGGCACGCACGCTCGTACGTCGATGCGGTGAGCTCGGCCTGCTCGGGATTCAAGTCCCCGAGGAATACGGCGGGCTCGACCTCGACAAGACCTCCTCGCTCGTCGTCGTCGAGCAGATCGGCCCGTCGGCGTCGTTTGCGACGACGTTCGGAGGACAGGCCAACCTGTGTGTGCTGCCGCTCGTGCTGTTCGGAACGCCGGAGCAGAAGCAGAAGTACCTGCCGCGTCTCGTGTCGGGAGAACTGGTCGGCGCATACGCGCTCAGCGAATCGGGGTCGGGGAGCGATGCGCTCGCGGCGAAGACGCGCGCGACGAAGCAGCCAGACGGCAGCTGGGTGCTCAATGGCGAGAAGATGTGGATCAGCAACGGCGGCTTCGCGGACGTCATCATCGTGTTCGCGAAGGTCGATGGCGAGCAGTTCACCGCCTTCATCGTCGAGCGTGCGTTTCCCGGTGTCAGTTCGGGGAAGGAAGAGCACAAGATGGGCCTCCACGGCTCATCGACGACACCGATCATCCTCCAGGATGCGAAGGTGCCTGCGGGCAACGTGCTCGGCGAAATCGGCAAGGGCCACAAGGTGGCGCTGAACACGCTGAACTACGGCCGCTTCAGTCTTGGCGCGATGTGCAACGGCGGCGCGCGCGCAGCGCTCGCCGATGCTGCGTCCTACGCCTCGTCGCGCCGGCAGTTCGGCCAGCCGATCGCGAATTTCGGCGCGATCAAGCACAAGCTCGGCGAAATGTACGCGCGCATCTACGCGGTCGAAAGCCTCGTCTATCGGAGCGCGGGACTGATCGACGCGGTCCTGTCACAGGGCCCCCGGGGCGGCGCCGCGGTCGCCGCGGCCTTCGAGGAGTTCGCCGTCGAGGCATCGATCTCGAAGGTTGCCGGCAGCGAAACACTCAACTACGTGCTCGACGAGAACATCCAGATTCATGGCGGCAACGGCTTCGTCAAGGACTACCAGGCCGAACGCTTCTATCGCGACGCCCGTGTGAATCGCATCTTCGAAGGGACCAACGAGATCAATCGCCTGTTGATCCCAGGCATGCTGATCAGGCGCGCGCTCAAGGGAGACCTGCCGCTCATCGCGGCGGCGAAACGGCTGCAGGACGAGGTGCTCGCGCCCTCTGTCAGCGGCGGCTTCGGCAGTGGAGAAGAACTGGACGAGGAACTGCGCGCGGTGGCCGCGTTCAAGAAGGTTGCGCTGATGGTGCTCGGCACCGCGCTGCAGACCTATGGCGAGGGCCTGACCGATCAGCAGGAAGTCCTCAGCTACGCGGCCGACATCCTGATCGACATCTACTCTGCGGAGAGCGCCGTGCTTCGCGCGCGCGAGGCGCGGGCACAGCAGCAGCCGAAGTCAGACCTCCACGTCGCCGCCGCACGTGTGTTCGTCAACGACGCGGCTCAACGCGTGGAGAGCGCCGCACGGTATGCGCTGGCGGCGATGGCTGAGGGCGATACGCTCCGGACGCTGCTCGCGGCGCTGAGGCGTGTGCTCAAGGTCACGCCGATCAACACGGTGGCTCTCCGCCGCATACTTGCTGACGCCGCAACCGAGAATCGTGGATACGCCATTGCGCAGTCGTAGTCGGTTCTTGCTCGCGTGTGCGGCACTGGTCACGATCGCCGCGTGCACGTCAGGCCCGGGCGCGCCCGGGGACACCGACTATGTCGGAGAGATGACCGCCGCACGGGCCGCGCGCGATCGACAGTTCCGCGAAGACAACGACCCGGTGCCCGCGAGCCGGAAAGACACCCTGCTGCCCCTGCGCTATTTCGCGCCGGATCAGAGCTACATCGTGCCTGCGCAGTTGAAGCTGGCCGACCAGCGACCGGTGGTCTCGATGCCCACATCGACCGGCACACAGCGCCGGTACCAGCGGGTCGGCGTGCTCGAGTTCACGTTGCAGAACCAGAACATGAGCCTCGGTGCATTCGTGGAAGATGGGCAGCCGATCGTGGACCTGTTCGTGCCGTTCGTCGACACGACATCGGGCAGTGAGACCTATCCCGCCGGACGCTATCTCGATCTCCACCCTACCGGCACGGGGCTCTACACGATCGACTTCAACAAGGCCTACAACCCGTACTGCGCCTACAACGAGTCGTACGAGTGTCCCTACCCGCCCCCGTCGAACCGGCTGAAGATCGCCATCCGCGCCGGCGAGAAGACGCCCGGCGCATGAGCCGTCCACTCCAGGCGGTCATCTTCGACTTCGACGGCGTCATCGCCAACAGCGAGCCGCTTCACCTGATGGCCTTTCAGCAGGCGCTCGAGCACGAAGGCGTCGAGCTGACGACGCATGACTACTACTCGCGTTATCTCGGCTACGATGACGCCGGCGTGTTCGAAGCGCTGGCGCGCGATCGCCGACTGCAGATGAGCGCGACCGATGTGGCGACGCTGGTCGCGCGCAAGGGCGAGCACATGGAAGCCCTGCTCCATTCCGACGCCGTACTTTTTCCAGGGGCCGCGGAGTTCATCCGCGACACTGCGGCAGCCGTTCCGATTGCAATCGCATCCGGCGCGCAGCGGCACGAGATCGTGGCGATCGTCGAGTCGGCCGGCCTGGCCCACCTTTTCGCTGCGATCGTGGCGTCGGGCGACACGCCGGAAAGCAAGCCGTCACCAGCGCCCTATCGACTGGCATTCGATCGGCTCCGCGAGGTCGCGGGAGACGTCCTCGATCCACGGCGAACCGTGGCGATCGAAGATTCGCGCTGGGGGCTCGAGTCGGCTGACGGCGCCGGCCTGCGCCGGGTGGCCGTGACATCGAGCTATCCCGCTCACGAGCTGGTCGGCGCCGAGCTCATTGTCGACGGGTTGAATGCGCTGACGCTGGCGGCGCTGGATCGATTGTGCGCACACTGAGACAATAGATCGCACGTGAAGAAAGACCTGCTCTCGGCGCTCATCAACGCGTCCAATGCCCCCGGGACCAGCCTCGCGAGAGCCACGCTGCTCATCGCCCGCATCGAGTACCCCCGCCTCGACCCCGAGCCGTACGTGTCGCGCCTCGACGCGATGGGCGACGCCGCTCGCCGGGCGATCGAGCGGCACGCAACGGCGACCGGCGATTCGTCGACGTTGTCCGGCGTGAAGGCGCTCAACGATTACCTCTTCGAAGAGCTGCAGTTCGTCGGCAACCGCGACCACTACGAGGACCCTCGCAACAGCTGCCTCAACGAGGTGCTCGACCGGCGGACCGGTATTCCGATCACGCTGTCGGTCGTCTACATGGAAGTGGCGCGGCGAGCCGGGCTTCAGGTGGACGGCATCAACTTCCCGGGGCACTTCCTGGTGCGCTGCCCCGAGCGCCGTGGCAGCGATCTCATCATCGACCCGTTCCATGCGGGTGCGCTGCTCTCAGAGCACAAATGCCGGCTGCTGCTGCAGAAGCACGTCGGCAACGAGGTCGCGTTCAGCAAATCGCTGCTCTTGCCGGCCACGCGCCATCAGATCATCGTCCGCATGCTGCTGAACCTGAAGCGCATCTACGTGAACATGCGCTCGTTCCCGCAGGCGCGCGACGTGACCGAGCTCCTGCTGGCGATCACACCCTCGGCGCTCAGCGAGCTGCGCGACCGCGGCCTGCTCGCCTACCACTTGAACGACGTCACCGCCGCACTGCGCGATCTGCAGACCTACCTCAAACTCTCGAGCATGGGCGAGCTGGACAAAGATGCGCGCGAAGAGCATCAGCAGATCTGGGAGCATGTGAAGACGCTGCGGCGGAGAGTGGCGTCGCTGAATTGAGCCACGGAGAACACGGAGATCATGGGCCACGGAGATCACGAAGATCACGGAGAGGTTGATCCTTTCGTGACTTACCTCCGTGCTCTTCGTGATCTCCGTGGCCAGAATCCTCTGTGATCTTCGTGGCCCTACCCGAGCGCGAACACCCGCTCCGCGTTCGTCTGAAAGAACTTCTTCCTGTCCTCCGCGGTCATCGGCGTCTCGTCGCTCGCGATCACTTCGCTGATCTCGAACTGATACGGATAGTCCATCGCGTAGAGCACCCGATCGACGCCGAGCACCGACTGGATGAACGTGATCACCGGCGCCCATGCCATGCCGCTCGTGGTGACGTAGAAGTTCTCCTTCAGGTATTCACTGATCTGCCTGGCGAGCGACGAGGCACCCGTTCGTATGGCAGGGCGTGCCGTCCGATTCATGTAGTCCAGGCGGAACAGCCAGAATGGCAGCGCCTCGCCGCCGTGGCCGATCACAATCCGCAGTTTGGGAAAGCGATCGAGTGCACCGCTCCGGATGATGGCGAGCGCATGAAGTCCCGTCTCGGCGCCGAATCCCCAGAGTGCACCCTCGAGCCCGCGCTCGACGTACGGGCCGATCATCGCGGGGGGCGGCGCCTGCGGATGAATGTAGATCGGCACGCTCAACGCCTCGGCGGCTTCGAAGATCTCCCAGAACTTCGGGTCGTCGAGGAACTCGCCGCCCGTATGCGAGTTGATGATGACGCCCTTCAGGCCAAGCGTGCGGACGGCGCGATCGATCTCTCGCGCGGCGGTCCGGGGATCCTGCGGGGCAACGGCGGCCAGCCCGGCAAACCGGCTGGGATACGTGCGCACCGCCTGTGCGACCTGGTCGTTGGTGTCGACGGCGATTGCGTTCGCGGTCGCAGCATCGAATACCTGCACCCCGGGTGAGGTCAGCGACAGGATCTGCATGTCGATGCCCGACACGTCCATGTCGGCGATACGGCCCTCGCCGATGTCCGCGAGACGATCGCCCAACTGCGTGCGTGAACCCAGCCGGGTCCACAGCGCGATGAATCCGGGATCGTCCAGGTTCCGGTTCGCTGCCATGCTTCGATAGCGCGACAAGAGCTCGGCGGGCGCCCACGCCTCTTCGGTGGCGATCCGCTTGTACTCGACGCGACGTGGCGTGTTCGATGATGTGTGCTCTGTCATGAACTGATAACGCGTTTCTCAGGAATTGACCCGAGCGGATACCCGCAACCCGTCGATTAGATTATCTATGCGGTGCGCGACGGAAGGCGGCGAAGACGACATGACCCGTCGAGCGGGGTTGCAAGCTGTGGTGTGCCTCCTGGCAGCGTTGGCGATGAGTACTGTGATGGCTGGCGAAACCGCCGCGCAGGAAGGACTGACCGTCGGGACGCACGACGATCACCAGGGCGCCGATATCTTTGGCGCCATCGGCGATTCGTTCAAGCTGCTCCTCATCGAGCACGGCACCCGCATCGCACTTCAGGAGAAGACCCGACGTGAGCTCGGTGGCAACTTCTGGCGCGACTACGCCCGATCGGTCCGCATGCCGCAGCAATGGACGGATACCGATGCCTGGACGATGAACTACATCGGCCATCCCATCCACGGGGCGGCGGCGGGTTACATCTGGCTCGATCACAAGCCCGGCGTGCCATTGGAATTCAGCACCGACCGCGGCTATTTCCTGTCTCGTATCGGCGCGATGGCCTGGATCATGAGCTACAGCATCCAGTTCGAGATCGGTCCGCTCAGCGAGGCATCGATCGGCAACGTCGGGATGAATCCCAAGACGGCAGGATGGGTCGATCACGTGGTGACGCCGATCGGCGGCGTCGGCTTCATGGTGGCAGAGGACGCGCTCGACCGCTACGTGGTGAAGTGGGCCGAGCAGCGCGTGCGCAGCCCGTTCATTCGTGTCCCGCTCCGGTTTGCTGCCAATCCCGCACGCACGCTCGCGAATGCCGCCAGCGGTCGAGCGCCCTGGTACCGCGCCGGCAGGCCGCTCGATTGGAAATAGACACTACGCCGCCTTGACGCGCACAACGGCTTCTCCGCGCACGAGCAGACGCTCCCACGTCGGCAGCCTGCGAACGGAATCGAGCGAGAGTGGTTCATGCGGCAGCGCTTCGTGCGATCGAAGCATCAGCTGCCACCAGCCGACGTCGTGCCACTCGCCCAGCTTGAATCCGACATTGTGATAGACCCCCAGCTTCTCGAATCCCATCGCCTCGTGGAGCTCGACGCTCCCGGGATTGGGCAGGGCGATGCCGGCAAACGCGTTGAAATAGCCTTGCGCCGCGAGGATGGCGAAGAGCGACAGGTACAGACCACGCCCGACACCCGAACGCCTGTCGGCTTCATCGATGTAGACCGAGGTGTCGACCGACCACTGATACGCGGCACGCACGCGGTGGCGCGTCGCGTAGGCGTAGCCGGCGATCCGGCCGTCGCGCTCGCACACCAGCCACGGGTAGCTCGGGAGCGTCTCGGCAACGCGGCGCGCCATCTCCTCTCGACCGGGTGCCGTGGTCTCGAACGAGATCGCCGTGTCTTCAACAACCGGACGATAGATCGCAGCGATGGCATCCGCGTCCTGCTCGCTCGCAAGTCTGATTCGAACTGACATCGCGTCTCCCTAGCGACGGTCCAGCGGCGTTCTGGACTCCTATCCGGAGTATCCCACGGCGGCATGAACGCCAGCGGACCAGTCGTGGAACGCCTGAGAAGAAACGGAGCGGACGGAGGAAACGGATTAACAGGAGAAACGGAGGAACGGAGGAACGGAGGAACGGAGCGACTTTGAAAATGTGCTCCGACATTGCCACCCGAAACGGAGAAAGGCATCAACACGGGGGGCAACGGAGAAGGGGAAAACGGGACAGGACGTCGTCGTGATCACGATCGAGAATTCCCGTTGCCCCCGTTGCCACCGTTATCCCCGTGTGACCATCCCGTTCCCCCCGTCTCCCCCGTTGTCGACTCTCAAAATCGCTCGCCGACTTTCATGGTACGGGGTGAGCTGCGCTTCATGACGACTCCTTCCGTTTCTCTGTCGCGCTCCGTTCCCTACTCTGCGAATCGGCCTCGCGGAGGCCAGTAGCCACGATGCACGTCACGGGCTTCATCGATCAGGACAGGTCCGATGATCGTGACCGCGTCAGCCGCTCGCGCGAAGAGCTCGGCGCACGGCACGAGAAAATCACCACCGGCAAGGAGCGCCAACTCCGACGAGGGAAGGGCGAAGACGATCGATCGAATCCCGGCCCAATACATCTTGCCGACGCACATTGCACACGGCTCGCAGCTGGTGTAGAGCGTGCTGTTTCGAATCTCATCTGACGGCAGGCATCGAATCGCCTCCGCGACGAGATTTGTTTCCGCATGCGCGGTCGGATCGCGATCGGTCATGACGGTGTTCTGAGCCGTCAGCAGCACTCGATCACCGATGGCCAGAAGCGCACCAAACGGATGATTCCCTGCGGCCCTCGCTCGTTGCGCCAGCTCGATCGCCTGCCGGACGTGGAGCTCGTGAACGTCCATGTGGAACTCGGTCCGATATCTGGCGACACCGGCGACGCCGCGCATCGTTCGCTCGTCGAGCACGAGCGCCATGAAGACCTCGTCCGGGACTCCCCACTCGCAGGTGATTCCCAACCTTCGGGCCGGCTGGAAGTCGAAGCGCGGATAGAACGACACGTGCCCGACGACGACGATGAAAGGGGAACCCGCCTGTGCAATCTTGTCGTTCCCCGATCTCACCAGCGCGCTTCCGATCCCTTGATTCTGATATTCGGGGAGCACGGCCATCGGTCCCAGCCCCGCGCCTGTGACGTCGCCGATCCGAACAGGGCTGTACATGATGTGACCGACAACTCGATCGTCGAGTGTCGCCACGAGCGAGAGCATCGCCGCCCGGTTTGCTCTCAGGGCATCGACGATGCGGCCCTCCTGGTCCTGACCGAAGGCGCGATCGTTGACTTCACGAATCGCCGCAGCGTCGTCGGGGCGTTCCTCGCGAATCTGAATCACAGGTCTGTGTCGAGTAATTCAGAATTCAGAATTCAGAATGCAGAAATGGATGCAAACCCCAGTAGAAGCCAGAGTGAAATTCTGACTTCATTTCTGAATTCCGCATTCTGCATTCTGCATTACACCAGCTATTGCCTCGCTATGGCTCGGTGTTGACCGCGTAGTACGCGATCGTCTGCGTCGGCACGTCCTTGAACCAGTGCGGGGTCTTTGCAGGAATGGTGATCACATCACCCTTGCTCAGGTGATGAACCTCTCCACCCTTCACACTCGGCGCGCGACGTTGCCCGGGCGCCGTGTCCTTCGCGTCGACGAGCGTGCCACCGGTCACGAACGTCGCCTCGCCCTCGACGATGATGAACACGTGGTTGGTCTTCTCGTGCACTTCGACCTCACCTGCCCCGCGTCGCTGCGCCAGCACGATGAGACCGTGATCCGCGATGATCTGCCCACCCTTCACCATCGTCGCCGCGACCTTCTCATGCGGCACGTAGGTGACGACGGTCGGAACGCCATCCGCAGCGACGACAACGGCCATCGAGGTCAAGAGCGCCGAGAGGCAGATGAACTTCATGGCTCCTCCTTTTGACGTCTCACGCAGGTCGGTGCGGTCCTTCTGACAGTTGTCGGTGCGATCTCTCTGACGTTTGTCGGTGCGATCCTGCTAGTCGTTTGTTGGTGCGATCAGGCTGACGATGGTCGGCGCGATCTTAATCGCTCCGCACGGACTGCGTCGCGGCGCGCAGTGTACGCGAAATGGCACGGACGTTGACAGCAAGATCGCACCGGCACGCGATAGCGGGATCGCACCGACTGTCGTCAGCCCAGATCGCACCGATACCCGTTAGCCGGATCGCACCGACAACCGACAGATGGATCGCACCGACCCGCGACAGAGGGATCGCACCGACTGTCGCCAGCGAGCGCTAGGTTGTCTGCGCGATCTCCTGATAGAGATAGGCAGCTGCGATGATCCCGTTATGGAAGTTACCGAGGTCGAGCCGTTCATCCGGTGCGTGCGCGTTCTCGTCGGGAAGGCCGACGCCGAAGAGCACGCTCGGCACACCGAGTTCTTCCTGGAACGTCGAGACCACCGGAATCGAGCCGCCTTCGCGGTTGAAGACCGGGGCCTGACCGAATCCCTGTTCGATCGCGCGGCCGGCGGCGCGCACGTACTTGTTGTCGAACTCGGTCATCCAGGGCTTGCCGCCCTGCATGCGCGTGACGGTCAACTCCACTGACTTGGGACAGATCTTCTTCACGTACTCTTCGAAGAGATCGCTGATCTTCTGCGGGTTCTGATCGGGCACGAGGCGCATGCTCACCTTGGCCATGGCCTTCGCGGGAAGCACCGTTTTCGCCCCGCTGCCAGTGAAGCCCGAGAGCAGTCCGTTGACCTCGAAGGTCGGCCGCGCCCAGACGCGCTCGAGCGTCGAGTAGCCGGTTTCGCCGAAGAGTTTCGGCGCGCCGAGCTCCTTGCGGTACTTCGTCTCGTTGAATGGCAGCTTCTTCCATTCTGCGCGTTCGGCGTCGCTCAACGCGCGCACATCGTCGTAGAAGCCGGGAATCTTGACGCGGCCGCTGCGATCCTTCATCTGCGCCAGTACCTGCGCCAGCACGAACGCCGGGTTGGCGACGGCGCCGCCGAACGATCCCGAGTGGAGGTCGCTTTTCGTGCCTTTCATGTCGAGCTGGAAATACGTCAGCCCGCGCAGCCCATAGCAGATCGACGGGATGCCGCGGTCGAACATCGGCGAATCCGAAATCACGACGACATCCGCGGTCAGATCCTGCTTGTGCGAGCGCACGAACTCGTCGAGGTTCGCGCTCCCGACTTCTTCCTCGCCCTCGATGAAGAACTTCATGTTGATCGGCAGGTTCCCCGCCTGTTTGAGATGGGCCTCGACCGCCTTGATGTGCATGAAGACCTGCCCCTTGTCATCGGCGGCGCCGCGCGCATAGATCTCGCCGTCGCGCACGGTCGCTTCAAATGGAGGGCTCGTCCACAGGTCGATTGGATCGACCGGCTGCACATCGTAATGGCCGTAGAAGAGAATCGTCGGTTTGCCCGGCGCGTTCATCCAGTCGCCGTAGACGACCGGATTGCCTGGGGTGTCGATCAACCGCACGTTCTGCATGCCCACGGTTCGCAGCGCCTCGCCCGTCCACTCCGCGGCGCGGCGCACATCGGCCGCGTGCTCGGGCAGCGCGCTGATGCTCGGGATCGCCAGATACTGTTTCAGTTCCTCGATGTATCGATCCCGGTTGACGTTGATGAAATCGACGACCTGATTCATGGCTCAATGATATGCCACGCCTCGCCGCGTCGTCCGGCGCGGCCGTCGCGCGCGAGCTTCACCAGATGCGCCTCGACGCTCTCGCGCGCCATCATCAGGAGCGCGTCGGTGAGGCCGCGATAGATCCGTGACACCAGCTCGTCCGGCGTCAGCGGACCTTCTTCCAGCGCCGCCACGATCTGACGTTCGCGCTCGTGTCGATGGTCGATGTAGCCGCGAAGCAGCGTGCAGGGATCGTCGATGACCGGGCCGTGCGCGGGCAGCAGTCGCGTCGGCTGCAGTGCGATGACGCGGTCGAGTGAGGCCAGGTAGTCCGAGAGATCGCCGCGGTGGTTCGATGGAATGAAGACGGTGGTCCCTTTCACCGCAAGGTCTCCGCTGAAGAGCGTCCGCGTGGCGTCGTGCCAGAAGCACAGATGATCTGGCGCATGACCCGGCGTGTGGACGGCTACCAGCGTGTCGTCGCCGGCCGCGATCTGCTGGCCCGCCGCGATCGGCTCCCATGTCACGGGCCACTTCACGTCGCGCTCCGTCCACGGCATCTTCAGAAACCGCGCACCGGGGAACCGCTGCGCCAGCGCCGGTGCACCGGAGGCATGGTCGCCGTGCGCATGGGTGACCAGCACTTGCGCGAGCGCCACACCGTCGAGCGCGTCGGCGACCGCATCGAGATGGGCCTGCTCACCGGTTCCAGCATCGATGAGTGTCGTCACTTCGCCACGAATCAGCCACGTCCAGTTGCCGTCACCCGTATAGGGGCTCGGGTTGTGCGCGTGAATGGGGATCGAGTTCATAGGTTCAGGAGGTTCGTGCTGCATGGAGTCTGCTGCTCCCATGCAGCACCAACGATAGCGCGATGTAGTAAACGGGATACACCAGCGATATCCAGAACATCACTCGCGACACTGCAGGATAGTCCCGAAGCATCAAAAGGAGGAGGACGCCCCAGGTGACGCCCAAGACGACCGTCATCGGGCGCCACACCGGGGTACGCGACGGGTAGATGTAGCGAACCGGCACGAACACGAGCGCTGCGAACGCCAGGAGGAACGCAGCGTTCACCGCTTGGGACCATCCAGCCACCAGCAGGTAGAAGGCGACGATGTTCCAGTAGGAGGGGAAACCGGTGAAGAAGTGATCGCCGGTCTTGGCGTCGGCGCGATTGAAGCCGTAGGCGCTCGAAAGCATCATGGCGCTCACGACGAGGAGCGTCCACGTCTCGGGCACGAGGGCCGCGCGCCAGACGATCAACGCGGGAATGAAGACGTACGTCAGGTAGTCGATGATGTCATCGAGCTTCGCGCCATTGAACCAGGGCAGCCGTTCTGACACGCTCGCCCTGCGCGCCAGCACGCCGTCGGTCGCGTCGACGACGACCTGGACGGAGAGCCAGAAAAACGCGGCGCGATAGTTTTCGGCGATGACGGCGCGCGTCGCGAGGAACGCGAGCACGACGCCACTGGCGGTGTAGAAGTGCACCAGCCAGGCAGCGATCATCAGAGTCGTCGGATTGCGTTCGGAAAGTCGCGCCACACAGGCACACCGCAGAAGTGGGAGCCCTCGGTGCAGCGCGGCGAGATCAGGCCGTTGCGGATCACACACGGCGGACCGAGGTGGCGGCCGATCCGTGGATGGGCGGACCGCACCTGGGTGATTTCGTCCATCGACGCGAGATAGATCTCTTCCTGGGCGTTGAAGCAGGTGCGCTGGGTCCACTTGTGCAGCAGGGAGAGCAGCGATCCCGATTCGGTGAAGCGCAGCGTCTTCGCATTCGGCAGGACGTAGATCGCGAACTCGACCGGAACACCAAGCGCCAGCAGCTGGTTCTTGGCTGCCCACGCCTCGCGCATCGCCTCGTCGTAGACCGCTTTCGCACGCGGGTTCGCGGCGATCAGCCGCGGTGTGATGTAGTCGGGCGTCCCGGTATCGGCGAACGTCATCAGCGGCCGCGAGGCGGGGACCATCCGATGCCGCTGATCCTGCGAGTCGGCGGTGTGACTGAGCCGCTTCTCGAACACGTAGCTCACATGGTGCAGCGTGCGCATCAGCGGCGAGTGATGCGAGACGTTGAGCACCTCGAGCCGATAGCGATTGCGCGCGGGATTGATCACGCGGTCGATCGCCTCGTCGTCGGACATCTCGGACGCCGTCAGGCCGAAGACCGACCGTACCGCGTCGGCCAGGATCTCCTCGGCATCGGGCGAGACGTCGCGCAACCGCGACCATCGACCGTTCATGCGTCGGTCGAACGCTGCAGCGAAGCGCTCGCCGCGGTCGGCGGGGACCGGGATCTGCGCCTCGGGTACGTCCTCCGCCAGCAGCGGCCCGGCGCCCACCTTCTCGAAGAAATTCGGATCCCACTCCCTGACGAGCCGCACCATCTCGGACACGACATCGCGCGACTCGTGCGGCGCGTCGCCGGTGTGCATCATCCGGTAGAGGCGGTGCAGCACGATGCCGGAGACGGTGTGCACCATCGAGGTGAAGGCCGCAATCGGAATCACGTAGCGGGCCGTTTCGATCGCGCGCTTCTCGGCGTCCTTCTCGATCTGTTTCAACCGCTCGGGATTGGTGTTGGGGCGAACGTATCGCAGCTCCTTGAGAATCGCGAACGCGTCGTCTTTGAGAACCGCGGAGAGCTCAGCGTAGCGATCCCAGGCACGGACGATCGCGCATTCGTAGAGGTCGCGCGCGGCGCCGGCGATCGGCGGCACGTACGCTCGCGGTTCCTTCAACTTGACGTAGCGCTGGCTCGACTGCTCGGAGTTGTAGAACGGATACGAATGCAGAAAGGTCCAGACGAACTGCCGCGAGATGTTCTCCAGCCCGAACTCGAAGTTCGCGTGCTGATACACGGTGTGATGACCGGCATCGAAGGTCAGCGAGCCGATCGAGTTGCGCTGCGCGTCGGTAATCTCGGACGCACCGATGACACGCGGCGAGTAACAGGTTCGCGCCGCGGCGATCGCGCCGTCGAACGGCACCATCGGCGCGGTGCGAAGAGTGACGATCGGAGATCCTGAGGAGAGCACGGGAAATTATAGAGCAATGAAAACGCGAGATTCAGTCGTTGTCCTTGGTGTGGTATCTCGAGTACTCGTCCAGGTACGTCAACGACTGCATCGACGTCATGCGATCGAAGAAAAGCACGCCGTCGAGGTGATCGGTCTCGTGCTGCGCGACCCGCGCAGGAAATCCCTTGAGCTGGAGTTCCACCGCCTTGCCCTCGCGATCGAGGCCCCTGAGCGTGATATCGGTGAACCGCGGCACCATCCCGCGGATGTCGGGAATGCTGAGGCATCCCTCCCAGCCTTCCTCCTTGTTCTGCGCGGTCGGAACGAGTTCGGGGTTGATAATCGCCACCGCGTCGCTCTCCGGGCCGGGCTCGTCATCGAGCAGCGCCACAAACACCCGACGCCCCTCATGGACCTGGGGACCTGCCAGGCCGACGCCGTGGTACTCGTGCATGGTCTCGATCATGTCGTCGATCAGTTTCTGCACCAGAGGATTCCGCAGATCGGATTTCTCGAACGGGCGGGCACGCTCGCGGAGGACGGGATGACCCATACGAGCGACTTTCAAGATGGACATCACTGTAAATTATAGGGGCCCCAGGGCCCAGGCCTCAGCCCTATGCATCCTCACGACGAAGTCCCGTACAGCTTCTGTCCGCTTTGCGGCGCCGATCTCGAACTGCGCTCGGTCAAACCGACGGAACCGGATCGGCTCGTCTGCGTCCGGTGCGGGTTCATCTTCTACCAGGATCCGAAAGTTGCAGTCGGGACGATCCTGCAGAACGAGGAGCACCACATCCTGCTGTTGAAGCGCGCGATCGAGCCCGGCTACGGCAAGTGGGTCTTCCCCGGCGGCTACGTCGATCGCGGCGAGCAGGTGCCGGTGGCCGCGATCCGCGAAGCGCGCGAGGAAGCGGGCCTCGACGTCCGCATCGATCGCCTGCTCAACGTCTACTCCTACCCCGGTCGCGCGCCGGTCATCATCGTCTACGTGGCCACCATCATGGGTGGAACCGTCGCGATCGACGACGAGAGCTCCGAAGCCCGGTTCTTCCCGCCCGACACGATTCCCTGGGATGAGCTCGCGTTTCGAAGTACTTACGAGGCGCTTCGCGAGTTTCTGGGAAGAACCTGAATCCTCTGGATATCGGCACGCCGGAGTTCAGTTTTGTGTGGAACGGCAGCCTGCACTAAAAGCGACGCAATCAGCGAAGAAGCCAAAATGGCGCCGAACGAGACTCGCTCACTTGGGTTCGACTTAGGCGTCTGGGCTCACGGGTCCTGTCGGCGGGTCTCCCCGCTCGTCCTCGGCGCCAAAAGATCGATCACCGGTACGAAGAGACCCGATCACGGAGTAGGCGCCTGCGCGGCGAGCGGGATGCCCCTCCCGCCAGACTGGCGTCGCTCGACGGCGCACGTGATTCCGTTCTTCAGGCGATCGTCACCTGCGGCGAGCGGTAGACGTCCTGGATCGCGTTGAGCAGCGCGACGCCTTCTTTCATCGGCCGCTGAAACGCCTTGCGCCCGGAGATGAGACCCATGCCGCCCGCGCGCTTGTTGATCACCGCGGTCTTGACCGCTTCCTTGAGATCGCCCTCACCGGACGAGGCACCGCCCGAGTTGATCAGGCCGGCGCGGCCCATGTAGCAATTGGCGAGCTGATAGCGTGTCAGATCGATCGGGTTGTCGGTTGTGAGCTGCGAGTAGACCAGCTTGCTGGTCTTGCCGAAGTTGATGGCGTTGTAGCCGCCGTTGTTCTCGGGCAGCTTCTGCTTGATGATGTCGGCTTCGATCGTCACGCCGAGATGGTTCGCCTGGCCGGTGAGATCCGCTGAGAGGTGATAGTCGGCTTCCTTCGTCTTGAACGCGGAGTTGCGGAGATAGCACCAGAGCACCGTGAACATGCCCATCTCGTGGGCGCGCTGGAACATCTCGGTCACTTCCTGCAGCTGCCGCTTCGACTCCTCCGACCCGAAGTAGATCGTGGCGCCGACGGCCATCGCGCCCATGTCGAACCCCTGCTTGATGCTCGCAAAGCGAATCTGGTCGTACGAGTTCGGATAGGAGATGAACTCGTTGTGATTCAACTTCAGGATGAACGGAATCTTGTGTGCGTACTTGCGCGAGACCGACCCGAGGACACCGAGCGTCGACGCAACCGCGTTGCAGCCTCCCTCGACTGCCAGCTTGACGATGTTCTCGGGATCGAAGTACGCCGGATTGGGCGCGAACGACGCTCCCGCGGAATGCTCGATGCCCTGATCGACCGGAAGGATCGACACATAGCCGCTCTTCGCGAGATTCCCGGTGTTGAGCACAGCCTGCAGCGCGGCCAGCACGCGCGGCGAACGATCCGAGAGCCCGTAGGCGCGGTCGACGTAGTCGGGCCCGGGCAGCAGCAGGCTCGACCTGGGAATCGTCTTGCACTCGTGCTCGAGC